>CBIHLH010000001.1:0-70952 GCA_966210405.1 uncultured Marinobacter sp.
GGCAGGGCCGGCCAAGCCGGCTCCATGATCGTTTTGAATACGTGAGGGACGCTGATGGCTGGGTCATCCAACGGCTACAGCCCTGACGGAAAGCCGGCTATCTGGCTGTGCCACCAGACTGACGGATTCGGCACCCGCTCTCCGGACTGGCTATCAGGGTACGAACGCGACGTGTTAAGCAGGTTCAGCGGCCCACGGGAACGGGAATACCTGACCAGCCGCTGGCTGATACGTCAGGCCCTCAGCCATTCCGCCAGGCTGCCCGCACACCAGTGCCGCCCCGTGGACGGCCGTCCTGTCCTTTCCGGAAGCCCCGAAGGCTGGCACCTGTCGCTTAGCCACAGCCACGGCCTGTCAGCCTGCGCCACCCGCGCCGGCTCACCGGTTGGCGTCGACCTGGAGCCCTGCACTCGCCACCCACAGTGGCAGAAAGTGGCCCGGCGCTGGTTCTCCCCGGTGGAGCAGGAATGGCTGTTCCGGGAGGATGATCCCAACACCTTTCTGAAGGTCTGGACCCTGAAGGAAGCCTGGCTGAAAGCCACCGGCCGCGGTATTGCCGGCAATCTGCAGACGCTGGAAGTACGCAAGGATTTTGAAATCTACGGCGACCAGCCCGAACATGACTGGCAGGCCAGCTGCTGTTACATCGAGGGCTATCTGGCCACCCTGGTGTTTCGCGGCCCTCGACCGCAGTGGCCTGACATCACTTTGCTAGAGCCGCCGCCCTGGGACTTTGCCCTGGTGGATGCCGAATCCATGGACGCGTCCTGGGAGCCACTGTTCCAGCGCACCATTCGCCCGAAACGTTAGGCCCGAACGAGACAGAACCCATTATGGAAGCCTCCGAACGCTGCCCCTGGTGCGGTAACGATCCGCTTTACGTGCACTATCACGATACCGTGTGGGGGTGCCCCGAATACGATGACCTTGCCCTGTTCGAAAAGTTGTGCCTGGACGGCCAGCAAGCCGGATTGAGCTGGATAACCATCCTGCGAAAACAGGAGAGCTACCGGGCTGCCTACGATCACTTCAACCCGGAACGGATTGTTCACTACGACGAGTCCCGGGTTGCGGAACTGCTGAACGATCCGGGCATTATACGCAACCGCCTGAAAGTTCAGTCGATCATCAAGAATGCCCGGGGTTACCTGGCGCTAAGGGACAAGGGCATCGGTTTCAGCGAGTTTTTGTGGTCCTTTGTTGGCAACCGGCCGGTTCAGAATCACTGGCACTCCCTGGCGGAGGTTCCCACTGCCACGCCCGAATCCGAAGCCATGTCAAAGGCCCTGAAACGGGCCGGTTTTACCTTCGTCGGCCCCACCATCGTGTACGCCTTCATGCAGGCCACCGGCATGGTCAACGATCATCTGGTGCAATGCCCGCGGCATCAGGCGTGCTATTTACTGAGTCAATGATCTTAATAGCCAAAAGGGTCGTAAGTCCTGGAGTGTCACAAATCCGGAGCGCAATTATGACCACCAGGCACTGCAAACCAAGCATACAGAGGCAGGGCACGTGATTGCCGTTGCAAGACTGGCCATTCTCGTTGGCATTGCCGGGCTGATCCCGTTCCTGCTGGGCGTTGCCGGCCTCTTCCTGATGCCTCAAAGCAGCGTTGCCCTCCTGGGTTATTTTTACCTCTACAGTGCCGGTATCCTGGCGTTCATGGCGGGTGTCTACTGGCCTATCGCCCTGCAGCTGGACAACTGCTGTTACCCGCTCTCGCCGCTGGTCACCATGCTCCTGAGCCAGGTCTTTTTTGTCACGGCGGGGGTCGGCCTGCTACTGAGTACCCCGGGGAGAGTGGCGATCTACACAGTTGCCTATCTGATGCTGTACCTGGTTGATGCGCGCTGGATGAAGGTCTACTGGCCGGCCTGGTACCGGCGTTTGCGACTGGCCCTGACTATCGTGGTTGTGTGTTGTCAGATCATTGTGGGTGCCTGGTTCTTCACCCGGCACGGCGTCTGACAGCGGTTCCGGCGCCTTCGTTCAGGCACCAAAAACATCCTCGGGATTGTCAAAACGGCTCTGCAACTTCCGGATCGCCGCCTTCTCAATTTGCCGGACACGTTCCCGGCTGATGCCCAGATCCTCGGAAATCACCTGAAGGGTCTCGGCCTCCGGCAGCCCCAGGCCAAAGCGCCGTGACAGCACGGTTTGCTCCCGGTCATCCAGCTCACCCAACATCCGCTCCAGGGTCCGCCGACGGTCCCGCGCCGACATGGGATGGTCCGGGCTGGCCTGCCGGGCCGCTTCCAGGCTGTCGCCCAGAGTGACCGAGCCGTCCTCAATCAGAGGCACGTCGGTGGACAGCTCCCGGGCGGCCAGCGCCCGGAGTTCACCGATGCGCGACGGGCTCGCCTCCATTTCCCGGGCCAGTTCCGCCTGGGATGGCGTTCGCCCGAGGCTCTGGTGCATTTTCAGGGACAGCGAGTGCAACTGGCGGATCTCATCAACCACGTTTTCCGGCGTATGCACCAGCCGGGTGCCGCGCTGCAGACAACGTTTCACTTCTTCACTGATCCACCAGTAAGCGTAGGTGGAAAACCGGAAGCCCTTGGTGGGATCGAACCGCTCAGCCGCCTTGATCAGGCCGACATTGGCGTCCTGGATCAGGTCTGACATGGGGATGCCGTGCTGACCATAGCGACGGGCGATGTGTACCGCCAGCCTCAGGTTGCTCTGGATCAGTTTGCGCCGGCACGCGGTGGCCAGGTGAAAGGCCCGGCGACAGCGTGGGGAAAACGCGCAGGCATCGCCCAGGCTGCCAACCACCGTCCGGAAGGTCTGGGGGGTGTCGGCGGGCAACGCCAGCCCGGCACTGATCAACCGATAGCAGACGGTCAGTTTCCGGGAAAGGCGACGTTCGGCCTTGTCCCCCAGGAGTTCATAACGGGACGCATCCCTGAAATACAGCCCGACCAGCGAATCCCTTTCACCATGGCCAGATGTTGTCGGAGACGGTCCCAGCCTGTCAGTCTTTTGCATGGCCTGGGTACCGGTCGGAAATTTAAAGGAGATACGCCATCAGGAGGCGGCTGGATTCACCAGGCGATGAGACAGGAACAGAGAGCGGATCCAGGCCGACCCTGTCGAGGCCGGCCTGGATCGGGGCGTGCAGCAGGTTACGCGGCAACGATGGCGTATTCGTGGTTGTGTGGCTCGATCAGCACACCATGGAGAGCGACAATCGTCTTCTCATAGTCGTCCTCGTCCACCACAAACTGGATGTCCACCTGGCGCATGCACTGGTGCATTGCCAGCACGCTGATGTCGTCGTCCGCCAGCGCCTTGACCGACCGGGACAGGATACCGGGGACTTTCATGTCGCTGCCAATGGCCGAGACCATCGCCACCTTGCGGGTATTGATTTCGCCGTTGGGGAACTCTTCCTTCAACGCCCGGACCACACGCTTGACGTGCTTGAGGGTGCTGCCCACGTAGTGGGTAATGGTGTTGGCGTTGGTATCCTTGGCCATGAACCGCACTTTGAAACGGCTCAGCACGTCGAGGATGCGACGGTCGGAGCCGGGCTCGCCCTGCATGTCCTGATCGAACACTTCGACGGCGAACACACCCTTGGCGCCGGCAATGATTTCCACCTGCGGCTTCTCGCTGACGTAATCGCCCGTGATCAGGGTGCCGGTGTGCTCCGGCTCAAAGGTGTTCATCACCCGCAACGGAATCTCGTTCTGGCGCAGGCCCTTGCCCGCCCGTGGGTGGATCGCTTCCATCCCGAGGTTGGCCAGTTGGTCGGCAACATCGTAATTGGTACGACCCAGCGGCACGACCTTGTCGGCGCCGACAATATTGGGATCGGCGGAGCTCAGGTGGTATTCCTTATGGATGATCGCCTCACGGGCCTCGGTAATCACTGCCACCCGGCTGAACGTCATCTCGCTGTAACCCCGGTCAAAGGTGCGCATCAGGCCTTCCTTGCACTGGGCGTAACCGGTCACGATCGGCAGTTCGCGGGTCAGGTCGACGGCATCGAAGGCCTGCTTGAGCTTCTGATCCAGCGGCAGCAATTCCGCGTCGCGCCAGCCGGTGAGGTCGACAAAGCGGGCGTTGATGCCTTCCTGCTGCAGTTTCAGGGTGGTGTTGAAAGCACTGTGTGCCTCACCGATACCGGCCAGCATTTCACGCACGGTCAACAGGTGCTCTTCGAGCTGGAACTGGCCGTAGGAGCACAGGCGCTGCAGGTCAATCAGGCAGCCTCGGACACCTTCAATACGGTCGGTGATAAACTGGTCGGCCTGCTGTTTAAGCATGGGATCCTCAAACAGATCACCATTGAGGTCGGTGAGAAACTTCACCAGCTTGGTGAGGTCGTCGCCCCAGGCCCAGTCGGACTCGGCGTCGGCAAACAGGGCGTAGACGCCTGGCTCGCCGGTTTTCTTGTGCTCGAGTAACTCGTTGGTAACGCCACCGTAGGCCGACACAACGAAGATCCGCTGGTACAGGTCTTCCTTGCTGCGATCACCAATAATGATGTTGTCGCGGACGGCCTCGTAATTGCTCATTGAGGTGCCGCCGATTTTCTCCACGGTATGTTGTTGGGTCGTCATAATGTGCCTTTGCTATCCTGCAGAATGAATGTCCCGGGGCGCGGGGCGCCTTACGATGCCTCGCTGAGCCCTTCCTGCATGATGTCGTCCACGCTTTCAGCCAGCAGCGCGGCCCCTTTTTTCAGGTCCTCCTCGCTGGTGGTGAGCGGCATCAGGCACTTGATTACTTCGTCGTTTGGCCCACTGGTTTCGATAATCAGCCCGCGTTCGAACGCACGCTTGGTAATCGCACCGGTGAGGTCCGCATTGCTGGCCTCGATGCCGCGCATCAGACCACGCCCCTTCATTTTGAACTCACCAGGGTACTTGTCGCAAATCGCCTGCAGGGCATCGCCCAGCACCTTGGTCTTGGCTTTCACTTCGTTCGCGAAGGTGTCGTCTTTCCAGTAGGTTTCCACGGCCGCGCGGGCGGTGATAAAGGCCATGTTGTTGCCGCGGAAAGTGCCGTTATGCTCGCCCGGATCCCAGACATCCAGCTCCGGCTTGAACAGCACCAGCGCCATTGGCAGTCCATAGCCACTGAGCGACTTGGAGACGGTAACGATATCCGGCCGGATGCCGGCAAACTCAAAACTGAAGAACTCGCCGGTGCGGCCGTTGCCAGCCTGGATGTCGTCCACAATCAACAGGATATCGTGCTTCTTGCAGAGCTCGGACAGCCCTTTCAGCCATTCGGCCCGGCAAGCGTTCAGGCCGCCTTCACCCTGGACGGCTTCAACAATCACCGCCGCCGGCAGCTCAATGCCGGAGGAGCCATCGTTCAGCAGCTTGTCCATGATGGCCAGGCTGTCGACGTCGTCGCCCAGGTAGCCGTCGTAGAACATGAAATCGACGTTACCCAGTGGCGTCCCCACACCGCCCCGGTGATGCTTGTTACCGGTCGCGGCCACCGCGCCCATGGTGACGCCGTGAAAACCGTTGGTGAAGGAGATGATGCCGTTACGCCCTTTCACCTTGCGCGCCAGTTTCAGGGCCGCTTCCACGCAGTTGGTTCCGGTCGGGCCGGTGAACTGCATTTTGTAGTTCAGACCCCGGGGGTCAAGAATGTGTTGCTTGTACGATTCCATGAAGTCGTGCTTGGCCTTGGTAAACATATCCAGGCCCTGACTGACGCCGTCGGCTTCGACGTACTCAAGCAGGGCTTTCTTCAGGATGTCGTTGTTGTGGCCGTAGTTCAGGGAGCCGGCACCGGCCAGAAAATCCAGGTATTCCTTGCCATCTTCGGTATACAGATGGGCATTTTTGGCGCGGTTGAACACCACCGGAAAGGCACGGCTGTATACACGGACTTCGGATTCAGTCGACTTGAAAATTTCCATTGATTTGCCTCTTGGCATGTCAGGTTCGAGATCGGTTGACCGGGGGAGACAGGGCCGCCCTGAAGGCGGACCGCCATCACGTCAGGGCGTTCAGACCGGCTTGGTGAAGGGCCCGATGCGCAGCAGGAATTCGGAATCGTGCTGGCCGCCGAAGTGGGTCTGTTTCTCGAAATGCTCGTGGTAGGTCAGTTCCGCCCCCAGGTCGCGGGCGAACGAGCGGAACAGCGCCCAGGACGCTTCGTTATCCGCGGTGATGGTCGTCTCCATGTGCGTCACGTCTTTACAGGCATCACGGCCGACAATCGCTTTCAGCATCCGCTTGGCGAGGCCTTGACCACGGCCTTTCTCGTGAACGGCCACCTGCCAGACAAACACGGTTTCGGGCTGTTCGGGAGGGATGTACCCGGAGATAAAGCCGACCAGGTCGCCGTCTTTCTCCGCCGCCACGCCGGTCTCGGCAAAGTGGCTGCACTGCAGCAGATTGCAGTAAATCGAGTTGGGGTCCAGTGGCGGGCATTCGGCCACCAACTGGTGAAGCCGGAAGCCATCATCCTTCACGGGTGTGCGGAGGCTGATGGCGGTGGTATTCGATCCTTCTGAGGTCATGATGTCGTCAGTTCGTGTCAAAAGTTAGTGGTGAATTATATAGAGCACAAAATATATTTCAAGTCAGGCTCAAAACCACACATTACAGGGTGCCGTCACAGAGTGCCGACCTTTATTGTCAGGATAGCCCCCGCTCACGGTGTCTGCCAGTGAACCGTCGATTACGAAATGGTAGGGAAGATAACGCTGTCCACGGCCAGGGAGGTGCCGTCGGTGATGCGGTTCCGGTAGGAGAGACTGGCCGGCGAGCCCGGCGGCCAGAGCTGATCAAACTGGGCGAGCCAGGGTCCGAGCGCGTAGGCCACCGGCATCAGTGAGACATGCAGGCCACGTCGCTCCAGGCCCGCGACCGGCTCTGCCACCGGGCTCGACAGGCTGATCCGGGTAATCAGCCCCCGGGGGTCGTGGCGCAGATTGCCCATGCCGGCCGCCCCGTTATTGACCACCACCCGGCTACGCTCATCCACCAGGCCAGACCAGAGGACGGGCAGGCAGGTGTGGGTGGAGGCTATGACATCGGCCCCGGATTCCCGGAACCATTGCGCCAGCGGCTCGCCGTTGCCCGCCGCAAAGGATTCATGGGCCAGCCCCCAACCCGCCAGGGACGCAGGATCCCCGTGCAGCACCAAAATCTTTAGGCCTCCAAACATCAAGCAGCGATAACGGGGCAACAGAGACAATCGCTTCCGGATATCCGGATGGCCGTCGGCGACCGCCTGCAAGCGTTCCATCATGCGATTGGAACGCTCAACCACGCCCTGATCCACGAACTCCGGATAGGCGCAGCCGCAGCCGGCAGCGGGGCTGGGGTTGGCCAGTTCATACTCAACGTTGCCCAGGCTGACGATGTGGTCCAGCACCCGGTTGTTGATCTCCCGGAACAGCGAATCACTGGCGTTAAACCAGTTGAAGTCGCCATTGAACACCAGTTTCACACGGTGCCCCTGGCGCTCCTCTGCCAGCGCCATCTGTTCAATCTCATCAAGGGCAAAGGGATTGCCATACAAGCCGCCGATAACATACAACACATCCGCCGACACCTGCGTCGGCTCCTGACAGAGGGACGCCGGAGAATAGCGGTACGCCAGTGGGCAACTGCGGCCTTCGGTCATCTCACCTTCCTTCAAGTCCTCACGTCTCACCCGCCGCCAAAGTGCGACCGGCCAGGCGGCGAAGCAGCAACGGCATAAAAAAGCCACCGCTGCAGATCAGGAACCCATACGCGTTCACACCCAACAGCATAGCGTATTTACCCTCCCCGATCGCCCAACTGGCCGGCACCAGGCCCACGGCCAGCAATACCCCGAGCCCGAGACCGGTCCAGAAGCTCAGATGGAAGCTCCACGGCGACCATTTGGTGAAGCCGTAAAACAGGAACACGGGCGCCAGCCCCATGACCATGGTGCCGGAGATAGTGGTCGCCTTGAGGATATCGGTCCCGGAAAACATGGGCAGGTTGCCGGCAAAGGCAAAGATAATCATGACCACCGCCCCCACGCGCATGCTGGGCAGACGCTCCTGGGCCCGCCTGACCAGGCGCGGCAGGTCAACGGCCAGGGATTTCGCCAGCGACGTAAAGGTGGAGTCCAGTGTGGAGCCCGCAGACGTCATCATGACCACACTCATGAAAAACAGCGCCGCCAGCCCCAGCGACTGCCCGACCGCCGCCGGGGCGTTACCCATGGCGTCGATGCCGTTGAGTCGGGCATGCACACCCACCAGGCTGAAGATAAACACCGCCACGAAGCCCAGCAAACCCGCGACCACGAAGCTCTTGAGCATGGTTTTTTCCTTGTTCACAAAGCCCCGATCGGTCAGCACCGGGTCGTGGAACGGATAGCTGAACATCTGCAGCAACGCCACCAGCAACAGATCAAAACCGGCGTCAAGCCTGAACTCGCCGTTGG
The DNA here is from genome assembly GCA_966210405.1 of uncultured Marinobacter sp. GTDB lineage: Bacteria > Pseudomonadota > Gammaproteobacteria > Pseudomonadales > Oleiphilaceae > Marinobacter. The sequence goes on from CBIHLH010000001.1 coordinate 8,404, forward strand.
TCAGCAGGGCACGGGTGTCGTTGGCCGGAATAATCAGGAACAGCACGGCCCCGACAAAGAACACAAACACGAACGCCTGGATGACATCGGTAAAAATCGACGACCGCAGCCCGCCTTTCAGGCTGTAGGCCAGGGTAAATACGGTAAACACCATCGCCGCCGTGTAGTACTGCCACTGGCCCGGCAACCCGAAATAGCCACCGACCACGGCGGTGTTGCTCCACACTTCGTTGTACAGCCGGATCAGAATCGCGGCGGCAAACGCCAGCGCGGCCAATCGGCCAAACCGGGAGGTCAGGAAGTCCTGGAGGCTGCGGGCGCCGGTCTGGGTCCGGATCAGGTAGATGATGTAGCCCGCCACGGGTATCGACAGCCAGTAACTGGCGTAGGCCAGACCGCCGGTCACGCCATAGGCCGCCCCCAGGTTGGCGGCGTTGGTCACCGATTTGGCAAAGATCCAACTGATGAAAATACTGGCCGTCAGCGACCATTGACCGACCGGATTACCCTGATCATCCGCGCCTTTATAGAACGAATTCGCGTTCTTGCTCTTCGGCGACAGCACGTACATCACCACGCCGTACACCAGCAGGAATCCCCAAAACAGGGAGGCTTCTGTGAAGTTCATTATCTTGTTCCGTTGTTTTGGCCCGGGGCTAGCCCCGGGGGCTTCTGATTTTGGTGGTGTCGGCGAATGGCAATGCACTATCCGCGGTCTGGGGGGTGACGTTATTTTCCCGCCAGGAAAAAGATGTCTGAGCGAAGCGAGTTGTTTTTCCCAAGAGACAATAACGTCACCCCCCAGGCCGCCAATAACCAGCAACCAGTCCTGAAGGAAAAAAGGAAGAGCCCCAAACCCAACCCTAAGCAGGCGCCGAACAACTGGCCCCAAACCGATAACAGGAAAAACACCGGTGATGCCGCAACATAATCCGCTCATCCATGCTCTCGGCCAGCGTCCCCCCAAGGTCATACTGCGGATCATCATCGACCAGCGTACAGGCATACACCCGAACCCGGTCGCCTTTCTTCACCAGCATCCGCGTGTAAGTACACATGAAATGCGAACGCGCCTCCCTGGTCGGATACTTCTCCATGCACGTCTCGGTGATCTCCGGACTGCCATCCTCAGAACCGGGCGTGCCCAGGTCCGGAAACGCGGTAAACGCCAGACTTTCAGGAATGCTCCAATCCCGGAAGATCGCCCGGAAGGCCGATTCGACATCCGCCGGAATTTCCTCCGGGTCGGTCTGGCGGGCAATGGACACTTTGAACCCCTGCTCGATCAGCCAGTGGATGCCCTCCAGTGCCAGGTCAAAGCTGCCGTCTCCCCGGTCTTTGTCATGGCGGGCCCGGTCCGGGAAATCCAGGCTGACCCGGAAGTGGATGGGGTAGGGATTGTCGAGCAAGGGCAGCACCTGATGCCGGCGTTTGAGCAATGGATCGGTGGCATTAGTCAGCACGAAACAGGGTCGGTGCTGGCTGGCGTAGTCCAGGATGTTGACAAAATCCCGGATCACAAAGGGTTCACCACCCGTGAATGAAAACTGCTCCACGCCCATGTCGATGGCTTCGTGGATAAACGGTTTTACATCACTGAGCTTCATGCCCGGAATCCGCCCATCGCCGGGGTGGGAACCTTCCAGGCAGAACGGGCAGGCCAGGTTGCAGGCGGTGCCGGTGTGGATCCACAACTCCTTCAGCTTGTCCGCGTCGATGTAACCGCGTGGGTCGCCGTTGCGGGTGTGGGTCCAGCTGTCGAACGCCCGGAGTTCGAGGACTTCCACGGCCGGTATGCGATTACTGCGGGCCGGTCGGGTTTCGGTCAGGGGCATAGGGGCTCCTCGGTGTGTTCGTGTGTTTGCCACGGCGCCAGCCGTGCAGCTTTTCCAGCAAGTTCAGAGCGCCCTGGGGCGCATGGGCACGTTTCCACTCGCCGGCAGCGTATTTGGCCGACTCGTTCCAGGTCGGGTACGGGTGGATCGTGCCCAGGATCTTGTTCAGGCCGAGGCCATGCTTCATGGCCAGGGTGAATTCCGCGAGAATTTCCCCGGCGTGGGAACCGACCACCACCGCGCCCAGGATCTTGTCCTTGCCCGGCGGTGTCAGCACCTTGATAAAGCCGTAGTCTTCACTTTCGGTAATGGCCCGGTCGAGGTCGTCGAGGCCATACCGGGTCACTTCAAAGGCCACACCCTTTTCTTTGGCTTCCGCCTCGCTCAGGCCCACCCGAGCCACTTCCGGCGACGTGAATGTCACCCAGGGCATCACCCGATAATCCACCCGGAAGCGTTTGAACTGACCAAACAGGCCGTTCACCGCCGCGTACCAGGCCTGATGCGCAGCCGCATGGGTGAACTGGTAGGGCCCGGCCACATCACCGCAGGCAAAGACGTTGGGGAACCGCAGGCTCATGTCGTCATTCACCGGTACGGTGCCATTGGGCAACGTTTCGATACCAAGGTTCCCGAGGCCCAGGCCGTCGGTGTTGGCCGCACGACCGACCGCCACCAACACGTCATCAAAGGGAATGCGGACCCGTTCACCCTGGTAATCGCAATACACCACTTTCTCGCCGTCTTCGACGGTAAACTCTTTGGCAGCGTGGCCCAGCCTCAGGTCGATGCCGTCTGCCTCAAACTGGGCCCTGACCGCTTTGGAAACATCGGTGTCTTCTTTCACCAACAGGCGATCCGCCATTTCCACCAGGATCACCGCACTGCCCAGGCGGGCAAAGGCATGAGCCAGTTCCGCCCCAATGGGCCCACCACCGAGCACCAGCAGGCGTTCCGGCTGCGCTTCAAGCTGCCACAGATTGTCCGAGTTCAGCGGATTCATATCCTGAAGCCCCGGGATCGGTGGCATCGCCGGTTTGCCGCCGGTCGCGACCACGATGCTGCGCGCCGTCAGCCGTTCGGTGTGGCCATCGTTATGCTTCACCTCCAACTCCCAGGGTGATACGAAGCTGGCCTCGCCGGAGATGCAATCGACCCCCAGTTTCCGGTAACGCTCGGGCGAGTCGTGGGGTTCCACCTTGGCAACCACCGCCTGCACCCGGTTCATGATATTTTTGAAGGAGCCCTTGACCGGCACGGATTCCAGGCCATAACGGCTGGCGTGGCGCAGGGTATCCGCCGCACGGGCGCTTCGGATCAGCGCTTTGGAGGGAACACAGCCAGTATTAAGACAATCGCCGCCCATCCTGTGCTTTTCGATCAGGGCCACTTTCGCCTTCACAGCGGCGGCAATGTAGGCGGAGACCAGGCCGCCCGAGCCACCGCCGATCACCAGCAGGTTGTAATCAAACGATGCCGGCTTTTTCCAGCCAGCGTACACCTTGCGGCGGCGGAGGAAACCCACCGCGAACTTGGCAATCAGCGGAAACAGGCCCAGCAAGGCAAAGGACAGCAGGAGTTCGACCGATAGAATATCGCCAGTGGACTGAATCTGACTCAACTGGGTCCCTGCGTTGACGAACACAAAGGTGCCCGGCAGCATCGCCGCCCAGCTTACCAACGCGTAGGTGCGCAGTTTCATGGCGGTCAGCCCCATCGCGAGGTTGATCAGGAAGAACGGAAACACCGGTACCAGACGAAGGGTCGCCAGGTAAAAGGCACCATCCTTTTCGACACCCCGGTCCATTTTGGCAACGGTGTCCCGGTAGCGTTTGCGCAGGGTATCCCGCATCAGAAAGCGGGCCACCAGAAACGCCAGTGATGCGCCAATGGTGGAGGCAACCGACACCGCCGCGAGGCCATACAGATTACCGAAGAACGCACCGCCCGCCAGGGTCATGATCGCCGCTCCGGGCAACGACAGTGCCGTAACCACAATATAGATCGCGACAAATCCCGATACCGCAACCACCAGATTCTGCCCGATCCAGCCTTCCAGAAGCTGCTGGTTATCCTTGAGGTTCTGAAGCGTCAGCAGATCGTTACCACCACTGGCGACAAAGCCAATGACCACCGCCACAATCAGCGCGACCAGAACCCATTTTTTCGATGTCATGTAATAATCCTTGCTACCCTTAAACGTGATTCAACAGAGACACGCCCGTCGCGAAAGTGTTACATCGGGCCGGTCAATCTTGCTTCTTTTCGCACGTTACTCATGTTTTACGTCGTTGAGGCCAACATTGTGTCAACGATTGCTCATGAATATCTAACAATTTGGTCACTAATGCCCCGTCTGGCTGATTCGCTAATCCACCAGGCCTCTGGAGCAGCGCACGCAGGGAACTTTCCTACGGGTTTAAGAACTTACTGTTATTCTTGAACAAATGCTCACCAAAGGAAACCGCCATGGCTAACGCTCGTGCCTCCGGCGAGGCAGCGATGATTGAGCGCCTGCAATCGCGTGACGATCAGTCCTACCGGGAAGCAGTACGCCTCTACACACCGGGAATGCTGGCTGTTGCCCGGTTCTATCTGGACCACTCCAGCGCCGAGGAAGTCGTCCAGGACTGCTGGGTGACGGTAATTGATGCCATTCAGAAATTCGAAGGCCGGTCGGGTCTGAAAACCTGGTTGCACCGCATTGTCGCCAACCGTTGCAAGAACACACTCCGCTCCGGCCATCGCGAAGTAGCCACCGATTTCTCGGAAGGTCTTGAGCCGGAGCTTGCCAGCCGGTTCAACGCCAAAGGCCGTTGGGATCTGCCGCCGAAGCTGCAGTTTCACGAATCCGCGGACACCCTGATGGAAAACGGCGCCCTCAGCGACTGTCTCGACAAGCACCTGTCCGCACTACCGGAAACCCAGCGCTCCGCCCTCATGCTGTACGAAGCCCATCAGCACAAATCCGACGATGTCTGTAACATTCTGGATGTCAGCGCCTCTAACCTTCGTGTGCTTTTACACCGAGCGAGGCAGAAGATCTTTCTCATGGTGGAAACCTTCCAGGAGACCGGCGAATGCTGATGTGCAGGGATCTGGCCGTGATTGCCAGTGATTACATTGATGGTGAACTGGCCACCCGGCAGACCCTTTCCGTGAAAATGCATCTGATGATGTGCAGGGACTGCCGCACGTTCATCGGCAATCTGCGGGCAAGCACCGGTCTCATGAGAGCGCACTCCTCCGGTCGACCGAACGAGGAACTGCTTCGCAAGATCAACGAGCGGGTGGTTGAAGCGCTCGAGGAGCGAAAATCCGGAAAAGACAATAATGAATGATCACTCACATTTCGTTCTAAAGTGCCATTTTTCCAGCCACGCCCAGGCGGTTCAATAATAGGGGCTAAACAAATGATTTATCCAGTGGAGGCCTACAATGATAAAAGTCAGCGTTCTTTAGAATCTCTGTCCGCTGATTGCTTTTTACTGAGGGCTCAAGACACCCTCCCGATTCATTTGTTACACCCGTCAATTATAGGGAAGATCAATCATTCCCTCGCCGTTTTTCTGATCTTTCCAGAGGGACACCCCAGCCGCGCAACGACTACTGCAAGATCAGGGTCCACATGCGCTCAGGCGCTTCTGGCCATACCCCGTGCCTGTCTTTGCAGGTACCGCAAGGTCGAGGGGTGGACTCCAAACTCAGCACTGACTTCCAGGCCGGGTTGCTTCAGAGGCCTGTCAGACAGAGCCTGGGCGACCACCCAATCCGATAACCGTGGCAGAGCCATGAACGGCAGGTACGCCGAAGGAGCCAATCCCGGTATCAGGTTCCTGAAGCCGCCACTGTTCGCCATTTCGGCCTGGGTCTCGCGGACCAGCCGCTCCACCATGGAACCGCTGGAATCGTTACCTGCGGGGCGGTTCAGGCCAAGCATTTCAACCAGATCGGCAACCAGACCACCCTTGATTTCTTCCTCAACATCCCCGCCACTCTCCGGACCGGCACAGACGTCGAGAGAAGGGCTAAGGTTGCACTCCAGGACCCAGGGCTCGAGGGCCGCCAGGCAGGTCAGGGCAACCATATCCTCGATTTTCGCAAACAGGGCTTCATCGTCGTGGCCCTGTTCACGGAGCCAGACCCGGTAACGTTCGAAATCCACGAACTCCACAGGTACTTCGGCATCCAGATTCAGGGCATTCACATCCGGATTAGTGAGATAACTATACGGATTGTTGGCGTTTTCCTCGTCGTAAGGCATTGAGGCCAGCTTGGCAAATCCCTGGTGATACAGGTAAACGCGAAAGGGAGAAACGGAAGAGACCAGCACATACAACCGCAGCACGTATTTCCTGCCATGCATGGTGTGGGGGTTCTCAAGGTATTCCTGAACCATCCAGGAGGATTCCATGGGCACATCGGCCGGATCACCCACCAACTGAACGCCCTTGCCACGGGCGGCGTTCTTTGGCTTGAGCATCCAGCGCTTGTCCGGATTATCCAGCGCGGCCTGCTGGAACGCATGGTAATCCTCAGGCATGGAAAACATCTTTGGCACGAACGCCAGACGGTCGGTCAGGTGTCTGCCGCCCTTCTCCTGCCGCTCGACCCGCTCCCGCATATCCATCAGGCTCCGGTACAGCCGGCTTTTCACCGTGAGCGCATTGTTGCCGGGGATATGATTGATTGTCCGCTCCGGCCCCACCTGGCTGAACAACTCCGGGTCCGGCATGCCGGTATACCAGCAGGCATCCCAGTGTTCTGGGCTCTCGGCCTTTTGCCAAAGGGATTTATCGAGGGATTCTTCGAAGAAGCGGTCCGGCTCGTAGGATCTGTTGCCGCCCATCCAGTAGTAACGATAGTACCGAGTCATCTTGTCGCGCTCTCCGTTCCGATTATTCGTTGCCCGGGTTCGTCAGGGCACAGATTTCTCGCGTTTCACGGATACCGACACATGAGGTTTGCAACTGTTACAGCATGACTCGAAGTTTTTTTGACGGATCGGTTTGGCTTCGGAGCGGACGGTAATGCGTGCATAATGCCCTCCCAAGCATCAATGCTCATGAAAAGGTGTGTCTGATCGGTGGCAATAGATAAGGCTGTCTGATGAAATCAAGAATAGCGGTTGTGCTCGTGGTGATTTGTGCACTCGCAGGTGCCTGGTGGCTTCTTCGGATACTTGGCATGCCACCGAGCCTGTCACCGGCCCCATCGTCTTTATTGGTCTGGTGGCGCCGCACATTGCCAGGAGGATGATCGGCAACCAGATTCAGCATTGGCTGCCCCTGAGCGCTCTGCTTGGAGGGCTGTTGTTGCTGGCCGCCGATATCTTGGCTCGACAGCTCGCCTTTCCCCAGGAGCTACCTGTCGGTATGCTGACCGCCCTCATCGGGGCCCCCTGGCTGATTTACCTGCTCAATTCGCGAACCTCACCCCGGAGCGCTTAAGGTGATCCATCCGGTTTCGACAACATCAAGGGCAAGCCAACAGGGCCTTCGAAGATTCTGCACCGGACCCATAGCCCGACTGCTTCTGGCGGGCGGGCTCAGTCTGACTATCGTCCTGGTTGCGGGCGTCCAGTTGAGGGCCATAGACCTGACCTGGGCCCAAGTGTGGGCCGGACTGACCGGCGACAGCTCTCAACACGTTCAGCGAGTGGTCTTCGAATTACGGTTACCCCGCACCCTGACCGGCGTCCTGATTGGCATTCACTTTGCCCTGTCAGGATGGCTGTTACAGTTGCTGAGCCGCAACCCCCTGGCAGAAGCCGGCATTCTCGGCATCTCCGCCGGCGCCAGCCTGGTGGCCGTGGTCGCCTTTATTATCGGAGACTGGCTGGTGTCCAGTGCCGACCCGTACAACAATACGTCGTTTGCCCTGCAATATTTGCCGCTGTTTTCCATGGCGGGCGGGCTGGTAACCGCACTGGCGGTGTACTTCCTTGGCATGCGACACGGCCACCTGTCACCCGTCAAAATGACCCTGACTGGCGCGGTGATTGCCGGTATGTTGCACGCGCTGACCACGGGCGCGCTGGCATTCTGGGGCCACGCCCATACCGAGCTGGTCGCCCAATGGCTGGCCGGCTCACTGTATGGCGCCGAATGGCAACATCTGCGCACACTGTTACCCTGGACGCTCATCGGGCTGTCCGGTGTCGCGCTGCTCGTGCGGCCTCTGGAAGTCATGCAGCTGGACGATGAGCACGTCCGCACCCTGGGGCTGGGACTGAATCGCTGGCGCGCCTTTGCCCTGCTGATTGCCACGCTACTGGCGGCCAGTGCCGTCGGGGTGGTGGGGCCCGTGGGCTTTATCGGCCTGCTGATCCCCCACATCAGCCGGCGGCTTGCCGGGGCCAATCTTCCGGTCCAGTTGGTGTTGTGTGTACTATTGGGGGCGGTGCTGGCAGTATTGGCGGATTTGCTCGGCCGGACTCTGTTTTCACCCTACGAAGTACCCGTGGGCGTGGTTTCCGCTGTCCTCAGCGTACCGTTTTTTCTGTATCTGTTATCGCGTCAACCCTGAGGCCGGGATCTTCCATGTTACGAACCGAGCATCTTTCACTGGCGTACGGCGACAAACCGGTTGTGGACAACGTTTCGCTGGCCATTTCCGAGGGGGGAATCACCTGCCTGCTGGGCCCCAATGGTTCCGGTAAGAGTACGCTGCTGAAAAGTTTCGCGGGCCTGCTGCCTGCCCGCTCAGGACAGGTCTACCTGGACGACCAGGCGGTTGGGAAGTGGGACCGGCGCCGGCTGGCGCTCAGGCTCGCCATGCTGCCCCAGAAGCCGATCGTGCCCGACGGCATCAAGGTTCGGGACCTGGTGGCCCTGGGTCGCTTCCCACACCGCAAATGGTGGCAGCGGAACCTCACCGCCGACGACAACGCGACCGTCGAGGCCATGGCAATGACGGGGGTCTCGGATCTCGGGGAACGGCCCGTGGAATCGCTTTCCGGAGGGCAGCAACAGCGGGCGTGGATTGCCATGGCCCTGGCCCAGGAGACCGACATTCTGCTGCTGGATGAACCCACCACATTTCTGGACTGGGGGTACCAACTGGAAGTGCTGGAATTGCTATCCACGCTGAACCGCCAACACGGCCTGACCGTGGTCATGTCACTGCACGATCTCAACCAGGCCGCACAGTTCGCCGACCGGGTTGCTGTCCTGGCCGACGGCCAGCTCGATACCATCGGCAGCCCCCGGGAGGTCATTACGGAGACCCTGATCAACCGGGTGTTTCGGGTAAAAACCACCGTGACGCTGGGGCCGGACGACCGCCCGTTCTGTTCCGGATTCTCCGAATCCGCCAGGGAAGGCTTACCCGCAAGGGAAGATGATCCTATCCACGCGATTGCCCAGAGCCAGACAAGCTAATCCTGCTGCGCGAGGAGGGCCTGTTCCTCGGCAGCTCGTCGGGCATCAACGTGGCTGCCGCTGTCCGTGTCACCCGCGAGTTCGGCTCAGGACATTTTGCGAGGCGACCTACTTCTCGAAGATCAGCGCGTCCGGGCTGGCGCCCAATTCCTCAAGGGCCGCCATGATGCCTTTGTTGAACGGGCCGGGTCCGCACACGTAGAAAGCCTGGCCGAAATCCTCAATGTGTGATTTCAGAAAAGCCTTGTCGATAACGCCATCCAGAAAAATAGGATCACCCGTCGGTTTCTCCTGGGTGATAACGTTAATAAACTGGTTACCCAGAATCGTCTCGAACTCCTCTTTCAGAATAATGTCCCGCTCGGTCTTGTTGGAGAAAATCAGCCGGTTGTTTCCGGTCTCGCCCTTGCGATGCAAATCCCGCAGAATGGCTATAAAGGGTGTCACACCCGCCCCGCCGGCCAGGAACACGCCCTCGCCCTTGTATTCGATGGTGCCCCAAGGGTCGCCGATGATCAGCGAGTCGCCCACGCTGAGCTGTCCGATCTGATCGGTCACGCCCTCGTGATCCGGGTAGATTTTGATGACGAACTCCAGGTAGGGATCCGTGTCGAGCGAAGTAAAGGTGAACGGCCGTTTCTCGTTCGCCCAGCCCTCGCGATCAACGGCCACCTCGGTGGCCTGCCCGGGCGTGAACGTGTATCCCTCGGGCTTGGCAAGCCGGATCTGCCTGACGTCGTGGGTGAGATTGTGGATGTTCTGAATTTCGAGTGTATGGCTCATGTTTCACCTCGTGCTTTCTGTGTGAATAGACAGCGACCGTTAGTTATCACTGTACTTTACGACCCTTTACGATCCTTTACGCCGCACAACACGACAGCTGCTTCACATCCTTGGTGAAGGTCTGGGCACAGAGCTTCAGCCCCTCCACCATGGTCAGATAAGGGAACAACTCATCGCCGATTTCCTGCACGGTCATTCTGGCCCTGATCGCCATCACCGCCGTCTGGATCAGCTCACCGGCCTCACCGGCGACCGCCTGTACGCCAAGAAGACGGCCGGAATTCCGCTCAGCCACCATTTTGATGAACCCGCCGGTATCGAAGTTCACCAGCGCGCGCGGGACATTGTCCAGCGATAGCACCCGGGTATCGACCTCGTAACCCTGTTGCTGCGCCAGGGCCTCGCTCAACCCCACCGTAGCCACCTGAGGCTCGATAAAAATCACCGCTGGCATGGCACTGAGGTCGAGGGTAGCGTTACCGCCGGTCATGTTGATGCCAGCCCGGCTGCCACCGGCGGCGGCCACGTAGACAAACTGCGGTTGATCAGTGCAGTCGCCGGCGGCATAAATACCGGGCACGTTGGTTTGCAGGCGTTTGTCGATTTGGATGGCACCACGCTCCATAATAACGCCAAGGGCGTCGAGGTTCAGGTTTTCGGTATTGGGCGTGCGGCCAGTGGCCACCAACAGTTGTTCTGCCTGCAACGTGCCGGCATTGGTCTGCAGAGTGAACCGGTGACCGTCGTATGTAATCTCGCGAGCCTGGGTCTGCCGGAGTACCTTGATGCCTTCGCGACGGAAGGCCGATTCCACGGCCTCACCCACCGCTGGGTCCTCCTGTGACAGAACCCGGCTGCGGGCCAGAAGTGACACCTGGCTGCCGAGGCGGGCGAAAGCCTGCGCCAGTTCGATGGCCACCACCGAGGCGCCGATCACGATCAGGCGCTTGGGAATGCGATCCAGTTCCAGCGCACTGGTAGACGTAAGATAGGGCGTCTTGGCCAGCCCCGGGATGGGTGGTTCGGCGGGCCGGGCGCCGGTGCCGATAAAGGCCCGGTCAAAGTGCACCGTCTGCTCGCCGCCGTCGTTGAGCGCAACCGTGAGCGTGCGTTCGTCCACGAACCACGCCTCGCCCTTGAGGACGGTAATCGCGGGATTGTCGCTAAGAATACTCAGGTACTTGGACTCGCGCAGCTCGTCCACCCGTGCCTGCTGCTGAGCCAGTAGCGCCGGACGATTCACCACCGGCGCCCGCGCACTCAGGCCGGCGTCGAAGGGGCTTTCAGAACGCAGGTGCACGATATGAGCCGCGCGAATCAGGATTTTCGACGGGACGCATCCGATATTCACACAGGTGCCACCAATGGTGCCGCGTTCGATCAGGGTGATCCGGGCACCACGTTCGGCCGCTTTCAGAGCCGCCGCCATGGCCGCGCCACCGCTACCGATGACGGCAATGTGCGGGTTCTGGTCATCACTCATGTCGGAAACTCCCTGAAGGGTCAGTGCTGGTTTTACAGTGGGCGTCATACTGTTTTTTACGCCACATGGCATAAACAGTCAGGCCGACGAAGAAGATCAGGGCAGGCAACAGCACATAGTCCAGGTAGCCGGTCAGCGCTGCCAGGCCAACGGTGCCAAGCAGAATCACCAGCATCGGCGTAAAGCAGCACAGCGCCACCAGAATGGTGCCGATGACGCTCACCTGCAGCAGGGTTTTGGGGTTTTTCATGGGATCACTCCATGTTATTGCTCAGGTCTGTGGGTTAACCTTACTTCCGTACCTGACTACGGAGTCAACAGCAATGACGACGACAACCATGACCATTGGGTCCCTGGCCCGAACCACCGGTATCCATGTAGAAACCATCCGTTATTACCAGCGGCGGGGGCTATTACCGGTGCCGCAAAAACCCCTGGGCGGTATCCGACGTTATGATGACGATGCCGTGGCCCGGCTGCACTTTATCCGCTCGGCCCAGTGGCTGGGTTTCAGTCTGGAAGAGGTTGGCGAACTGCTGAAACTGGAAGACGGTACCCACTGCGACGAGGCCAGAGTCCTGGCCGAACACAAGCTGGCTGATGTGCAGGGCAGGATCGCCGGCCTGCAGCAAATGCAGGCGACTCTGAGCGATCTGGTGGACCGATGTCGGTGCAGTGACGATCCGCAGCGGTGCCCAATGATTCATTCCCTGCGAGGTGATCCTGGCGTGCCAGGCAAGGGAAAGGGCAACGGCAGACCTGTCAATCCAGCCGCTTGCTGAACCGTAGCGTCGCGATCACCATGAAGACGACAAAGAACGCCAACAGCGGCCAGATTTCCGCGTGCAGCTCGCTGAGCTCGGCACCCCGTACCAGTATGCCCCGCGACAGCCGTACAAAATGGGTCAGCGGAATCACTTCCCCGATCCACTGCGCCGCGAGCGGCATCCCCTCGAACGGAAACATGAAGCCGGGCAGCAGGATCGACGGCAGGAAGGTGAACACCGTGAGCTGGATGGCCTGGAATTGTGTCTTCGCCAGCGTCGACACCGTCAGGCCCAGCGCCAGCGCGGCCAGGATGAAGAAGACCGAGGCCAGATAGAGATCAAGCACCTGACCCCGCACCGGCACGTCGAACAGCCACTGACTGACCCAGAGCTCCCACGACTTTACCGGCGTGGTGATCAGCAGCTCCAGATTGCCGCGTTCCCGCTCACGCACGATGGCGATGGGCGTGAACAGCACCATGGTCAGGTGCAGGATGACGCCGATCAGGGCAGGGGCATCTGCGTGAGTCGCCGGGCGATACTTTCCACGGTCGGGTCCGAGCCGTTGATCAGCAGTTGACCGCGGTCCAGGATGGCCAAGTTGTGACAGCGCCCGATCAATGCGTTGTTTCAGATAGCGCCTGGGCAAATCGTAAACCGCGGCCAGAAAGCGCAGATTCTCCTCCACGGTGAGGTCTTCATACTCGGCCCCAACGCACGCTGCAGCACGGCTTCATACAACCCCTGCTTGTTGCCGAAGTAGTAGTGAATCATCGCCGGTGTGGCCCCGGCCTCCTTCGCAATGGCGGTCACCGACACACCGCGAAAACCGTGCGCGGAGAACTCGCGCAGGGCGACTTCAATCATTCGCTCGCGAATGGCGGGGTCGTCGCTGGGCCGGCCAGGGCTGCGCGGCGGGTGCGGACCATTGGTTTGGCGCTGCCGTTTTTGGTGGCTCATAGAATATTAATAATATCATTTGATTAAATAGTACAAGGCAGTTACTCATTTCCCCCGATGGCCGACCCGGTTTATGCTGAATGTTCTACACGTGATGAGAAGGAGGCTTTATGAAGACGATTTTAGCCACGGCGTTTATGATCGTTTCCTTACTGACAAGCAGCGCTTTGCAGGCGCAGGAGGACCCCCTGCGAGTCGGCATGTCCGGCCAGTATTTCCCGTTTACCTTTGTTGAGCAGGATGTCCTCAAAGGCTTTGATGTGGATGTCATGAAGGCCATCGGCAAGGAAATGGGCCGAGAGATCCAGTTCCAGACCGCCAATTTCTCCGGCCTGTTCGGCATGCTCGGGGCGGGCCGGATTGATACGGTGGCCAACCAGATCACCATCACCGACGAACGCAAGAAAGCTTACCTGTTCAGCGAACCGTATGTTTATGACGGCGCTCAGGTCGTAGTCAAAAAGGGCAACGACGAAATCCAGGGCGTTGAGGATCTCAAAGGCAAAACGGTGGCGGTCAACCTGGGCTCCAATTTTGAGTCCCTGCTGCGCGAGCTGCCCTACGCGGACCAGATCAACATCAAAACCTACGAAAGCAACCTTGAGCGGGATACCGCCCTTGGCCGGGTGGATGCGTTTGTCATGGATCGTGTCAGCGCCAGCCAGATCATCAAGGAAAAGCCATTACCGCTGGCATTGGCCGGCCCGACCTTCTCCAGCATCACCAACGCGTATCCGTTCCGGGATACCGAGAAAGGTCGTGCGCTGAGAGATGAGGTAAATAAGGCCCTGGCCGCCCTGCGTGAGAAAGGTACCCTGAAAGCCATTTCCGAGAAGTGGTTCGGCACCGACATTACCCGCCCTTAAGGCGGGACTTCCCATGTCGGTACTTAACGTCGATTACATGCTTGGACTGGTGCCCGTCCTGCTCGGGTACCTGCCCCTTACCCTACAGCTGGCGGGTACCGGCATGGTGCTTGCGCTCATCCTGGCCTGCCTGCTGGCGGTGGTCCGGGTTCTGTCCATTCCGGTCGTCAACCAGCTGACCATTGTTTTCATCTCCTTCTTCAGGGGCACGCCGCTGCTGGTTCAGCTGTTTCTTTTCTATTATGGCCTGCCCCAGCTATTCAGTTTACTGACCGTCATTGACGGCATCACCGCAACCATCATGGGCCTGACTCTGCATTTTTCAGCCTATATGGCCGAATCCATCCGCGCCGCCATCATCGGGGTTGATCGCAGCCAGACCGAGGCAGCGCTGTCTATTGGCATGACCAACGGCCAGCTCATGCGCCGGATTGTTTTGCCCCAGGCCACCCGGGTGGCGCTGCCCACACTGATGAACTACTTCATTGACATGATCAAGGCCACCTCCCTGGCCTTTACCCTGGGGGTCACCGAACTGATGGGCGCGACCCAGAAAGAGGCCGCCGGCAGCTTCCTCTATATTGAAGCCATTATTGTCGCGGCCGTTATGTACTGGATCGTGGTCGAATTGCTGTCCAAACTTCAGCACTATCTGGAAGTCCGTCTGAACAAGGCCTACAGCCGATGATCAAGCTGGAATCACTGAGCAAGCATTTTGGCAAGACCGTGGTGCTCGACGGAATCGATCTAGCCATTGAGAAGGGCGAAATCGTGGTCATCATTGGCCCCTCAGGCACCGGGAAATCCACCCTGCTGCGTTGTATCAACTTTCTGGAACAGCCCACCGCCGGCACCCTGACCGTGGGCGACCTGACGGTGGATGTAAACCGGGCCAGCCGCGCCGATATCCTCTCCATGCGCCGACGAACGGCCTTTGTATTCCAGAATTACGCCCTGTTTGCCAACAAGACCGCACTGCAAAACATCGCAGAGCGTCTGCTGGTGGTGGACAAGTGGCCCAAAGAAAAAGCGTATAAACGAGCTCGAGAGATTCTTCATCAAATCGGTCTGGCCGATAAGGCAGACGCCTACCCGGCGGCCATGTCCGGAGGCCAACAGCAACGTGTCGGGATTGGCCGGGCCATGGCCACCGGTGCCGAGGTCATTCTGTTTGACGAGCCCACGTCCTCGCTCGACCCCGAGTGGGTGGAAGAAGTGCTCGGGCTGATGAAACAGTTGGCGTCAGAACGCCAGACCATGATGGTGGTCACCCATGAAATGTCCTTCGCCCGGGACGTGGCCGACCGGGTGATCTTTATCGACGGCGGCCGGATTGTGGAACAGGGACCACCGAGCGAAATCTTCTACAACCCGAAGGATCCCCGGACGCAGGATTTTCTGAAGAAAATCCTGGCCACCAATCCGGTGTGACGGACAGCTCGACTCACCGGAGATGACTACCAGGCTTCCCCGAAAGGTCGGATATCCAGTTCAAAAGTCCACGCGGACGAGTCCTGATGGCAGAGATTCCAGACGGCGTCAGGCTGCTTTGGCGGCCAGCACCGCGGTAATCTGTTCCGGCTCCATCAGGTCACAGGGAAAGGCATGGGTTCCGGTAACCGATTGCGCTAGCTGCGTCAGGTAGTCTTCACTGCGAGACAGCATCGCAACCTGAAAGCCCTCATCGCTGAACCGCCGCCCAAAGGCTTCACCATTGCCCGGGCCAACACCCATCACGACACATACCTTGTTCATCTGCTCTCTCCCGCTGGTTTCAGTTCCGTGTTGACGGACAAGGCGCCCCGCAGGGCGCACACGCGGTTTCATCCCGCTGCATCAATGCCGTTTCCACATTGCCCTGGCCGGAATTGAACGCAAAGGTGGGGCTGTTCAGGTGGTCCACCAGAATCAGCACCAGGATAATGCCCAGTACCACGAGAATACGGGCTCGGCTGTAGGCTCGCTCCATGCTGTTACTTCCTCCCATCAGTTTGGCAGCCGGAACCAGGGCCGCAGGCGGATGCCGATGAGCGAGCCCACGAAAGCACTGGCAAACCAGACCCAGGCGTGCAGGCTGGCCGAGGCAATGCCGGAAAACAGCGCCCCGATGTTGCAGCCAAATCCCAGACGGGCACCATAACCCAGCAGCAAGCCCCCCACCACGGCGGCCAGGAACTGACGGCCCTCCGGCCGGTTACGACTGGCTTCATTGAAGCGATTGGCCAAGCCCGCCGCGAGCATGGCGCCAAGCAACAAGCCGAAGTTCATGACAGACGGGATATTGGTGAGTACCGAGTCCTTCAGGGCCATGGCGGGATAATCCCAGGTCCAGAACTCGAACTGGGCCATGTTTACGCCCACCACTTCCAGGGCCTTGGCCCCCCAGACGTTGAACGCAAAGGTGATGCTCCAGGGCGCGCCGCCGATCGCCAGGGTCAGCGCGTTACCAGCGGCCAGAATCAGGATCGCCCAGGTGAACGGCCAGCGGCCACTCAGAAGGGTTCTCAGCACACCATGACTCTGGCCTTTCCAGAGCAGTTCGCCCCGTTCAACATTGCCATGGGCCTTGCGCTCGATACGGTTCACCCACCAGGCAATCAGCCCGAGCCCGACGAACTGGACGAGGATGGCACCACTGACACCAAAGGTATTGACCAACGGCACCGGATCAAATCCGGGCTGATCCAGCCACCAGGGCAGGTGGATGGAGCCCAGCACCGTGCCGACAATGAAAAATACCAGTGTCACCACCATACGGATATTGCCGGCGCCGACCGTGAACAGCGTGCCGGAGCCGCAGCCGCCGCCCAGCTGCATGCCCAGGCCGAACAGGAAAGAGCCCACGACAAGGGAGGTGCCCACAGGGGCAACCGCACCCACCAGACCTTCCTGACCACTATGCAGCATCGGCACCATGATCAACGAGGTGACACCAAACAGCAGCAACTGGGCCCGCATGCCGGAGCCGCGCTTTTTAACCACCAGATTGCGCCAGCCGGCGGTAAAGCCGAAAGCACCATGATAAAGCGCCATGCCGAGCACTGCGCCAATCACAAATAGCGCCACCATGAACGGGGCTGTTTCCAGCCAGATCAGTCCGCCAAGGAGGGCAACGCCAGTCAATGCGGTCGATACGATAAATCGATCCACTTGCCAGCCGGGCTGTTGGAGCCCCGGCTGGAGAACTGCGGAATCAGCCATCAGGTTTCCACTTGGTTAAACAGTTCAGTTAAACAGGTCCAGAAGCTTGCCCAGGCCCTGCTTTGCGACCTGCATCGGGCGGCTGCTGTCCTGGGACCACTCAGCCATGGAACCATCGTAAAGCGCGACTTCCTCAAAACCCGCCAGCTCGCTCAACACAAACCAGTCGGTGGCGGCCCAGTGTCCGGTGTTGCAGAAAGAAATAGTGCGCTGCGACGGATCCAGCTCAGCCTGATTCACCTTCGCGGTTATCTGGTCGGCATTGAGATACCAAACGCGACTCTGCTGGCCAAGAAAGCTGGTATGAGGCAGGCTTCTGGCGCCCGGAATGGTCCCGGCTGCTTTGGCCGCGGGAGACTTGGTTTCACCACGGAAGTAGTCTGACGGCCGGGCATCCACCAGTTGCGCCTGGCTGTCGCGGGCCGCCTGCACTTCCTCCAGCGAGGCAATCAGCTCAGGCTGCAGGGTGCCCTCAAACTGTGCAACGGGCCGGGCCTCTGAGCCACCGCTGGCAACTTCGAAACCTGCCGTCTGCCAGCCGGCAAAGCCGCCGTTCAACACGGTAACCGCATCATGGCCAAGCACCCGGAAGGTCCAGTAAACCCGGGCGGCACTGCCGAAGTCCGTCGGCCCGGTGCCCGCCGGGACGATCACCACGGTGTCGTCATTGCCGATGCCGAGCCCACCGATCAGCCGCTCCAGGCTGGCCACCGGAGGCAGGAGCCCGGCAACGCCATCGCGGGTCTCGCGCCAGCCGTCGCCCGTGTAGTTGCTGTAAATCGAGCCCGGGATATGAGCTTGCTGGAAGCTGCTCCGGTCACCGCCGTTATCGATGCCGGAACGGACGTCCAGTACCACCAGGTTGTCTCGTTGAAGATTCCCCTCAAGCCAGCTGGCGTCCACCAGAGGCGGCGTTCTGTCGCCATCCGCCCAGGCCAGTGAGCTGGTAACCAGCAGAACAATAGCCAGTAAACGGCTCATGGTATGCCTCCTTCGCAAAAAATTCTTGAGCGATCATTATGAATCCTGCACTGCGCAGTGCATAGCCCGGCTTTATGGAATTTTTTTATATGCGATCACCACTCTGGCTATGAATGGGCAGGGATAGAAAAGGCCGCTACTCTCGCGAGTAGCGGCCTTTTAACGTCGACGTCCGAAAGCGGGGTTAACGCGCAACCCCGCACGGCCCGACACGCATTTACCGGCTGTTGCGCCAGGCAAACTTCTTGAACGGCTCATCAACCGGTGTTTCGGCGATGTGGTTGATGTAGTTACTCATCACCTTCTGTGACAGCACCAGAATAACCTCGAGTACCTGACGATTGTCATAACCGGCGCCAAGGAACGCATCCAGATCTTCCTGGCCGACGTTACCCTGCTTTTTCATGACCGCCAGGGTGAATGTACGCAACGCCTCAAGCTTGTCACTGGGCAGGGGTGTCTCATCCCGCAGCGCATTGATGATGTCATCGGAGACTTCCATCATCTTGGCGATGCCGGTGTGCGCGGGAACGCAGTAATGGCATGCGTTCTCGACATTGATGGTCTGCCAGACCACGGTTTTTTCGTCGTTGTTGAAGCTACTGTCCAGCACCAGTTGATGCAACCTCTGATAGCCTTCCAGCACCTGCGGGGACTCTGCCATGACAGCGTGCAGGCCGGGAATCATGCCGAAGCCCTTCTGGGATTTCTCCAGCAAGGGCTTGGAACCTTCTGGCGCAGACTGCGCGTCGTGTAACGTGAACCGTGTCATGTTCACCTCCTTATTTATGAGCAATCGTTCAACTACAGCCCGACGGTACCTGTTTTTGATCGATCACTCAAGTTATAATTGAGCGTAGATTCAACAACCGAACCAGGGTGAAATACATGGCCAGACCTCCCAGCTTTGACCGCGACATGGCCTTGGCGAATGCCGTCAGCCTGTTCTGGGCAAAGGGCTACCATGGCAGTTCCATGAAACAGATTGAGGAAACGCTGGACATGCGCCCCGGCAGTATTTACGCGGCGTTCGGCAGCAAGGATGGGCTCTATTCCGAGGCATTGGCACGCTATGCGGAAGCTGGCGGCCACGAACTGGCCAGGCACATGGCCGGTCACGCAACCATCGTTGACGGCCTGAAAGACTATCTGCGCGCCATTGCCAGGGGGTATGCCGACCGGGATGCCACTCCGTCCCGGGCCTGTCTGATTGTCAAAACCCTGCTGGAAGCAAGCCACACACACGCGGGTCTGTCGGAACAGGCCCAGGCCATTCTGGAACAGATTGAACACGCGCTCCGGACGCTACTGGAGGACGCCAGGCAGCGGGGAGAGTTGCAGGCGTCAACAGATTGTGGGCGTCTGGCGCGGCTGATTCAGGGGCAGATCATGGGGCTGCGCTCCATCGCGGAGCGAAATCTTCCGCCCCAGGCATTGACCGAACTGGGCGACGACATGGCCTCGATTCTCGACGCCTACAGAACTCGGAGTTAAGACGCGCACCCGCTCAATTGGCGAGCCGGTTGATCTGCTCAATGAACTGGGCTGGTAAGGCGTCGATTATCGGCCGCACATCGTCGCGCATGTCGGGGTGGGGTGCCTCGGGTTCACGGGCCAGAATCGATGGTGATTCCGACCAGTGCAGCAACTGTAACTGCCCTTCGGCGTTTTCCACCAGTGCGGTGCAGTGCTCTACCCAGTCGCCGTCGTTGCAGTACAGGCCGTCCTCGCTGCGCAGGAAGCCTGCGGAGTGTATGTGGCCGCAGATAAACCCATCGTAGTGCCCGCGCTCGGCGACGGTAAGAGCCGCCAGCTCGAACCGGCGAATGAAGGTACGGGCTTTGCCGATGCGACTTTTTACCCAGGCAGCCAGGGACCAGTAGGGCTTGCCGTTGAGGCGGCGCCAGGCATTGAACCAGCGGTTCAGGCGCAGGAGAAAGCCGTGGGCACGGTCGCCGACCACCAGCATCAGCGGGCTGCAGCGCACCACCTGATCAAACTGATCGCCGTGGCAGACCATGAACCGGCGGCCATCGGCGGTGGTGTGCACGGCCTTGTCGCGGAGCTCGATACCGGCCAGGGTCTGGCCGCAGAACCGGCGCAGGAAGTCATCGTGATTGCCCGGCACGTACACCACCCGGGTGCCAGTGGCGGCCAATTCCATGAGTTTGTGAACGACAGCCTGGTGGGCCTCCGGGAAATGGACCCGTCGTTGCATGGCGATCAGGTCAACAATGTCGCCGACCAGATAGAGCGTTTCGCAGCGAACCTGGTTGAGGAAGTCCAGCAGGTACTCTGCCTGACAGTCCGCCGTGCCCAGGTGCACATCCGATATGAACACACTCCGGTAGTTCTGCATTGCGCCTCCCGCCTTTTCACCATTCCGGATACCAGAACAGTCGCAAAGGTGGGTGACAGCCGGGTGACAGGTTCACGACGATTTCGTGACCCGGCCGCGTCAGAATACCCTCGATCAGGTTGAAGTCCAGAGCAAAGTCCTGCAAATCACAGGGCGAGGCCATCATCACGGCGTTGGACACACCGTTGAATGCCGGAATCCGGTTGCCCGGTATTCCGGCAATAACGTGGATGGGCTGCGCCTATGGCAGGCTTAATCCTGACGTAAATCCGGATGCAGCGTGTAGGTGCCGGTCACCCGGGCGCTGGCCAGCACATGCCCAGCCATCGCCTCGCGTACATCATTGCCATCAAACTCGCCCTCGAGCCCCAGACTGTCCACATCCAGGGCATGCACTTCGTAGTGGTAATGATGAATGATCTCGTCATTCCAGGGTGGGCAGGGACCATCGTAGCCGGCGTAGGTGCCCGCCATATCCGGGTTCCCCACCAGAAACTGGGTGTAGTTATTCACGCCCCGGATACCCACCGGCCCCGGGCCATAGTCCTTGCCCTTGGGGATCACGCCATCACTGTCCTCGCCCTCGGGAATCCGGGAGATACCGGCGGGCACGTCCACCAGCAGCCAGTGGAAGAAGTCCACCCGGGGAATGTCCTTCGAGACAGTCTTTCCTTCCTGGTTGACGTCATCCGCAACACTGGGCACGTCGGGGTCAAACATCATCACCACAAAGCTCTTCGTGCCCGCAGGCGCCTCGTCCCAACGCATATCCGGGTTACGGTTCGGCCCGAAACTCATGTGGTCTTCTTCGCTGTACACACCAAAGGCAAACTTCTCGGGGATCGGCTTGCCTTCGTCTACGCCATTCACAGTCAGTTTCACGGTAGTGCCTCCTGTCAGCTCTTACTATGGTGTCGTTGCCCGGTACGGGCCGGCTCTGTATACAAGGGTTGTAACAACGGTATGCTGTGTCTGTCCAGACTCGCGAAGAAAAGGAACGCCCCCTGACCTCCATGTTCAATCGCGGCGAGATAATCCATCACACCCGGGATGCCCTCGGCAGCATCCTGGTGGTTGACTACCGGAAGCACCGGGTACTGACTTTCAACTCGGTGTTCGAGCAAAGCAAAATCGACCGGCAGCGCCCGCACTTGCCGGTGCACGAGTACAGTCGCGCCATGTTGTTGCCGGTCGCCCTCTCCGAACCGGCCCATGCGACCATCCTGGGGCTGGGCGGAGGTGTTACGGCCAGCGCGTTGCACCACCTGCTCCCGGGGTGCCGGATTCACGCCGTGGAACTTCGGCCATCGGTACTGGGCATCGCCCGGGAATTTTTCAGCCTGCCGGACAGCGATCGCCTGAGCGTCACCATCGCCGATGCACGCCCGGCACTTGAGGCACTCCCCGACGCCAGTACCGACCTCATTATGGCCGACCTTTACAACGCCGACCGGATGAGCCCGGCCCAGGCCCAGCGGCTGTTCGTGACCCATTGCGCCCGGGTGCTCAGTGATTCCGGCTGGCTGGTGCTGAACTACCACCGCACGCCGGATCCGGAAGGGCCCTATTTTCGCCAGATGAAGCAGCACTTTGCCGTGGTGCTGATGTTCCGGAGCAAGAGCAACAACACCGTGATCTACGCCAGCAAACAGCACTTCGAATCGTTGCATTCCGGAGATCCGGCGCTTGCGGATCTCGAGCGGCGGCTGCCGATTGGCTGGCGCCAGCTGATGGCCAGGGTCAGCCGCCTGTGAGCGGGCCGGGCCGACGCGGTACTAACGCCATTTCTCGCCCGGTGGCTGATAGCGACGAAGGGCATCGACAAGCACATCGGGCTGGTCGGCCCGGATGAGCATATCGATGTATTCCCGGCTCAGGAAGCCGGCTCGCTCCATGGTTGCCGCCATGGCCAGCAGGGGATCGTAAAACCCCCCGATGTTGTAGATGGCACAGGGTTTCCGGTGCAGGCCCAGCTGGGCCCAGGTCCAGGCTTCAAACAGTTCTTCCAGGGTACCAATGCCGCCCGGCAGGGCCAGGAAGCCATCGGCCAGTTCGGCCATCCGCGCCTTGCGCTCATGCATGTCCTTGACCACGTGCAATTCCGTCAAACCGCCGTGGGCCAACTCCCGGTCCCGGAGATGTTCCGGAATCACGCCATACACTTTACCGCCGGCTGCCAGCGTGGCGTCCGCCACCACCCCCATGAGCCCGACGTGGCCACCGCCGAAGACCACACCAATGCCAGCACGGCCAAAATACTCACCCAGATCCCGGGCCTTCGCCGCGTATACCGGCTCGTTTCCTGGTCTGGAGCCGCAATAGACTGCGATTTTCATGGGCTGTCCTCTGAGTTCGACATTATCCGGTGTTTATTAAAACATGTGACCAATGCTGTGAGCCCGCTCATATGGGGGGGGGACTGAGTCGACCCTGCAAAAACGCCGTTTTCAGATCACCAGCAATTCACCGGTCTCCGTTGCTTCATCCGGCAACGCCGGAATTGACCGTAAAATAGCCAATATCAGGCGTGAATACTGCCGATTTTCATAGGGCCAAAGAAGCTCGGCGAGCTTCCTCAGAACCTTCCTCAGGTTCAGACCAACGCCGCACAGAACCGCGTGTATCGTGTCGCCGGCAAACCCTCTGAGGAAGTTCCGATACATCAGGCCGTCGCTTTTCAGGTGACCGATGATCGGCTCGATACTGTTTCGCCGGTGTTGCTGATCGGGATGGGCCTTGCCGCTTGCCGGTGATATGAATTTTCGCGAGGAACGTGCTCTCACTGCCACGGTAGCCCCGGCCGGCCAGCAGATGCTCCGGCATCTTGCTGGTGTGCAGAAGGACCCGTTTCAGCGCCGTGTCGACGGTGTGGCCATCGTAGGGATTACCGGCCAGGGCCTGGCAATCCAGCACAAAGCCCTCTTTGGCGGTGGTCACCACGCTGATCTTGGCGCCGAACTCATACCGGGTACGGGCCTTGCCCTTGGCGAGACACACCACGTCCGGTTCGTGCAGGCTGTACAACCGGGGTTTGACGGTTCGGTCACCGTACTGGTTCAGTAACCGGAGTGCCTGGTGGAACTTGTGGTTCAGGCGCTCGGAGCGCTGGTCAACAATGGCCTCGCAGATCCTGGCCAGGTTCCGGTGCATCCGGCGCAACACTTTGTGCATCCGCTTGAACTGCCGGGCATGGGCGTAGCGGCCCACCTGCCAGACCAGCCCTGTTAATCCCTTGCAGAAGGTCTGGCGGAACTTGATGCCTTCATCCTTGGCCGGTTCCACCAGTTGCCGGTGGCAACGGCCGGCCAGGCGGGCGTCGCTTGGGTAAGCAACGGCCTTGGGCATCACCGTGGTGTCGATCACCGCGACTTTCAGGCTTTCCGGGGCGATGACGCCGGTATCCTGGCCCAGGGCGATACTCATTTTCAGAAGCTCACAGGCGCCGTCTTCGCCGATGCGATGCCGGAACCGCATCATGGTGGTTTCGTACATGTGCTTGAGCAACTGCAAGCCCACGTGTAACCGGATGGGTAATCCCGGACGCCCGGCTTCCACTGCGTACAACTGGCCAAAATGTTGTTTGCAGGCGGTCCAGTCGATCCGCTTGCCCATCGGCACCAGTTCGTGCCGGGGGTTGAGGATGTCTTCGAGGTAGGTTTCCAGCAGATCTCGCTGTGGTGCCTGGCGCTTATCCCGTGGGATCATGGGTTTTCTTCCGGTTTTTGGGCGAAACGGGGAGATTTATGATGGATATTATACCCCGAAAACAGGCCAACTCATTGCCTTTGTTCAGGTTTTTACTTTTTCAGGGTCGACTCATTACAATAGCCATAGCATCCCTGATGGAAGCAGTAATCATCACCGAGCACACAAGCAACTCTGGTTTGATGATAAGCCAAATGAAAATGTTGTTTTTTTGCAGGTGACGGAAATGGAAATGGCCCTGCAATGTGCGGCGAAGACGATGATGTTCGGTCAGATAATGACTATAACCGTAGTGATTATGACTTTTTCGGTCCAGTCTATGACGATGATTTTATGGTAAGCGCAGGTCGTCGCCGGGGCCGCATTGATCCTCGCCGAAGACCAGGTCATCCAGGGTGGTGTGCAGTTCCTTGGCCAGCGTCTCCAGGGTAGGCTGGGCTGTCCCTGCCTCGTACCGTTTATCTGGTTCACGTGCAAATCAATAGCGTTGGCCAGGGCCTGCTCGATCTAAGGGCGTCAAAAATAGATCTACCCCCATTTTTCCGTTTGATGTGCTGAATAGGCCTTTAACGCAGTAGCATTTCTCGTAGTCGATCTGAATACTCACCGTTATCTTCCTTCACATCTTCATGAATAGACTCGTAAAGAGCGCGTCTAGTATCGATCTTGTTGAACCAAGGCAATAAGTCAGATTTAGCGAGCCGAGTAATACCAGATACAGAGTCTTCTAGCTCTAATTCCGTATCTGTGGGCCAAGCATGTCCTCCGTATGCTATTCCTCTTCGAGTGAGGTATTTTCTACTAACATTACCCACTTTGGAGTCGAATTCATGCGGAAAATCTCTCATTGGATATGAGATGATATCCGGAATGACGCTAAAAACATGAATTCTCAACCCCTTTCCACCTGCAAGAGATTGTAGAAAGACAGCATCAATAAATTCACCGCGCAGCCTATAAAACCACATCCCACTGGGTCCTAAAGTAAAACCAAGCTGCCCCATTTCCGAGATAAGGCCTGAGCTTTTAATACGCTTCTTAATTGACTTTTTTGACATTATCACTTCGTCCTTTTCACAAACACATCAATAAAAGGAGCTCCGCGATTCCTTCGGACGTATTCCCGACCTTTGGCCCGAGATGTTCCCGTCTTACCCGTTTTTAAATTGAAACCCAACAGCACTTTACCAGTATTGTTATTAGTTACGGTCACATCCAATCCCATCGATCCTTTCGCTCGCTCTCTTGTAGGCTCTCTATGCTTACCAAAGTACAGCTCCGCCTCGATAGAAACATCTGCGCCATGGCGACTAAGCATTTCTGAGATTTCATCAGCATGCTTTCTGATCAAATCCTTTAGGGCCCTGTGGGCTTTTGATCCTGCCGCCTGAGGGCCGTCCCTATCCAAGATTGGCGCGTTTTGAACAGCTTGTACCATTTTCCCAACGATTTGGTCTCCCAACAAGCCAAATGCCTGCTCTGTAAGCTCGTCCTTAACGAATTCTTTTACTTCTCCCCAGAGCATTCTCGAGTATATTCGGGAGTAATTCGCGACTGCCTGACCAGCAGTCGCACTATGGACTCTGAACGATGCCCCCAAACTGGCCATCGAAAACATGCCTGTTGGGTCTGTGTAGGTAATCGGGTCGGCATTGGCATACAGATACTTATGCAGTGTCATCGGGTCATGGTTAAAACCCATCCAAGTATCTTGCTGTGTAAACCGCCCTACTTGCTGATTGTAGTATCGCGCCCGCAGATAGTATTGGTCCAGGTTCTGGTCCAGCTGCTCCCCGGCATACAGGTAATCGTTCTCGGTATCGCCGGAACTGGCCAGCAACACCCCAAACGCATCGTAGTCATAGCTGTCTGTTAAAGAGCCGCCCGCATCAGCCAGGGCTCGGGTGGAGCCATGGCCGTCGTACAGGTAATAGGAAGGATTGCCTGCACGGGTCTGCGAGACCAAGTCATCGCCGTAAGTGTAGCTCATCTCGGTGATGCCGTTGGTTACCTCCGCCAGCACCTGGGCGTAGTCCCGGTTGCTGTCCACCACGTAGTTCGTGGTTTGGCCGTTCTCCGTCTTGCGGGTGCGGATGCCGTCTGCATTGTAGCCGTAGCTCGCGGTCAGGCCCGGTTTTGCCACCTCGATGAGCTTGTTGCGGGCATCGTAGTGGTAGCGGGTCTCCTGGCCATCTTCCGTCTCGGTCAGGGTGTTGCCGTTGGCGTCGTAGCTGTAGCTGACGCCGCCCTGTTGGGTGAGGCGGTCGTTGTTGTCGACACTGTAAGCGGTGTGTACCCCGTTGATGATGCTGTAAGTGCGGTTGCCCACCTTATCGAATTGGTACTCGGCGGTGTAGTCGCCGTTGACCGGGTCGGTGATGGTTTCCGTGGTTAGACGGTACAGCTCGTCATACGTGTACGCGGTGGTTCGGCCGCTGTGGGTCTCCTGCACCTGGGTACGGCGGCCGGTGGCGTCCAGGGTGTAGGCGTAATCCGCCACGATCTGGTCCGCCGCGTCCGTGGTGGTGAGGCGGGTCAGCCGGTTCAGGGCGTCGTAGTCGTACAGGGTGACGTTGCCACTGGGGTAGCTGACACTCGTGCGGTTGCCTACCGCATCGTAGGTGTAGATGGTCTGGCCCTGGTTGTCTTCCACCACTTCCAGCCGGTTCAGGGCATCGAAGCTGTAGCTGGTGGTGGTCGTGCTGCCACCAGCGGAAACGTCCAGTTGGGTCCGGTTGCCGGCGGCGTCATAGCCATAGGAGAGCACCGAGCCGTTGGGCTGGATCTCCTCGATCAACCGGTTCTGGGCGTCGTAGCGGTAACGCGTGGTGCCCTCCGGGTTGGTGGCGGTCAGGCGGTTACCCGCAGCGTCGTAGGTGTAGGTGGTTACCCCATCGAGGGCGTCGGTCTCACTAGTGACGCGGCTTGCGGCATCATAGGTGGTCCCGGTGTGGCAACGGCTCACTGCCTGTCCAGTGGATCCCTCAAGGGCATGAAAACTTTGCCCGAATGTTGGCTACTGCAAAAAAGGGCTAAACTCTATACTATTCGCGAGTGATTTCTCATAGGATGTGGTCGTATGGCCAGCGCAGAACAGATCAAAGCCTTGCTCAAGTCTCATATGAACGGCGACGACAGCCATTTTTATTCGGTTGCCATGCAGTTGGCTGCGCATGAAGCAAAACTTGGTCATGGTAAAGTGGCCATTGAGTTGCGCGAACTGATCAATGCGGCCAAGTCTCAGTCTTCCATAACCTCTGACCGTCCTGTTCCTCTTGCCAAACCCAGGGGCGAGTTGGCGGACCTGCTGGATGCCTCCTATCCCAAGTCTCGGCTGTCCGACATGGTGCTGGACAATACGCTGGAAGGACGGCTCAAGCGGATCATCAAAGAACAACTCTTTTTTGACAAGCTCCGCGAACACGGCTTGTCCCCCCGACGCAAACTGTTGCTTGTCGGTCCACCCGGTACTGGCAAAACAATGACGGCAGCTGTTCTTGCCGGAGAGCTAGGAATTCCCCTCTTCCTTGTTCGCCTGGATACGCTCATTACCAAATATATGGGCGAAACTGCGGTCAAGTTAAGGCAAGTCTTTAATGCAACTGACACTACTCGGGGTGTCTACTTCTTTGACGAGTTCGATGCCATTGGCTCGCAACGGGGCCTGGCCAATGATGTAGGAGAAATCCGTAGGGTACTGAACAGCTTCCTGCAGATGATTGAGCAAAACCGTTCCAATAGCGTCATTGTCGCGGCTACCAACCATCCGGAAATTCTAGACTACGCCCTCTACCGCCGATTTGATGATGTCATCAAATACGGACTGCCCAACGCCGAACAAGCAGCCGCCACGCTAAAAGCCCGGCTCACCGGCTTTCGCCCAAAGCGCATGGGCTGGAAGAAGGTGACCCAAGTTGCAGCTGGCCTCAGCTATGCCGAGATTGCTCGGGCAGCCGATGAAGCAATCAAGGATGCCATTATTCAGGATCTGACAACCGTATCAGAGGATCATTTAATTGATGTCCTAAACGAGCGAAAGCTGATCCACAATAAACTCATAGGCGAGGATGCGAGGGAGAAGCACACTGATGCCGGGTCCGAACAACAATAAGCGCCGCCATTTTATTCTTCAGGAAACCTCAAAAGCCCTACCTTACACAAGCCATAGCGCCGGAGGCGGCAATCAACCTCAGGTTCCGGATTTGCCGCGAGGCCAACACGGGAATGCGCTTTTAGCTCAAGTTCAATCACTTAAACCGTTAGCGGAAGAGGCCAAAAGATTTCAACAAGCGGAAGCTCTGACAAGCGGCTTGGGGTTACAAGTTCAGTTTTGTAGTTTTCCGGATATCGAGTTGGCCTTTGAAAAGTTAGCGAGGGAAGCGTCAGGTATTGAGCTTCTCAATACCAAGGCGGGTGATCATCACACTTATGCCACTGTATTTGTGCCCGATGGGAAGCTTGATCGATTTGAGCATATGATCGCCGATTACCTGGGCGACAAAAAAGATAAAAATGGACGTCCCCGGGACAATAAGGCCCTACTCAATACCATACAGGCCATTCGTGCTGCTGAAATTCAAGCTCTATGGACGGATGACCACCAACTTCTGCCCTCAAATCAGGACGAGGCCTTTTGGTGGGAAGCGTGGCTTCCGGTGCGCAACGAAAGGGCAAAGGTTGTGGAGGACTTCAGAACGCTCGCCAGAGGAATGGGGCTGACACTATCAACAACCACTGTCGACTTTCCTGAGCGTACTGTTATTTTAATGTTTGGCTCCCAGCGCCAGCTTTCCCACTCCGTGGCAGCCCTTAATTGCGTAGCTGAGCTACGCCGAGCAAAAGAAACTGCCGAGTTTTTCGATGCTCTGCCCATTCAGGAGCAATACGAATGGATTCAGGAATTGCAGGCCCGCCTCACGTTCCCCGAAGACGCTGATTCCGTGCCTCGCGTCTGCATCCTCGATACGGGCGTTAACCGTGGCCATCCCTTACTCAGCCCCCTAATGAAGACTGAAGATCTTTATGCGGTCCACCCTGACTGGGGCGTTGACGACTCAGAAGGGCATGGCACTGAACTGGCTGGTCTTACTGCCTTCGGGAATCTCACCATCGCGATGGACAGCCCACAATCCTTTGAGGTTTTACACCGGCTGGAATCCGTCAAACTTCTACGCATCAGGGGCGACAATGCGGGCACTAGAGAGCACCATGCAGCACTGTTTACAGACGCTATCGCCCAACCTGAAATAGTAAATCCGAATCGCCCTCGAATATTCAGCTCTGCCGTAACCACGGCCGACAACCGGGATAGAGGTCGTCCGTCGGCCTGGTCCGCTAAAATTGATGCGTTAGCGGCAGATACAGATGGCAACGGGGCATTTCCCCGGCTAATAGTTTTATCTGCAGGCAATAGCACCGATATAAATGGCCTACTCGACTACCCCCATTGCTGCTCAACGGAACTGATACACGACCCCGGACAAGCATGGAACGGATTAACTGTCGGGGCCTACACGGAACTCGATCAGATTGTCGAAGCGGATGCCCAGCATTATACCCCCCTTGCCCAGAAGGGCGGCATCAGCCCATTCACCAGCACATCTGCGACTTGGGAAAAAGCGTGGCCGATCAAGCCGGATGTAGTTTTCGAAGGAGGCAATGTAGGGTACGATAAGCTTGGCGCAGCTCAAATAATCAGCCTCAGCCTGCTAACTACCGGGCACCAACCGCAGCAGCGCCTGTTAACGTGGACCAACGCCACAAGTGCCGCCTGCGCCCTCTGTGCGAGAATGGCAGCCCAATTGATGGCAGCGTATCCGGAGCTGCGCCCTGACACGATTCGTGCCCTGATTGTCCATTCAGCCGAGTGGACTGAAAATATGCAGGAAATGTTCTTACCCGCCAAACCTAAAGTACCCACAAAAAATGACTACCTGAAACTCACTCAGCATTGCGGTTTTGGAGTGCCAAATCTTGAACGGGCCTTATGGAGTGCTGGGAACTCACTGACGCTGGTGGCCGAAGATGAGATCCATCCATTCAGGAAAAAAGGTAGTGACATAAAAACACGGGACATGAAACTTCACACGCTCCCTTGGCCTAAGGATGAACTGGAAGCTTTGGGGGATGTACCAGTTGAAATGCGGGTAACTCTCTCTTATTTCATTGAACCAAATCCATCAGCCAGGGGAGCGCAATCCAAATATCATTACGCCTCCCACCGACTCCGTTTTGATGTTCGCCGTAGCCTTGAGCCGATAGATGACTTTATTGCCCGCATTAATGCTGCAAGTGAAACTGGAGATAACCAAAGTAGTGCCAAAGATCCGGATTGGCTGCTAGGCGAAAAAAACCGGACGAAAGGCTCAATCCACACGGATGTTTGGCGCGGCACAGCAGCCGATCTTGCCAACCGGGGTTTTCTGGCTGTTTATCCGGCCAATGGTTGGTGGCGAACACGGCCGAAACAAAGGCGCTATAACTTGCCCGCAAGATACAGCCTGATTGTATCGATTAGTACGCCCGAGGTTGGAGTTGATCTATACGCAGTAGTCGAATCTGTGGTCAAAACGGCAGTGGAGGTATAAGCCCTTCTCAAATTATCCTTGTGTTTTTGTCGCGTTAGTCCTCGCCACAGGCGACTTCAAGTCCATTTTTATCGACACCTTTATACCCAACTGGAACCCATTGAGTTTTCGTTTCTCCATCCGAGATTCGTGTGTGGCTCTGGATATTACTGATAAGTTCCTCGGTAACCGTTGAAATGTGGTCAACGAAGGTAACCAAATTTTTGCCTACCTCTATAAACTGAAAGCCGTCATGTTCGAACTCAAAAACTTTGCCTTTGCCACTGCCCTTCGTTAAGAAAAGAATACAGTTGCCAGAGGAAGGAATTTCGCCTATGACAACAGCATCCCCAACCCAGCTAGGCACCAGTTCGTTATATTCGGAATCCTCCAACTCTTCCAACCATACTTTAAAGTCTTGGTACAACTCCCCCCACTCATCAGGATGAGCGATATAATATGCTGAGTCCCCGGAATTAGCATCGCAAAACAGCCGAACGCTACCATAGGACCTAAACAGATCGAATAGCTGTTCTTGGTAGCCGATCATATCTTCTAGTTGCTTAATTTCATATGAAGTTAGTGCTTCTGTTACTTCATGACTGATTGGAGCTTTCAGACGTTTGTCTTTTCCCTCACTTCCTGCGGGTATGCAAATAAAAAACTGATCTTTCCGTTCTAAAAGAAGCTCAAGCGTATCGAAGCTCACCATTACCGTGACCTCTTGCAATCTGGCAGTGATGTTTTGCCATCTACGTATGCACGACGTTCGAATGGAAAAATTGAACCAATAGTTGGCTCACCCTGGTGCCACCACCCGAAAGACATATAGTATCCTTCGATCGCATTCGCTATTACGTGGCGGCCCTGCTCAGTTTCCGCCAAACTCATAACACCTTCCGTGCGGCGTCGAGTAAAGGGAATGTACTTGTCTGCAGCTTTTTCAGCCGAATGTAACGCTACCTCAAGTCGAGATAAACCAGTATGAATGGCTGCGTGCCGACTCCTATCAAAATATGAAAGTTGCTGGCTTTGCGCCCCACAAAGGTAAATTGGGATCGTATGGTGCCCGTCTGGCCGCCTAGTTCTTGGCCTAGTTTTTGTGGCGGCTCTTACTTCAGTCGTTGCTTCTGAACGCAAATAGCTCGAAGCGATGATATCCCACAAACTCCACCGACGATCGCCACCAGAAACATGCTCGACACCGCCAACCACTCCAATCGCAACCAAGCTAAAACCTGCGGCTTTTGTCGCCGATGTCGCCAGTATGCCCTGAATGCTCGTCGCGGCACCAAATGAACCAATACTAAAATGACCACTTGGATCGGTAAACTCAATAGGATCGGCATTCGCATAAAGATACTTATTAAGTGTAATTGGATCCTCAGGGTTCCCCATCCACGTATCTTGCTGCGTAAACCGCCCAACTCCCTGGTCGTAATACCGCGCCCGCAGATAATACTGATCCAGCCCTTGGTCCAACTGCTCCCCGGTATACCGATAGGCGTTCTCGGTATCGCCGGAACTAGCCAGCAACACCCCAAACGCATCGTAATCGTAGCTGTCTGTTACAGAGCCGGTTTGGTCCGCCAGTATCCGCGTGGAGCCGTGGCCGTCGTACAGGTAATAGGAAGGATTGCCTGCACGGGTCTGCGAGACCAAGTCATCGCCGTAAGTGTAGCTCATCTCGGTGATGCCGTTGGTTACCTCCGCCAGCACCTGGGCGTAGTCCCGGTTGCTGTCCACCACAGAGTTCGTGGTCTGGCCGTTTTCAGTCTTGCGGGTGCGGATGCCGTCGGCGTTGTAACCGTAGCTCGCGGTCAGGCCCGGTTTTTCCACTTTGATAAGTTTGTTGCGGGCATCGTAGTGGTAGCGGGTGACCTGGCTGTCTTCCGTTTCGGTCAGGGTGTTGCCGTTGTCGTCGTAGCTGTAGCTGACGCCGCCCTGCTGAGTCAGCCGGTCGTTGTTGTCGTATCTGTAGGCGGTGTGTACCCCGTTGATGATGCTGTAGGTGCGGTTGCCCACCTTATCGAACTGGTACTCGGCGCTGTAGTCGCCGTTCACCGGGTCAGTGACGGTTTCCGTGGTCAGGCGGTACAGCTCGTCGTAGGTGTACGCGGTGGTGCGGCCGTTGTGGTTTTCCACCACCTGCATGCGCCGCCCCGTGTCGCCCAGGGTATAGGCGTAGTCCGCCACGATCTGGTCCGTCGCATCCGTGGTGGTCAGGCGGGTCAGCCGGTTCAGGGCGTCGTAGTCGTACAGGGTGACGTTGCCGCTGGGGTAGCTGACACTCTCTCGGTTGCCCACCGCATCGTAGGTGTACAGGGTCTGGCCCTGGCTGCCTTCCACGACTTCCAGCCGGTTCAGGGCATCGAAGCTGTAGCTGGTGGTGGTTGTGCTGCCACCAGCGGAGACGTCCAGTTGGGTGCGGTTGCCGGCGGCGTCATAGCCATAGGACAGCACCGAGCCGTCGGGTTGAACCTCTTCAACCAGGCGGTTCTGGACGTCGTAGCTGTACCGCGTGGAGCCTTCCGGGGTTGTAGCGGTCAGGCGGTTGCCGACGGCGTCGTAGGTGTAGGACTCGGTGGTGCCGTCGCCATAGGTTACCTGGGTCAGCCGCTGGTTGATGTCGTAGCTGTAGCTGGTGGTCTGGCCATTGAAGTCGGTATGGCTCAGGCGGTTACCCGAAGCGTCGTAGGTGTAGCTTTCGGTCTGGCCCATGGGCAGGGTGCGGGAAAGCACTCGGCCCTGGCTGTCGTAGGTCCAGCGTGTGGTGCGGCCTTCCGCATCGGTCTGGCTCAGCTTGTTGCCGGCTTCGTCGTAGGTGTAAGTGGTAACACCGGCTAGAACGTCGGTCACTTTCATCAGGCGGCCGAGGGCATCGTATTCGTACTCGGTGGTACGGCCATTCTGGTCGGTGCGGGCCGTGCGGCGGCCCAGGCCATCGAAGGTTTCCGTTACCGTGGTGCCATCGTGGTAGCGGGTCTGGGTCCGCTGGTCGAGTGCATTGTAGGTGTACTCGGTGGTATGGCCGTTGGCGTCGGTCTCACTGACCAGGTTGCCGTCGGCATCGTAGGCATAGCCGTGGCGATTGCCCAGGGCGTCCACTACGGCGGTGCGGCGACCCGCCGCGTCGTACTCGTAGGTGGTGGTGTTGCCGTTGGCGTCGGTCTCACCGATTACGCGGCCCACCGCATCGTAGCTGGTCGAGGTATGGCTGCCGTCCGGGTAATCGGTACGGACCACCCGGTTCAACGCATCGTAGGTGTAGCGGGTGGTACGGCCCCGCCGGTCGGTTTCGGTGAGCAGGTTGCCTTCGCCGTCGTAGGTCTTGTATTCGACCGTACCATCCGGGTGGTAGGTTTCCGTCAGTCGGCCATAGGCGTCGTAGCTGTATTCGGTACGCCGCCCCAGGGCGTCGATAGTGGCCACCTGGTTACCGGCCACGTCGTATTCCGTGGCGGTGGTGCTGCCGTCCGGGTAGCGGGTTTCGACAATGCGGTTATTGGCGTCGTACACATACGCGGTGGTTTCCTCCACCGGGCTGCCGTTCACCGTGCGGGACCGGGTCTCGGTCAGCACATTGCCGTTGGCATCGTAGGTGTAGCGAGTCGTCTCGCCTAGGGGATTGGTCTCGGTGAGCTTATTGCCGTCCCCGTCGTAGGTGTAAGTGGTCGCATTGCCTTCCACATCCACGGTCTTGGACACATGCCCCTGGGCGTTGATGTTGTTGCCCGCCACCTTGCCGTCCGGGTCGGTGACGGTCAGCAGGTTGCCAACGCTGTCGTAGCTGTTCTGGTAAACGTTGCCACGGGCATCGGCAATGGTCAGTTCCTGGCCACGGCTGTTGTAGGTGAACGCCACCGTGTTGCCTAGCGCATCGGTCTGGGTGAGCTGGTTGTTGCGCTCATCGAAGCTGGCGGTGGTGACATTGCCCAACGGGTCCATCTGGCCGAGCTGGTTGCCGCGCTCGTCGTAGCTGTAGTTCCAGGTGTGGCCCGCCGCATCCACCTTGGTGGTGACGTTGCCACGGTCATCGTAGTAGTAGAGGGTGGTATGGCCGTTGCGGTCGGTGACCACGGACTGGCGGCCCTCGATGTCGTGGTTGAAGTCCGTTCGGTTGCCGTCGCTGTCTTCCTGGGCCACCAGGCGGCCACTTTCGTCATAGATATTGCGGATCAGGGTGCGGCCGAGTGGATCGATAATCTCCAGCAAGCCGTGGTTTCGGTTGTAGGTGTATTCGGTGGCATTACCCTGAGCATCAACGCTGCTGATCAGATTGTTGTCAGCATCGTACAGATAGGTCAACTGATCGCCGTTGGGCGTGGTGATGGCCCTGATGCGACCGTTGCTGTCCCGCTGGAAGGTGACGGCCTTGCCACTTGAGTGGAAGATGCCATCGTTGGTGTACCTCAGGGTATGTCCGTTAGGGTCTACTACCTTCTCGATACCGAAGTCTTGGCCTAGGGTATAGACGTAACCCGCACTGGTGGTGAGCTTATATCGACTAGGATCTACTGGATAGGCAAAGGTACCTTTTTCCAGTAATGTCCCACTTTCATAGCGGGCGGAGCTGTCGTTCAGGGCCACCAGTTCGGATTGGGTATCACCCACCGGATTGAACTCCAGTTCCACGTCCTTATAAACCTGATAAGTGTTACAGCGTGGTGATGCTCCTACCTCGAACCGCTCCACATCGCCGGTGGGTAGAGTGACAGTGATCACGGGTGCGCCCAGAGGCTCGATGCAGAAGTCGGTAATGATGTTCATCGGTCCACGCTTGTACTGGTTAACGGCCCAGTAGCTACCCGGCGTACGGGACTCTTCCACCTTCGCATCCTGGTAGCCGACGCTCCAGCCCTGCCCGAAGTCCAGCGCCTCGAAACGCTGGCGGCTGTCGTAGGTTCGGGTTACCCGTATGGGAATGCCCGCCACCGGAATCGACAGATCTTCCAGGGTAATGCTGAAGTTGCCCACCTTCAGGTCGCCTTCCACCTGCAGGGACATCATGTCGGAGCCGGACAGACCGTTGACGTCCACGGCCAGGATCGCCAGGTCGTACTGGCCGTTCATCAGCAGGCTGGGATCAAAGGTGGCCACCGGCGCGGATACCTGGCTGGTTGAGCCTTCCGCTATGGCCTGCCACTCGCTCTTGCCCTTCGGGCTGATCAACACTTCATAGATTGCCAGGTTGTCGTCCTGGACGGTGGCGATGATGTCCGTTGGGGCGGTGACTATGGTTCCGTTTTTCGGGCCTTCCAGTGTAACCACTGGCGCCACGGTATCACTGTCATCACGGATGGTGACGTACGCAACTTCGGTCACGGCGGTCTCGGCATCTGACACCGTGGCGGTGACGGTATGGCGCCCAGTGCCGCTGGCGGTCCAGATGGCTCGGCCAAAGGGGTTCAGGGTAAGAGGCTCACCATTCACCTCGACGGACTGGCTGATCTCCCCACGGCCACCGTCGGTAAAGATATCGATGGTGACCGTATCACCGGCGTTTACGCTGTCCGGTGAGACCAGCAGGGTTACCGAAAGCGGCAGGGGCTCTTCCTGGACCTTGATGCTGGTGTTCTGGAGCGTCCGGCCCTTACCGTCATCAGAGAAGTAGGACACATCGTGGATGCCGATCTGGTTTACGGTCGGTGTCCAGGTGACCAGTCCTGTGGCGTCCACCTGCATGCCTTCCGGCTGGACCATGGCGCCGTATGTCAGCGCATCGTCGTCGGCGTCGGTTGCCACGAGCTGGTATTGATAGGTCTCACCGGCCACCGCCAGGGTCCTCGGCCGGCTGGTGATTTCCGGGTAGTTATTGTCGCTCACCTCGACCGCATCCAGAGTAAAGCTCTGGGTGGCATAGGCCTTGCCGTCGGAGACCCGGATGCGCACGGCATGGGCGGCAACCTGCTCGCTTGTGGGTGTCCAGCGAACCTGGCCCGTTGAGTTGAGCGTCATACCCGACGGGGCCGCTTCCAGTGTGTAGGTCAGCGCATCACCATCGGCATCCCGGGCGATCACGTCATACTGGTACTCTTCACCCACAAAGGCCGGGGATGTGGGAATACTGCTGATCTCCGGAGCCTCGTTGGACTCCGCTGGCGCGTTGACCGCGATACCGAAATTCTGGGTCGATGCTGCGCCACGGGCGTCGGTAACCCGGATCACCACATCATGGACGCGAGCAGCCTGGGTGTCCGCTGGCGTCCAGTTCACCTGGGAGCCGGACAGGGTCATGCCATTGGGGGCCTGATCGAGGCTGAAAGTAAACGTATCGCCATCGCTGTCGGTGGCTGCGATCAAATAACCGTAGACTGAGCCCGCCAGCGCCTGGGTTTCCGGCGTGCTGGTGACCTGTGGCGGATGGTTGGCGCTCTCGTTGACTGGCAGCGTGAGTTTCTGTCGTGATTCGCCACCACGTCCGTCACTGACGAGGATTTCAACAATGGCGGTGTCGCCGACCCATTCCGACCCTGGCAGCCAGGTGAACAGGCCATCGGTGGTAATCGTCATGCCGGATTCCGACACGGCGAGAGAATAGGACAGCGTGTCACCATCCGGGTCGTTAGCGGTGACCTGGTAATCGAACCGCTGGCCAGCATAGGCGGCACCATCGGGGGCACTGGTGATGGTGGGCGGTTGGTTATCGGCGTTGGGGTCCTGTACCTCGATCAGGAAATACTGCTTGCTCGAGGCACCCCGTGTATCCAGCGCGGTTACTTCTGAAGAGAACACGCCGGACTGGCTCAAAGATGGCGTCCAGCTGATCTGGCCGCTGACACCGTCGATGGTCATGCCCGGCTGGGAGCGGCTGAGCAGGTAGACAACGTCGTCGCCATCAGGGTCCGTGGCTACGGCGTCATAGCTGTAGGTCTCTCCAGCCTGAACGGTTTCCGGTGCCTGCGATTCGAATACCGGCGGTAGGTTATCCGGCGATGTCACGGTCACAACGTGGGTCTGCTCTGCTATAGCTCCTGACAGGTCCATAGCCTGGACATTGACGGTGTAAACGCCCTCTGGGAGCCCTTCGGCTACCACCTTGCCAGTACGCTCGTTCAGCTCAAAACCATCCGGTGCATCCACCAGTTCGAAGCGGTGGGCGTCCCCTTTATCCAGATCGGTAACTTCAAATTCAAAGCCGTAAATCTCACCGGCAAAACCGGTACTGGACGCTGCGCTGGCAAATGCCGGTGCGTCGTTCGAGTTCGCCATGGATACGGCAAACTTCTGAGCATCAAACAGCCCGGCCTCATCGTAGACACGGGCATCGACCACGGCGGCAATAGTTTCATTGTTGTCCACCGCACATTCCTGCACGTTATCCGGCAATATGACATTAGCCTTTATCGCCTGAACGAGGGTTTCATCGTCAACCGCCAGGCTGGCGACGGCCTGCTCCCCGGGCTCAAGCCCGCCAATGGATACTTGCCCCAGGGCGGTTTCTCCGGTCCAGGAATGAACATGTACAAAGCTGACGGTCAGTGGCCCGTTCACCGGCGCCAGGCCGCGGTTCAGAACGTTGACGGAGACGGTGCTTGTTGCCTGGTCATATTCAATGCCGCTGACGGTGACATCCGGCAGGGACAGAGCTTCCCGGTCCAGGAAGGTGTTCAGACGGAAAGTATTATGGGTCAGCCAACTTACCGCCGGGTGCGCCGGTATCGTCAGGTCATCGTTGATGTTGTTGATGTTATAAGCGTGCTGGTTCCAGATGGAGCGAGTCGGGGCCCAGGAGTCATTCTCGTCCTCAAAAACCCGAACTCCCGAGTAACCTCCTCTACTGTAACTATTAGATATAGCGACAATTTCGGCATGGCCATCATTATCCACGTCGGCGACAACGGGGAGTTCATAGGTGGTTCCACTGGTATTCTCAATTTCATAAATTACCTGGCCGGTGGGTCCGTCATAAATTCGGAGATAGTACTCATCCGCATATACAACTTCGGCCCGGCCGTCCCCATTAAAATCGAATACCGATGAACCCGTTTTATGAGATGAGTTATCACGTGTCGGAGATTCCCAAACGATGTTTCCGTCCGCATTGAAAACAACATATCGGTTGGCACCGGCAACACCAATTTCAGGAATACCGTCTCCAGTTAAATCGGCGATGGTCGGGGGGCCACCTCGACCACCTCCTGAAATGGTCCTGTTGCTCCAGATGATTGAACCATCGTGATTCAAGAGGCTCACATCGCCAGCGTGTACAGTGGCTATCTCAGGCAACCCATCTGCGTCCATATCACCAACCGCAGAAAATCCATCTCCATGGTCGAATAGCAGTTTCCCGTCGTGGCTATACGCTGCCCTACCTGCAATGACTTCTTGAAAACCGTCGCCATCGAGATCCACTGCAAACGAAAGGGGACCGGTACCATTGTCCCCGGACGGGCCCGATGCTTTCCAACGTACTTGCCCCAGGTTGCCAAAGACTGTGTTCCCCACAATAATTTCCGGGACACCATCCCCCTCGAGATCGGCAATGCTCGGCCCACCCCAATTGACATTGACCCGGCTGCTCGACTGCCACTTAACACTGCCGTCATGAGCGAAAGCGATGATACCGCCGCCGTGACGGCCAGTGACGATCTCGACATTCCCGTCACCATCAATGTCTGCAGCCGCTGGCGAACTAACAGGCAAAATAGATGCTGAAGCTGACGTCCAAACAGGTTCACCATTTTTTGCCCATACAGCCCTCAAATAGCCTGAATTGTAGTAGCGGGAGCCGTAGAATGTTTGAAAAATGATTGCAATATCATCTTTTGCATTAACACGACCATCACCATTTGTGTCATATAAAGGAACGGCAATGGGCGCATGCATAACTTGATTGTAGTGGGACGCAGGCTGTCCGGACGCATTCCAGCGCCATTTCTCAACTGGATTCAGTGAACCGAGGTCTGATTTTGGTTCCCCAACACACATCAAGTTCAAATCAGTCCGGTTATCCACCCAATCGAGAGCACCACTCCAGGAAATCGAGCCCGTATCCCGAACAACACTCATTCCCTCTGGCGCGAGTTCTAGGCCATAGGACAGGAAATCCCCTTCGTTCGGATCAACAGCTTCCAGATCGTAGTCGTACCCGGAATCCTCAACACCGGCCAATACCTTAGGGCTGACGATTTCCGGCGGAAGGTTTTCATGAATAACCAGCGTAAACGTCTGCTCACTCGTCGCGCCGCGCAGATCGGTAACCAGGACCACAACCTCGTACTTACCCGGCTCTATGCCACCCGGCGCGGAGGTAAAACGGCCGGTGCGCTCATCCAGGTAGAGGCCTTCCGGGCCGGATACCATAGTGAAGGAGTGGGCGTCACCAACGTCGGTATCGGAGACTTCAACCTGGTACTCAAAGGACTGGCCGCCCTGCAGGATCGTCTGCGGTTCACTGTCGATTGAGGGCGCCTCGTTCACATCCTCCACATTCAGTGTGTAGAGCTGGGTGTCCGTCAGGCCACCCGGGTCCGCCACGTGGTGGCGCACCAGGGCGGCACGGGTAGCGTTGTTTTTGATCTGGCACTCCTCGATCTCAGTGCTCGGGTTGAGCACTACAGAAATGTCGTCGGTCAGCTCATCGTCGCTGACCAGAATCGTGGGAGTACTGCGGGTGTCACTGGTCAGGTTGGCTACCTGTGCCGAGCCGAGGAACTGGCCGTCCTCGGGCTGGCCTGCGTAGAAGGACACATCCAGCGGTACGCGAATGTCTGCGAGGCCAAGGTTGGACAGCTCGGCACTCAACTCATGCATGCCGTTCCCACCTTCTGCCAAGGAGACGTGGCCCAGGCGGACGTCCGGATTGCCCAGGTGGTCGAGGGCGACAGGAAGATAGGCCATGACCAGGCTGGTGGTGGCCAGCTTGGTTGTGAACAGGCCGCTGGTGGTGTCCCAGGTGCCGCCGGCCTGCTGGTGGTCTAGCAGGTATTCAATATTCCCCAAGACCACCGGATCGGTCAGGGCCGGGTCCTGGTAGTCCAGGGCCAGCCCCACCCAGGCCGAGGCTAGCGGATCGCTCTGGCTGCCAGACTGGTAGCGTGACCAGCCACCGTCTTCACGCTGGCGCTCACGGAGTTGCTGGTCGAGAAGGACAATAGCTGCGGAAATTCGCGACCGGAGCTCGTCACTGCCAATGAACGGTTCGATTTCCGCCAGGCCCACAAGGCGGAATACGCGCCGCAAGCTGTCGCTTTCATTCGAGTTTAGCCCTGCCAGCAGGTGTTCCGCCAACGCGGGCATCAGCAGCCGATAGGAATCTGCAATCTCAAGCTGCTCCGATGTCTGGGTTTCCAGCGCGTCGAGATCATTGATGTACCCCGCCGCAGCCTGGCTGACCAGCGCTGTCATACCCAGGGAATCCCGCAGCCACCCGCTGTTGTGGTCCGTTGTCCAGTAGGCCTCGTTGCCATTCAACGTCACTCGGCCCAGGAAGAAGTTCAGTCCGTTCTGACGAACCGGGAAAGTCCGCTCCCGTTCCGGCACCGAGTTAAGGGCCCAAAGCGCAAATGCTGTCTGGTTTTTGGTGTGCTGGGGATGCGACCGTCGAATGGAGCCATCACTGAGCTGGCTGGAAAGAATCTCAGTCAGCAGGTATTCCGCTGCCTCTTCATCCACATCCGCCTTGGCCTTCGAGGATTGCATACCCAGCAGGCTTTGGGTCTGGATGTGGCAGCCCAGACAACGGTTCCTCTTGTGCCAGGCCACCGACTGCGGAGCTACATAATTGCTGGCATCGGCGATAGAAGCCTTCACTCGATGAAAAAGAGGAGCAATGTAGCTCGCACCCGAGGCATCGTCACCCTCTTCATAGACTTTCACGCTACCGCTTGGCACCACATAGCACTGCTGGTTAAAGGTGGGTACGGATTGCGTGAATTCCGCCTGGGGCAGCCAGTGAATCACCCCGGAGGCAGCCTCAATGGTCATTCCCTCTGGGCCACGGTCCAGGGTATGGGTCAGCACGTCCTCGTTGGGATCTTCCGCGGCCACAGGGTAGCTGTAGTCCGTTTTCTCCGGCGTGGTGACCAGCGGCGGGCTGGTGATCACCGGCGGCAAGTTTGGCTGGATGACATTGATGGTAATGGTTGCCGTGGCCTGCAATTCCCCATCGGACACCTCGTAGGTCAATACCTCCAGGCCTTCGAACCTGGGGTCCGGGGTGTATACCAGCTCCGGGGCGTCCCCGGTGAACTGGCCATGGGCAGGTGCCTCGAGGAGCCGGTATTCGAGAGACTCGCTATCAATGTCCTCGCCCAGGAGGGTGACTGCCACGGAATCGCCCCCTTCGGTTTCGGCGAAGACATCCTGTGCGGTGGGCGCATCGTTGACC
The DNA here is from genome assembly GCA_966210405.1 of uncultured Marinobacter sp. GTDB lineage: Bacteria > Pseudomonadota > Gammaproteobacteria > Pseudomonadales > Oleiphilaceae > Marinobacter. Next base: position 50,624 of record CBIHLH010000001.1, read on the forward strand.
GGCGTAACCGTCAGGTTGTAGGTGGCCGGCGCGGAGTCCAGCTCCCCGTCGTTGGCCACATATTCCATTACGTCCGGCCCGAAGTAATTGGCCTCCGGCAGATAGGCCAGGCCGTTGTCGGTTTCATTAACGGCGCCATGCACGGGAGGCGTTATCACAGAAAACGTCAGGGGAGAGTTTTCTATGTCACTGCCGGATAAATGCAGAGGAATTGCCGTGTCTTCCGGACCGGTTGCCGAGCCCGGATCAGCCACTGGGGCATCGTTAACCGGCAGCACCTCAATGCTGACGGTGGCGGTACCGGAGAGCTGTTCACCGTCGTGTACCCGGAACCGCAGGCTGTCGTTCCTATAAAAATTGGTATCGGGTGTATAGGTAACCCGGAAGCCCGACTGCGTGATCTGCCCATGCTGGGGCTGCGCCAGTATTTCGTAGGTCAGTGCATCGTTGTCCGCATCCTGGGCCTGTAGTTCGAATTCGACCGGCGTATCTTCCGGCGTGGTGATCTGGCTGTCGAGGGATTCCGGGCGATGGTTGTAGCAGCGGGTATATCGTTCAAAGGTAAAACTGAGGTATCCCTTGCCGTTGAGGGCATAGTCGTTCAGCCGAATAACGGCAAAACGTACGGTCTCGTAGTTGAAGCGGGCGCCTTGTCCATCCGCGCTACCCCACACCGGAACAATAATGTTGTGGCCCAGCAGCGCACCCAGGTTGGAGCGGATGGCCTTGCTGTTCTTGACGCCCGGAGCACCTTCGACAAAGTCGCCAACGCTCAGTTGCGTGTCGGAAGCGTTGAGCGGATTGCGGTAGTTGTCGCTGGTACCGGGAGGAACCAGGGCATCGGCCAGGGTATTGGCGTTATTCTTTCCCTGCCAGGATAACCAGCTGTAGTTGCCGGGGCCCGTGCCAGTCAGAATATTCTGGAACCTCTGGCCCGGCGTTGCCGAGGCCAGCAATGAATCGGAAATGGCGATGGGATAGAGGGAGCAGAAGTCAGGGCTGATGACTATGTCGTCCGTCTCCCGGAACGACTCTGCATTTACAGTACCGAAAGACGTAACTACCCAAGCGAATACCAGCACTAAGACGTACTTGTACATCACAACTTCCTTGTCCCTTTATATGCACAGCATGTGCATAACTGCCAATTTAATGGGTCAGTATAGGAAGTGCCCGCCCGTTCTCCATGGCGAAGTTAATATTTCTTAACTATTTTACGATTTTTTACAATCCGGACGCCTGCCCTCCCTAGAGCCCCCCTCCTCACAAAGTAGCACCCACATGGCTCCGAGGTCGCATTGAGCCCGCCGGCAAACGCCCTAGCATGGGAGACTCAATAACAAGAATTGCAGGAGTCTCCGATGGCAGGGCGTGTGGCGCTCCTCTTTGCCTGTCTGTTGTTGCTGCCCCAGGCCCAGGCGGAGCTGTCCGGGGAGAAGCGGACGCTGATCCAGTCGCTGTTTCCGAAAGCCACCGTGATCGAAGACAAACGGTCCGACTTCCCGGTGTACCCGGTCTATCAGCTTCAGGAACTGCTGGGCTACGCCTATGAGTCGGTGGACCTCAGCCGCCTGCATGGCTTCGCCGGCCAACCAATCAGCATGCTGATCGGTCTCGATACCCGGGGCCGGTTTACCGGCGTGAAGGTACTCAATCATCACGAGCCGGTCTTCCTGCACGGGCTGGGCGAAGAGCCCCTGTTCGGGTTTGTGGACCAGTACGCCGGCCACTCCCTGCGCGAGCAGATCATCGTCGACACCTCCAACTCCGGGCGCTCCGGCCGGGACGCCCAGGGCAACGTTGTGCATTTCGACGGGGTCAGCAAGGCGACGGTGTCGGTGCTGATCATCAACGATACCGTCCTGTCCTCGGCCCTGAAGGTGGCCCGTAACAAACTGGAGGGCTTCGCTCCGTCGGCACCAACCCGGGCCAGATCAGACTATTTTGAGCCCCTCGGCTGGCAGGCACTGGTCGAACGCCGCTACCTGGGCCACTGGCAAATCACCGGCGCAGCGGTTGAGCAGGCCCTGGGGCGTCCGCTGGCCGATTACCCCGACGCCCCGCAGCCGTCACCGGGCGTTCCCTTCATCGAGCTCTATTTCGGCTACATCAACGCCCCCATGGTGGGCCGCAACCTGCTGGGAGACGAAGGCTATCAACGGCTCATGGAGAAGGCCGGCGATAACGCTCAGATCCTCGCCGTCATGTCCCGCGGGGCCTTCAGCCATCTGTCGGAGGACTTTGTACCCGCCAGCACACCGGACCGGCTCGGTCTGGTTCAGAACAACCTGTCGGTGGCCCTGCGGGATCTCAATATGTTTGGCCAGGTCATCCGCTTTCGGGCCGACGGCATGCCCGCCTTTGACCGGGAGACCCTGTTCCGCATCGGCGGCAATGCCGGCTTCAACCCGGGCGCCGAGGCCACGCTCAAGCTCAATGTCAAACTGGCCCAAAACCCACTGGTGGTGGATCGCACCACCCTCGACATCCCGATGGCTTTTAACGTTGAGCTGTTCGAAACCGTGAACGTGGCGCCGTTGCCGGAACAGACCCGGCAACCGGTCTGGGTCGGGCTCTGGCAGGAGCGCTGGTGGCAGATTGCCCTGCTCGTGCTCGGGCTCACGGCGCTGACCGTCTTCTTCGCCCGGCAGAAAGCGCTGAGCCGTTACCCGACCCTGGTTCATCGCTTCCGCTGGGGCTTCCTGTTTTTCACCCTGTTCTTTATCGGCTTTTACGCCCAGGGCCAGCTTTCCGTGGTGAACATCTACACGCTGTTCCTGGCCATCCGGGACGGCTTCTCACTCAACGTGTTCCTGCTGGATCCCATCCTGTTCATTCTCTGGACCTATACCTTCATCACCCTGTTTATCTGGGGGCGTGGGCTGTTCTGCGGCTGGCTGTGCCCGTTCGGGGCGCTCCAGGAAATGGCCGCCTGGCTGGGGGAGAAGCTCAGATGCCGGCAGGTGCGTGTGCCCGAGCGCTGGCACCGTCGGCTGATTCTGCTCAAGTATCCGATTCTGCTGGTGCTGGTGGGCACCGCGTTTTACTCGCTTACCCTGGCCGAGCGCCTGGCCGAGGTGGAACCGTTCAAAACCGGCATTACCCTGCTGTTTGTCCGTTACTGGCCCTTTGTGGCCTACGCCGTGGGGTTGCTGGTGATCGGCATGTTCATCCACAAATTCTATTGCCGCTACCTCTGCCCCCTGGGCGCGGGTCTGGCGGTGCTGGGCAAGCTCCGGTTGTTCAGCTGGCTGGAGCGGGTCGAGCTGTGCGGCACCCCCTGCCAGCACTGCAAGAACGCCTGTGGCATCAACGCCATCAGGAAGGACGGGGCCATCGATTACAACGAGTGCATCCAGTGCCTGGAGTGCGTGGTGATCCTCCAGGACGAGACGCAGTGCGTGGACAAGCGGCTGGCCGCCAAACAACAGGCCCGACAGGCGCAGATTCTGGCCACCGATGCGGGTAATTACCAACAGGCCTGAGCGCGGGTCTCGACGTCCGTCGAATTGTCTCCGTTACACCACCGCGCTAGACTGTTTCGACAGTATTAGCACCCTACCTTTCAGGTCACCACGACCATCGTCAGTGAGGACAGCCAAGCGTTCTTGCCCGAGAGCGCTTGGCTCTCTTCACTTAAAGGTCTGACTGTTATGGATAACCTTCATCACATTGTGGTCGTCGGTGGTGGTGCCGGCGGGCTTGAGCTCGTTACCCGGCTGGGCAACAAACTGGGCAGGAAACGCAAGGCCAGGATTACCCTGGTGGATGCCGGGCTCACCCACGTCTGGAAACCGCTGCTGCACGAAGTCGCGTCCGGCTCGCTGGACGCCAGCGCCAATGAGATCAACTACCGTGCCCACGCCCGCAAGCACCATTACGAATTCCAGCTCGGGCGCATGAGCGGTCTCGACCGCAACCGCAAGCAACTGGTGATTGCCCCGTTCCATGACGAAGACGGCGATGAGGTGGTGCCCGAACGCCGGATCAGCTACGACACCCTGGTGGTCTCCGTGGGTAGCACCGCCAACGACTTCGGCACCCCCGGCGCCCGGGATCACTGCCTGTTCCTCGATTGCCTGGAGCAGGCCCGGCGGTTCCACAACCTGTTGCTCAACGCGTTCCTGCGCAAGAACCATGAAGCCAGGCAGGCGCCCGGGCGACCGCTCACCATTACCATCATCGGCGCCGGTGCCACCGGGGTCGAACTGGCTGCGGAACTGCGGCTGGCGTCACGGGAGCTGCCGGTCTACGGCATGAATCAGTTGCAGCCATCGGATGTGTCGATCAGCGTCATTGAGGCCGCCGACCGCATCCTGCCGGCGCTGCCCGGCCGGATTTCAGCGGCGGCAACCCGGGAGCTGGGGCGGCAGGACATCCGGGTACTCACCGGCCAGCCGGTGAGTGAGGTGCGGGACGCCAGTCTGGTAATGAGGGACGGCACCGAAATTTCCTCGGAAATGACCATCTGGGCTGCCGGCATCAAGGCACCGGCGTTCCTGGCGGAACTGGATGGTCTGGAGGTGAATCGCAGCAATCAGCTGGTGGTGGAGCAAACCCTGCAAACCACGCAGGATGCCGATGTGTTCGCCCTGGGCGACTGCGCCGCCTGCCCCCAGCCGGAGTCGGATCGCCCGGTACCGCCCCGGGCCCAGGCCGCCCACCAGCAGGCCGATACGCTGTACAAGACCCTGTGCAACCGCCTGATGGACGGCGAGGCAGTGCCGTTCGTGTATAACGACCACGGCTCACTGATCAACTTCAGCCGCTACACCACGGTTGGCAACCTGATGGGCAACCTGTCCGGCCGCAGCATGTACATCGAAGGCAAGGTCGCCAAGCTGTTCTACCTGTCGCTGTACCGGATGCACCAGGTGGCCCTGCACGGCGTTGTTCGCACCGCTGTTATCTGGTTGATGGATCGCATCAGCCGGGCCATGCAGCCCCGGCTCAAGCTGCACTAGCGCATCGTCAGATGATTGACCCAGTCAATCATCGGCGCCGGGTAGATGCCCAACACCAGGATCAGCACCGCGAGCACCAGCAGGGTCACGCCGCCCAGGCGGCTGCCCCAGTCGTTGCTCACATCCCGGCGGCGCATCCCCGGTTCCGGCAGGTACAGGGTCACCATCACCCGCAGGTAGTAGTACAGGCCAACGGCGCTGCCCGCCACAATACCCGCCACCAACCACCAACGGCCGGCTTCCACGCCCAGGGCGATGACATAAAACTTGCCGATAAAGCCGGCGGTGAGCGGTATCCCCGCCAGTGACAGAAAGCTGACCGTCATCACCGCCGCCAGGTAGGGCCGGCGCCAGAACAGGCCCCGATACAGGGGCAGCCCATCGGCATCCTCGCCACCAAAGGGACTGGAGACCAGCGTCACCACCCCGAAGGCCGCCAGCGTGGTCACCAGATAGGTCATCAGATACACGCCGGTGGTCTCGGTGGCGAGGGAATTACCCACCACAATGGCCACCAGAAGGTAGCCAAAGTGGGCGATGGACGAATAGCCCAGCAGACGCTTGAGGTTGGACTGGAACAGCGCCAGCAGGTTACCGCCCAGCATGGTCAGTACCGCCAGTACCGTCAGCAGACCTTGCAGCCACGGGTGGTGAAAGGCCGGCGCTGCCTGCACCAGCCGCAGCAACACCACAAATACCGCCAGTTTGCTGACCGTGGCCAGAAAAATGGTCGCCGGCGCAGGGCCACCCTGGTAGACGTCCGGGGTCCACAGATGAAAGGGCACCACCGACAGCTTGAAGCCGAGGCCGACCAGCACCAGCACCGCCCCGGCCAGGCTCCAGGCATCCGGTCCGTCCGCCAGCGCCCCGGCCACACCCGACAGGTCCAGATAACCGGTACGGGCATAGATCAGCGCCATGCCAAACAGCAGGAACGCCGTCGCCGCCGCCGACAGCAGCAGGTATTTGATGCCGGCTTCCAGCGAACGCTCGGCCCGGAAGCTGTAGGCCAGCATGCCATAGAGCGGCATCGACAGCAGTTCCAGGCTGATGAACAGCATGGCCAGGTGGTCGCTGGCGACCAGTGTCAGGGCCCCGGCGGTGGCACAGAGCAACAGCAGGTAGAACTCCTCCCTAGGGCCAATATAGCCGGTCAGGTAGTGGTGGCTCAGAATCACCGTGACCAGGGCCGACACCAGTACCAGTACCCCCGCCATCGTCGCCAGGCCATCCATTCGCATCAGCGGGGGCGAGGCCGAAGGCTCCAGTGCCAGCGGCATGGCCAGCAACGCCAGCACCAGGCCGGCACCGGTGGCCAGCGCGCTCAGACCATGGTGTCGCCGCCAGGCGATGCCGAGCATCACCGCCACGGCCGTGGTGCCCACGATGATGACTGGCAACAGGGTGATCAGGTTGGCCAGGGTCAGCATCAGCGCACCTCCCCGGGCACACCGGCCAGGCCATCGGCGGCGCCACCCGTAAACAGCTCGGCCACCGCGCCGGCCATTCCCGCAGTGGTGTCCAGCAGCGGCTGGGGATAGAGCCCGACCACCAGCACCAGAACCACCAGCACCAGCATCATGGCATACTCGCGCCCATTCGGGCCGGCCAATGCGCCCTGCCGCTGGGCAGGTCCGAAGTGCACCCGCTGCATCAGGATCAGCGAATAGATCACCGCCAGCACCAACCCCGAACTGGCGATGACCGTGACCACCGGCGCGCCGGGAAAGGTCCCGAACAGAATCATGAACTCACCCACGAAATTGGCGGTTGCCGGCATACCCAGGGAGGCAGCCACAAAGCACAGGGTGAAGCCGGGTAACACCGGCAGCCGACCCCAGAGGCCGCCCATGATGCGCATATCGCGGGTGTGAACGCGCTCATAGATCTGCCCGCTGAGAATGAACAGGCCAGCGGAAGAGAACGCGTGAGCCACCATCAGCACCACTGCCCCCTGTATGGCCAGCTCGGAGCCGGAATAGATGGCAATCAGCACAAAGCCCATATGGGAAATACTGGTGTAGGCGATCAGCCGCTTGATGTCCTGCTGGCCACAGGCCAGAACCGCCCCGTACACAATGCCCACCAGTCCCAGGGTCATGGCCACGGGCGCAAAGGCCTGGGACTGCTCCGGAAACAGTGGCAAGGCAAACCGGAGCATGCCGTAAGCGGCGGTTTTCAGCAGGATGCCCGCCAGATCGACACTGCCTGCGGTGGGTGCCTGGGCATGGGCATCGGGCAACCAGCCATGTAGTGGCACCACCGGCAGCTTGACCGCAAACGCGACAAAGAACCCGAGCATCAGCCAGGTCGCGACAGGGTCGGGCACCTGGGCCTCGAGTAACGCTTCATAACTGAACGACAGCTCGCCACTCTGGCTGAAGTGGATAAACACCAGCGCCAGAATGGCCACCAGCATCAACAGCCCACTGGCCTGGGTATAGATGAAAAACCGGGTGGCGGCGCGGATGCGGGTCTGCCCGGCGGATCCGCTGTGGCCCCAGAGCGCGATCAGGAAGTACATGGGCACCAGCATCATTTCCCAGAACAGGAAAAACAGGAACATATCCAGCGCCAGGAATACCCCCACAACGCCACCGAGGATCCACAGCAGGTTGAGATGGAAAAAGCCGATGCGGTGGGTGATCTCATGCCAGGAGCAGAGCACCGCGAGGGCGCCAAGAAACCCGGTCAGTGCCACCAGCACCAGCGACAGTCCGTCCATCGCCAGGTGCACCTCGATGCCAAAGCGGGGGATCCAGTCGGTGCGCCACTCCAGCAGCCACTGGCTGTGGCCACCGGCCGGGAAGGTGAAATCTCCGGTCAGCCACAGCCATAGGCTGATCACCAGCACGAACAGCATGGTGGCCAGGGCAATCCATCTTGGCACCCGTTCCCCCCAATGATCCGCCTGCCAGCACAGCAGGCCACCGAGGAACGGGATCAGAATCAGCCACACCAGAATCATGAAACACCCCCCGGCACCAGTGCCAGCATCAGCAGGATCACCGTGGCGCCGACAATCATGCCGGTAGCGTAGCTGCGTATCCGGCCGTTCTGGGCCCTCACCAGCCCCGCGTTCAGCAACCGGGCCAGCACCGCGAGCAGACTGACGGTCATGTTGACCAGGTCGTGCCGCATCACGCGCACCAGGAACTGCCAGGGCCGGACCAGGGTAAGGTCATACAGAGCATCAAATCCCCAGGCCCGGTTCCAGAACCGCCAGAGCCAGGCGCCGGCACCCTGGCTGGCGTGCCGGTGCAGCCACTCCGGGCGCGCCAGGAACAGCCAGCCGGCGGCCAGCAGGCCCGCCACCACGGCGCCAATGGCCAGGATTTGCAGGGTGGTGTGTCCCACGCTGGTGCCCTCACCGGGCGCGGGCGGGAACAGGCCACCGAGATGCGGATACAGCCAGGCCCCGATGAACGTCGACAGCGTGGCCAGCACCACCAGTGGCGCGTGGTGGGTTAGCCAGTTGGTGCCCGGTTCGGCGTTCCGGGCCTTGTCGCTGCGGCTCTCGCCATGGAACACGCCCAGGATCAGCCGCACCGTGTACAGACTGGTGAGCACGGCGCCCACCAGGCCCGCCAGCAACAGACCATGGTCCCCGGCGGCCATGGCCTGCCAGAGAATCTCATCCTTGCTGTAGAACCCGGCGGTCACCAGGGGCAGGGCCACCAGCGCGGCGCCACCCACCAGAAAACCGCCATAGGCCACCGGCAGTCGAGTTCGAAGCCCACCCAGCCGGCGCAGATCCTGCTCATGGTGGCAGCTGGTAATCACCGCCCCGGCGGACAAAAACAGCAGCGCCTTGAAGAAGGCGTGGGTGACCAGGTGAAAGATCGCGGCATCAAAGGCGCCTACGCCGAGGGCCAGGAACATGTAACCGATCTGGCTCATGGTGGAAAACGCCAGCACCCGCTTGATGTCGGTCTGGGCCAGGGCCGCAAACGCCGCCAACAGCAGCGACGCCGCACCAATCACACCAACCAGCCACAGTACCTCCGGAGCCAGCAGGAACAGCCCGTTCAGGCGGGCAATCAGATAGACCCCGGCGGTCACCATGGTTGCGGCATGGATCAGCGCCGACACCGGTGTCGGACCCGCCATGGCGTCCGGCAACCAGGTATGCAGGGGCAACTGGGCGGATTTTCCCAGGGCACCGCCGAGCACCAGCAGCGCCACCAGGCTGGCGATGGGATCGCCCGGCGCCCAGGCGTCGGCGGCCCGGGCCATCACCGTCTGGATATCCAGTGTGCCAAGCTCCCGGAAGATCAGGAACAGGCCCAGGGCCAGGAAGACATCCCCGATGCGGGTCACCACAAACGCCTTGAAGGCGGCCCGGCCGTTGGCGCTGTCACGGAAGTAATAACCGATCAGCAGGTAACTGCACAGCCCCACTCCTTCCCAGCCCAGGAACAGCAGCAGCAGGTTGTCCCCCAGCACCAGCATCAGCATGCTGAAGACAAACAGGTTCATCCAGGCGTAGAAACGGGTGACGCCCTCGTCACCGGCCATGTACCAGGCGGCGAACAGATGAATGAAAAAGCCGACACCGGTGATCACCGACATCATCACCAGGGCCAGGCCATCAATCGTCAGCCCGATGGTGGGCCGGAACTCGCCGACCTGGATCCAGGTCCAGAGCGTGAAGCGCAGCGGCTCGTCGCTGCCGGCATGGAGCACCACCGCCCAGGCGGTTGCCAGGGCCGCCAGGCCGACACTGGACACCCCGATCACCGTTCCGGTTACCGCCCCCAGCCGCCCGCCGGTCAGCGCCAGCATCAGCGTACCGAGCAAGGGAAAGACAAACGTCAGAGTCACCGCAAGTTCCATCATCCACGCATCCTGCTGACCAGATCGAGATTGAGGGACCGCGTCCGCTGGTAGAGCTGGATCATCAACGCCAGGCCCACGCTCGCCTCCGCCGCCGCCAGGGTAATCACCAGCAGGAACATGGCCTGGCCGTCCGGCTGGCCCCAGGCGGTACTGCCCACCACGAAGGCCAGCGCCGACGCATTCAGCATCACCTCCAGGCTCATCAGCACAAACAGCATGTTGCGCCGCATCATCAGCCCCAGCAGGCCAAGGGCAAACAGGATGGCCGCCAGGATCAGGCCGTGCTCCACGGGAATTCCGGTCATGGCTGCCCCTTGCGGTTTCTAAGCGGGTTGGAGCGGCGCCCGACATGGGAAGCGGTCACCAGCGCCGCCAGTAACAACAGGGCCGCCAGCTCAACCACCATCAGCCAGGGCCCGAACAGGGTCAGCCCCACCGAGCGCGCGGTCAGCAGATCGCCGGTAATGACCCGTTGCAGGTCGCCCTCCAGCAGCAGGGACATCAGCACCGCCAGCAGCACCAGGGCCAGGGCGGCCGGCCCCACCCAGTGGCGGGGGTGGCGCCAGCTCCGGGTCTGATCGTCCCCGCCCAGATTGAGCATCATCACCACAAACACGAACAGCACCATGATGGCCCCGGCGTAGACGATGATCTCCAGGGCACCGGCAAAGGGTGCCCCAAGGGCGAAAAACACCAGCGCCACGGCGATCAGCGAGACAATCAGGTAGACCACCGCGTGCACGGCATTGGTGCCGGCAATCACACCCACCGTTGCCAGCACCGCCACCAGGGCACTCAGGTAAAAAGCCAGTTCCACGGGCACCTCCTCGTTGCGGGCCTACGGCAGCAGTGTGCGTACATCCTCCGGCACCTCCTCGTTGCGGGCCTGGCCCTTGTCCTTGCCGGCAATGGCGAGCCCGGCCACCTTGTAGAAGTGGTAATCGTGGTCCTTGCCCGGCCCATTGATCAGCAGGTCTTCCTTCTCGTACACCAGTTGCTGGCGATCGTACTCTGCCATCTCGAAATCCGGGGTCAGCTGGATCGCCGAGGTGGGGCAGGCCTCCTCACACATGCCGCAGAAAATACAGCGGGAGAAATTGATCCGGAAAAACTCCGGATACCAACGGCCATCCTCCTGCTCGCCTTTTTGCAGCGAGATGCAGTCCACCGGGCAGGCCACCGCGCACAGGTTGCAGGCCACACAGCGCTCCTCGCCATCCGGATCCCGGGTCAGCACAATCCGGCCCCGGTAGCGGGGCGGCAGATAGACTTCCTCCTCGGGGTAGTTGACGGTCTCGCGCTTGCGGAAACTGTGCATGAACACCATGCCCAGAGTCCGCAGCTGGGTCCAGGTCGCGGGCACCAGCCAGAGCACGGACTTGATAGTTGGGACCTTTACTTTCTCCATCACAGGGTCCTCCTCAGCCTTACGGGGCAACCAGCAGCATCACGGCGCCGGTTGCCAGCAAATTGATCAGGGTCAGGGGCAGGCAGACTTTCCAGCCGAAACTCATCACCCGGTCATAGCGGGGCCGTGGTAACGAGGCCCGCAACAAAATGAACAGCATCAGAAAAAATCCGGTCTTGAGGGCAAACCACAGCACCGGCGGCAGCCAGGGCCCCTGCCAACCCCCGAAGAACAGGGTAACGATCAGGGCGGACACCAGCACCATGCCGACGTACTCACCGATGAAGAACAGGCCGAACTTCATCCCCGAGTATTCAATGTGATAGCCATCCGCCAGTTCCTGCTCGGCTTCCGGCTGATCGAACGGGTGCCGGTGGGTGACGGCAATACCCGCGATCAGGAAGGTACAGAAGCCGAAGAACTGGGGCACCACAAACCACAGCCCTTCCTGGGCCGTCACGATCTCGCGCATATTGAATGAACCGGCCAGTGCCACCACCCCCATCAGCGACAGGCCCATGAATACCTCGTAGGACAGCGTCTGGGCCGAGGCCCGCATGGCACCGATCAAGGCGTACTTGTTGCCGCTGGCCCAGCCGCCGAACAGCACCGCGTAAACGTTAATGCCGGCCATGGCCAGGAAGAACAGCAGGCCGATGTGCAGGTCGGCAATGCCCCAGCCGGGAGTGATCGGAATGATAATGAACGACAGCAGCAATGAGGCGAAGGCAATCACCGGCGCCAGCACAAACAGGGGCCGGTCGGCAAACGGGGGAATCCAGTCCTCCTTGAAGAAGATCTTGATCATGTCCGCCACCAGCTGCAGCGTGCCAAAGGGGCCGACCCGGTTCGGGCCGTAGCGGTCCTGCCACAGCCCGAGCAGGCGCCGCTCCACCACCGTCAACGCGGCCCCCAGCAGGACCGCCCCCAGCAGGATAACCAGGGCCTGGAACATGGCCCAGAGGATGGCCTCAAGTTCCGGAGTCAGCCAGTTCATGGCGCCTCCTCCCCGCTCTGCTCCGGCGTGGACCCGGGGCCGGCGGCCAGGGTCACCGGCGCCTGGGCGATGGTGGCCGGCACGATACCGGCCGGGATGCCCACCAGCCCCTCGGGCCAGTCCGGTTCCGGGCGGGCCGGCAGCGTGACACAGCCGGTCTCGCCGGCAACGGTCACCAGGCCGCCAAGGGTGGCGCCCAGGCGCTCGGCGTCGGCAGCCGCCAGCACCAGATGGGGGCGTTCCATGCGCTGCCGGATCGGCTCGGCCAGCGCCGAGGTTTCCTCACCGCCGAACAGCCGCGGCAGGATAACGGCCCGGTAATTGCTCCGGGGGGCGAACGCCGTCGGAATAGCGGTGCCATAGTGGTAGCTGCCGGGTACCGGCACCAGCAGACGGACACCAGGGTCGCCACCACGCAGGTGGCCGCCCACCTCATCGGTGAACTTGTTCCAGGCCTGCGGAGAATTCCATCCTGGCGCCCAGGCGAACGGCACCTGCTGCCGGGGCCGGTGACTGCCGCTGTACCCTTCCATGGAAAAGGCGAAGGCGGTGTCCGGGTCCTGCGGGGACCTGGGTTCGCTGACGCTCCGGTTTGCCCGCATGGCGGTGCGGCCACTGTAACGGTGCGGCTCCCGGGCCAGGCGCAGGCCTTCAATCCGGTAGTCCGCGCCGGGGGCGGCGCCGGGAATCGCCGCCAGGGCCGGGTGGGCGGCGGCGCACGCGGCCGTCACCTGATCCAGGGTCACCTCACCGGCCGGCGGCGCCTGCCGGTTGGCGGCGAGCCGGTGAAGCCAGCGCCAGCTTTCGTGTATCCGCGCTTCCGGGCGCATATAGCCCGGTTCGAATACCTGGAAAAACCGTTGCGCCCGGCCTTCCAGGCTGACCAGGGTGCCATCGCCCTCGGCAAAGGTGGCGGCGGGCAACGCAAACGTCGCCTGCTCCAGTGTGCGGGTTCGCTGATGGTCCAGCACCACCCGGGTGTCCACCCGCTCCAGGGCCGCGTCCACCCGGGCCTCCGGCAGTCGCTGGTACAGGTCGTTTTCCAGAATCACCACCGTATCGGCCTGCCCGGACGCCATCTGTTCCAGCGCCCAGTCCAGGGGTTGGCCGCCCATGAGCGACAGGCCGGTGCTGTTCGCTTCCCGGCGCACCAGCAGCAGGCCGCCCTGGCAGGCCCTGCGGGCCAGCGCGCGGGCAATGTTACCGGCGGCGTCGAGAATCGCGGGGGAACCGAGCGAACCACCACTGACCACCAGTGGGCGCCGGGCAGCCATCAGGGCGTGGGCGGTTTCGGTCGCCCGGTCCTGGAGCTCCGGGGCCAGCCCGGGTACCGGCGGTGCCGCGGGATCAATGGCATGGGCGACGGCAAACCCGAACCGGGCAATGTCGTCCGGGGCCAGGGCCAGTCTGGGCCGGGCCAGGGCATCCAGTTCGGTGCTCGCGGGGTAGGCGATGAACAGGGGCTGGCGATGATCCTGGGCCAGGGTTTTCAGGGCTTCGGCGTTCCACTCGGGAATGCCCAGCGCCGCCGCCCGCTCCGACGGCAGTGCGATGACCGCCTGACGGATGGCCAGCCCGAGCCGGGCGGCGCTCTCCATGGGGTCTTCCCCGAGTATCAGTACGGCATCATGCTGTTCCACCTCGCGCAGGGTCGGCGCCGGCAATCCGCAGGTCCGGGACAGGTCGTCCATCAGCCCGAGACAACGTTGCTCCAGCGCATCCATGCCGGTGGAGAAATGATCCCGCCCCACCAGTTCCTGGAGCTGGTGGTTGCTCTCCAGGCTGGCCCGGGGCGAACCGATGCCAATCACCCGGCGAGCGTGCCGGAGCGCATCCCCGATCCGGGCCAGGGCGGTATCTACTTCCAGGGCAACCGCCGCGGCGCCGGGCGCTTCCCGCCACTCAGGCAGGCGCGGCCGGTCGGCACGGTTCACGTAGCCATACCCGAAACGCCCCAGATCGCAGAGGAAGTAACCGTTCACCTCACCATGGTAGCGGTTCTCGATGCGACGGATATCGCCATAACGCTCGCCGGGGCTGATGTTGCAGCCCACGGCGCACTGGTGACAGATGCCCGGGGCGAACTGCAGATCCCACTTCCGGGTGTACTGCTCGGAGTGGCTCTGGTCGGTAAACACGCCGGTGGGGCAGACCTCGGTCAGGTTGCCGGCGAACCGGCTTTCCAGGGTGCCCTCCTGATGGCGGCCAAAATACACGTTGTCCCGGGTGCCGAACACGCCCAGATCCTCGCCACCGGCGTAGTCGTTGTAGAACCGGACACAGCGGTAACAGGTGATGCAACGGTTCATTTCATGGGCGATAAACGGGCCCAGATACTGGTTGCGCCGGGTGCGCTTGCGAAAGCGGTACCGGCGGCGGTCATGGCCGGTCATCACCGTCATGTCCTGCAGGTGGCAGTGCCCGCCTTCTTCACACACCGGGCAATCGTGGGGGTGGTTGATCATCAGCCACTCCACCACGCTGGCACGAAAGGCCCGGGCCTCCTCATCCTCGATGTCGATGCGGGTTCCGTCCGCGGCCGGGGTCATGCAGGACATCACCAGCGCCCCCCGGGTGTCGTCGGCACCCTTGTACTGGCGCACCGCGCACTGCCGGCAGGCGCCGACGCTGCCCATGGCCGGATGCCAGCAGAAATAGGGAATATCCAGACCCAGGGACAGGCAGGCCTTGAGCAGGTTATCCGCCCCGTTCACCTGGTAGCTCTGACCGTCCACATGAATGGTTGCCATGGTGTTGGATTACCCCTCGCTTGCCGTTCCTGACCGGTTCATTTGCTGATCTCCGCTGGCACTGCCGGATGACCCTGTTCCGGCTGAGACGGCCCGCGTACACCGAGTTCAAATTCCCGCCGGAAGTGTTTCAACGCCGTTTGCAGCGGCATGGCGGCGCCCGGCGCGTGGGCGCAGAAGGTAAGGCCGGGGCCACAGTCCGCGGCCAGCTTGTCCAGCAGCTCGACATCGCCGGGCTCGCCCTCGCCGTGTTCAAGGGCCCGCAGCAGCTTCACGCTCCAGGGCAGTCCGTCCCGGCACGGCGTACACCAGCCGCAGGACTCCCGGGCGAAAAACTCCTCCAGGTTGCGCAACAGCGAGACCATGCTCTGGTCCTCGGTCACCACGGTGATCAGCCCGGTGCCGAGGCGACTGCCCTCCTTGCCCACGGTGTCGAAATCCAGCGGCAGGTCGAGGTGTTGCGGCAACAGAAACCCGGTACTGGCACCGCCGGGCAACCAGGCCTTGAGGGCCCGGTTGTCCCGCAGGCCCTCCGCCCGTTCAAGAACCTCGCGACCGGTGGTGCCCATGGGCAGTTCCCAGAGGCCGGGCCGATTGACCAGGCCAGAGGCGCCGTAAAGCTTGGTACCACCGTCCTTGGTGCGACCTCCGGACAGTTGCCGGTACCAGTCGGCGCCGTGCAGCATGACCGCCGGCACGTTGCACAGGGTCTCCACGTTGTTGACCACGGTGGGTTTTCCCCAGGCTCCGGACTGGCCGGGAAACGGCGGCTTGGCCCGGGGGTTGGCGCGCTTGCCCTCCAGGGAGTTGATCAACGCGGTCTCTTCGCCACAGATGTAGCGGCCAGCGCCGGTGTGCAGGGTGATGTCAAAATCAAACCCGCTGCCGGCAATATCCGGCCCCAGCCAGCCCGCGTTACGGGCTTCGGTCAGCGCCATAGCCAGAATCCGCGCCGATTCCACGTATTCGCCACGCAGGAAGATGTAGCCGTAACGGGCGTTGTTGGCGAATGCCGCCAGGATCATGCCCTCGATCAGCAGGTGCGGTTGCTGCTCCATCAGCAGCCGGTCCTTGAAAGTGCCGGGTTCCATTTCGTCGGCGTTGCAGACGATGTAACCCCGGGGCATGTTGTCGCCCTGCATGGTCAGGCTCCATTTCAGCCCGGCGGAAAACCCGGCGCCGCCCCGGCCCCGAACGTTGGCGTCCTTCAGGGTGGCGATCACCGCCTGCGGATCACCGGCCGCCAGTACCTGCCGGACCGCGCGGTAGCCGTCTTTCGCCTGATAGTCTTTCAGGTCGACGACCCCGCCATCGTCGCGCAGCCGCCAGGTCAGCGGGTGGCTGTCCGACTGGCGCTCAGCCGCCGGTTGCAGCAGTCGGCTCCGGTAGCCGGGGGAGTGGCGCTGGCTGTTCACGAATAGCCCTCCAACAGTTCCGCAAGATCATCGGCGCCCACCGGTCCATAGACATCGTCGTCGATCATCAGGGCCGGGCCACCGTCGCAGGCGCCCAGGCAACACACCGGCAGCAGGGTGAAACGGCCATCGTCCGTGGTTTGCCCCAGGCCAATGCCAAGCCGTTCGCTCAGGGCCTGCCGGAGTTGATCGAAGCCGGTCAGGAAGCAGGAACTGGAGTCGCACACCAGGATCACGTGGCGCCCCACCGGCTGGCGAAAGATCAGGCTGTAAAAGGTGGCCACGCCCTCAACGCTGGCCGGGCCCACGCCGAGCACCCGGGCGATGGCCGGGATCGCCGCGTCCGGCACCCAGCCATGGCGCCGCTGGACAATTTTCAGGGCTTCAATGCAGGCCGCCTGTGGCTGCTCATAGTGCCCGGCTTCCTCGCGCATGGCCGCCTCGTCCGCCGGGTGCAGTTCAAAGCCGTCGGTAGCGAGGGTTCGGCTGGTGGTTGCCCGTGGCTGCTCGGTACTCATCGGTCCACATCCGCCATCACAAAGTCAATGCTGCCCAGGTGTGCGATCAGGTCCGGCACGAAGCCACCGCGCATCACACTGGGGATCTGCTGCAGGTGAGGAAAGCTCGGGGTCCGGATCCGGGTGCGGTAGCTCATGGTGTTGCCGTCGCTGGTCAGGTAGTAACTGTTGATGCCCTTGGTGGCCTCCACCATTTGCAGAGACTCACCAGGCTTCAGCACAGGCCCCCAGGACACCTGCAGGAAATGAGTGATCAGGGTTTCGATGTGCTCCAGCATGCGCTCCCTTGGCGGTGGTGTGGTCAGCGGATGGTCCGCCTTGTAGTCGCCCGCGGGCATGTGGTTGACGCACTGTTGGATAATCCTCAGGCTCTGGCGCATCTCTTCGATACGGAGCTGACCCCGGTCAAAAACGTCGCCATGATTGCCCAGGGGCACCTCGAAATCGAAGTTGTCATAGCCGGAATAGGGCCGCTGTTTGCGCAGATCGAAGTTGCAGCCAGTGGCCCGGAGATTAGGACCGGTCACCCCCCACTCCAGCGCCTGTGCGGTATCAAAGGCGGCAATGTGACGGGTGCGGTCCCGCACCAGGCTGTTCTCCATCATGGCTCGTTCGTATTCCCGCAGCCGGGGCGGCATCCAGTCCAGGAAGCCCTGCACCAGCGCCTCCCAGCCCCGGGGCAGATCCTGCATCACGCCACCGATGCGATACCAGGCCGGGTGCATGCGGAAGCCGGTAATGCCTTCAATCACCTGATAGGCCCGCTGCCGGTCACTGAAGGTATAAAACACCGGGGACATGGCGCCCAGGTCCTGCAGGTAGGTGCCCAGGAACAGCAGGTGGCTGGTGATCCGGAACATTTCCGCCATCATCACCCGGATGGTTTTTACCCGGTCCGGCACCTCGATACCCGCGAGCTTTTCCACCGCCAGTACATAGGGCAGGTTGTTCATCACCCCACCGGTGTAATCGATGCGATCGGTGTAGGGAATAAAGCTGTGCCAGGACTGGCGTTCAGCCATCTTCTCCGCGCCCCGGTGGTGATAGCCGATGTCCGGCACGCAGTCGACGATTTCCTCGCCGTCCAGCTGCAACACAATGCGGAAGGCACCATGGGCAGAGGGGTGGTTCGGCCCGAGATTGAGGAACATGAACTCGGCGCCGTCCCGCTCCCGCTGCATCCCCCAGGCCTCGGGTTCAAAGCGCAGGGCATCCTGTTCGGTGCGCTGGCCTTCGAGGGTCAGGGTGTAGGGGTCGAATTCCGTGGCCCTGGCCGGGTAATCCTTGCGCAACGGGTGGCCACTCCAGGTCGGCGGCATCAGGATCCGCTCAAGGTGCGGATGGCCGGCGAAGCTGATACCAAACATGTCCCAGACTTCCCGTTCATACCAACTGGCGGCCGGGAATACCCCGGTGGCGGTCGGGGCACTCAGGTCGTGGCCGGCCAGCGGCACTTTCAGTAGAAGATCGCGGTTCCGGCCAATCGAAAGCAACTGGTAAAACACCGTGAAGTCCGAGGCCGGCAGGCCCGGGCGGTGCTCCCGTAGTCGCTCGTCGATCGCCGACAGGTCGTAGAGCAGATCAAAGGGGCGCGCCATGGCTTTCAGGTAACCGAGAAGGTCGGTCAGCGCCTCCCGGTCCACCCAGAACACCGGCATACCAGTCAGTGTCTGCTGCTGGTACAGCAGGCGCGGGCCGAAGTCCCGCTGCAGGGCATCGACAACCTCGTCACTGGTGGTGTCCATGGTCATGGTCGTGGTTCCGCTCATGGTCTTCCGATGTGAAAACGGTCAGCGTGATTAAAGCTTGTCCGGTGTCCTCAGTTCCGTGGCCTGAATGCGGGTGTCTCGCCACTTTTCCCGCTGGGACGGCATCTCGGCCCGGTACACGCCCTGGTCCCCCACCACCCAGGACAACGGCCGCCGCTCCTCCTGGATCGAGTCCTGCAGCAACTGAAGCCCCTGCAGGAAGGCTTCCGGCCGGGGCGGGCAACCCGGCACATAGACATCCACCGGCAGGAATTTATCCACCCCCTGGACCACCGAGTAGATGTCGTACATACCCCCGGAATTGGCACAGGAGCCCATGGAAATCACCCATTTTGGCTCGAGCATCTGGTCATACAGCTGCTGGATCACCGGCGCCATCTTGATGAAGCAGGTACCCGCGATCACCATGAAATCCGCCTGCCTCGGCGAGGCCCGGATGACTTCCGAGCCGAACCGGGCAATGTCATGGGGCGCGGTGAACGCCGTGGTCATTTCCACATAGCAGCAGGACAGCCCGAAGTTGTAGGGCCACAGGGAATTCTTGCGGCCCCAGTTCACCGCCGAATTGAGCACCTCGCTCAGCTTGCCGGTGAACACGTTGCGCTCCAACTGCTGCTTCATCGGATCATCCACCGTCTCACGCCGGCCTCGCGGGTAGCGGGCGTCGTCAGCACTCGGGCCGTCGGCCCGGGTCAGCGTGTAGGCCATGGAACTCCTCCGTCGGTGGCCTCGCCACCGTAATGATGCTGTGCATGTCTGGTATCGGGTAGCCGACGGCGCGGCAGCCACGCCGGGCTATCGCCGTGGCGAACCCGGTTGCGGCGCCCAGTCCAGGGCACCGGTCCGGCTGTCGTAGACCAGGCCAGCCAGCAGGATGGCGATGAACACCGCGGCACCCCAGAAACCGGACCAGCCAACGTCTTCGATGACGATTGCCCAGGCAAACAGAAACACCGCCTCAATGTCGAAAATCACGAACAGCATCGCCACCAGGTAGAACTGCACCGAAAACCGCTGGCGCGCGCTGCCGGCACCCACGATGCCGGATTCAAAGGGAAGGGATTTGCTGACACCCCGGCTACGCCCCCCAAGCAGACTCGAGGCACCCACCATAAAGGCGCAAAGACCGGCCACGGCAAGAATGAAAAAACCGGTGGCCCAGTACCGGGCCGTGGTGTCTGTCACCAGGTCTGCCATGTTATTCCTCCCGACAGCGCCCAGGCGGTCGTTTCGAAAACCTTGTTCAAACCATAGTAACGAGCCCGGAATTCCGCAAACCGGCGGATTGATCTGTGACATTACGGGGAGCGTGCAGCGGAAGTCCCGATGACAATACTGGAACCAACCACGTAGAATGTGAGTCCTTCAGGTAGAACTTTGATTTTACCCGGGATTCAGGATATGAAACGATAAGGGAGCGGCGCTGTATGGAGCGGGTGAAGGGAATCGAACCCTCGTATGCAGCTTGGGAAGCTGCCGTTCTACCATTGAACTACGCCCGCGATCCTCGCGCAGCGGCCGGAACGATGCCGCAGCGCCGGAGCATCGCCGACTATAAAGGCCATTTGCGCCCAGCCAAAGCCCGGTCCCCGGCGCGGCATGGCTGCGACGCATCGCCCCTCGGCGATCTTGTCCGCTGTCATCCCGGCGGGCCGGCGCTACATAAAGC
>CBIHLH010000002.1:0-66127 GCA_966210405.1 uncultured Marinobacter sp.
CACGCGCCCGCGAGGGGCGCGACTTCTGGGATGCGCCTGGTTGGTGGGGATTTCCGTGTTACAATCCACGCGCCCGCGAGGGGCGCGACGACGTCATCGAAAAACGCGACGACCGTCTTCAGGGTTTCAATCCACGCGCCCGCGAGGGGCGCGACCCAAGACGGTAACATTAAGGGACTCAGGCGGGGCAGTTTCAATCCACGCGCCCGCGAGGGGCGCGACCTCTGGTCCAAGTCCAGAACTTTGAGAAACACCAGTTTCAATCCACGCGCCCGCGAGGGGCGCGACCAAATCTCAATTCTGGGTGCGCAGCTACCGTCAGGTTTCAATCCACGCGCCCGCGAGGGGCGCGACCTGACCGCCAAACATCGCCTCATATTCCTGGTCAGTTTCAATCCACGCGCCCGCGAGGGGCGCGACTTTGACGAGGTTATGAGCGCTGTTCCGGACGACATGTTTCAATCCACGCGCCCGCGAGGGGCGCGACCGCTTTATCCTAACTCATTGACCCACAGGCGCCAAAACGACTATTTCCGCTACCCACAATAACGTTGAGTCCTGCATACCCTCACATTATGCCTGCCAAACAAAAAAGCCAGGCACCACAATGGCCCCGGCCTTTCGCTAACATCCCGTGTTTTTAATGAGCACTACCGGTTAGCACGTTCAAAGAATCATCGCATCCCGGAATATATCTGGCGCTGGTTTGGCGCCATGATGTTCAATTCGGTTTTTCCAGTTTTTACCCAGCTTATAGAATCTCAAGCTGTCCTTTTTCTCATCGTAAAGGCTTAGCAACCGGTCCTTGAAAAAAGTCCATTGGGCCGGGTCTACCTCACACTCGAAAACCGAATATTGAACTCTCACTCCATAATCCAGACAAGCTTTGGCCACTCGCCTCAAACGGGCTGGCCCGCCAGCGTCTTCGAGAGAAATATCGTATGTAACCAAAACCATCATGGCGGGATTCCTATCGGAGCACACACGGTGGGTAACGTTCCAGATCGTTTCTCAAATGCCGGGCAAGCAACATTGCTTGCAAGTGCGGAATGATTCCTATCGGCACTTTCTCCTTGAGAAACGGATGCATCACTTCCTGCTGTTTTCGTTCCTGATAGGCCACCAACAACTGTTTACGCGCATCGTCAGACATTCTGACAGCACCCGAAGACTCCGTAATAAAGTCAGAGGCTTTCAGTTGTCTCCGGTTGATCAGGCTCAATACAAGTCTGTCCGCTAACCAGGGCCGAAATTCCTCCAGCAGATCCTGAGAAAGGCTGTCCCTACCTGGCCGATCCGCGTGCAAAAAACCGACTTGGGGATCAAGGCCCACGCCGTTCAAGGCCGCACTGATATCCTGTCCGAGAATGGCATAAACGAACGACAAAAGCGCATTGACCGGATCACGGGGTGGACGACGATTGCGACCAGAAAACGGAAAATCATTTCTCAGATTCTCATTAATAAGTTCTTCGAAAACCGAAAAATAAGTGGCTGCCGCGTCTCCCTCAATACCCCGAAGCGAATCCAGATTATCCACGTATCGCGCCAACCGGATGGATGCCGCCAAATGTTTTACAGCACGTTCCACCGAATCCAACACTCCATGATTGCGCTGGTGGCGTAACAGGACATTTCTCGCGCCGACCAGCTTCGCTGCCACCAGTGAACGTGCAATTTCCAGTGCTGTATTACTATCGGCATGATATTGCGCTCTCCGGAGCAATACGTTCCCGGCTTTTTTGCCCTGCAACCGCCCGTAGAAACGGCCGTACTCCGTGAAGAAGGCCAGATTTACACCCTTCTCACCACAAAACCCCATTAACGCCGGCGAGACCAAAACATTACCAAAGCAGAACAGACCGGATACCGAGTGAATCGGAACCTGCATCAGTTTCTGGCGCTCATGCTCAATGACAATGGTTTCCCGCTCCTTGTGAACATAAGCGCCCTGACGGGTGACATACAGACTGTTCTGAAGTTTTTTCACTGTGTTTCCCCGTCGTCGAACAGGCCATCGACATAATGGGCGCTTCGGTCTCTGCCCAACAGTTTTGGATTACATAGATCGAACAGGGAACATGCGTCACACTTTTTCTCATATACCGCCTTGGGAGTCTTGCCACTGGTAAGAAGCTGGCGAACATCCGCAATCACCTGCCGGGTCTCGTCTCGCAATTGGCCAGTGAAAGGAACATCATCCCGGTGGCGGGTTTGCCAATACCACAGCGCCCCCGATTCCACGTGCCGACCACTCATTTCTTCCAGGCATAGTCCCTGGGCGCAAAGCTGAATCCGGTCCCAATTGTCTTTCTTCGGCTTACCTCTTTTGTATTCCACGGGCTTCATAGCCATGGTGGCCAAGTCGATTTCGACGAGGTCTAACTTACCGGTTATCCCAAGCGACTCCGCACTGACGAGAACGCCACGCTCATACCGAATCCCTTTACGGGTTTCCGGGTCTCCCCTGTCCACCCTCTGATGCAACACCTGCCCCTGCGCCGTCAGCCAGTTCTCTGCCCACACCTGTTCATTGTGAATAAGGGCACATTGCCTCGGGCAGAAGGCATAGTGCTGCAATGCAGAAAGTGGAATCAGCTTTTCGTCCTGCATGCGCGCTGGGTCTCCATCAGGCGGCGAACTGAATCACCTCTACCTCGTGGTTCAGTTTTACCGCTTCCTCTGCCATCGCCAAAATCTGCACGGAACTCTCCTCACCCAGATAATACTCACCGCAACTCTCACAGATCTCGGCGGGTACTTTCTTGACAACGATAGTCGTTTCTCCGGGTGTCATTGTGACGGTTGTGTTGCCATGGTGGGTTTCACCCTGTTTGCAGATCAGGCATTTCATTCGGGCTCTTACTCCAAAATCTTTTGAAGCGTTACCCCTTTCGGCAACCCAGACTCATCTATAGCTACGCTGTAGTCTTTAAAGCTGCGGGCTGGCCCACCGTTTACGCGGTTGATTTCAATGAGGTCGAAGAGCTTACGGGCCGGGGCATTACCGATCGCGCTTTCATGCTTGAATACATACAATCCACACGGCGACATTTCTCCCCTGCTCGCTGACCGATCATGATCCAGCATGTTTACTAGGGACTCCCACAGCAAACCCAAATCTTCTTCGCCAAAACCCGTTTGTTTGGCAAGGCTTGCGGATACATAGCCGTGGCATCGGTACAACCCATAAGGAATGGTAAATTTCCTGCCCATGGTCCGATTATCACCACTCTGCTTTTCTGCTTCTTTTTCAGTCGCCACCGCCATTCTGGTGATGCTGTGCTCTGCGCTCACGACCGGCTCGACACTGCGTGCGAAATTAATCTGCACCGGGCCACGAACTTGTCCGGCGTTAATCTCGGTTGACATAACCGCACCAAAAGTCCGGATGTCAAAAAAGTTCCCACACATCCAGCCCGTGACTTTTTTCGCGTCTTCCTCTTTCTTCGGCAACTTCTTGGATTCAGGTTTTAGATCATATGCCTTGTAAGCTTTTTCATGGTTCCGGTTCAGGACCGCTTTTTCCTTTACATAGATGTCGAAAGGCGGCTCCTCGGATTTGACCATGCCAACATAATTACGAATCTTCCGCTTCAGGCAAACATCGGTAACCAACCCCTGCCCGGTTTCCGCATCAACACGTGGCAGATTACCAGCGTCGGGGTCACCATTGGGATTTCCGTCTTTTACATCAAACAAGAAAACAAACTCATAACGGTTATCAAGGCTCATGCTGTTTCTCCTTCAGCAGCGGTGGTTTCAGTTTTTGTGTAAAGCGCCTGGCGCTGGTGGTAGTAGCCGATGGCAAACAGTCCCTGGTCTTCCAGGTTGAGGTGAGGTGGAAACTCGCCAATATCGGACATGATGTCCGATATTCTGCGCTGGGCCGCATTTCGCCAGGACGGATTTTCAAGCTTTTTCAGGTGGTGCGTGTGCAGGCGCATCAAGGTTCCGAAAACCGATTTTGGCGAGCAGCTCGCACTACTGTAGTAACGATCACGAATTGTAGAATTAAGATTGGGGTTCGCGTCCTGCTGAAGCTTTTCGAGGACGGCAAACAGGCTACCCAACAGATATCCGATTCGCTTTTCTGAGGGATTGTGGGACACGGATAACTCCTTTTCTGGTGTTCTGTTATATCGCGCCTGCCTGTTGAGGCTGGCCTTGATAAGTGCGGCTCGACAGAAAGAGACTTCGCCTTTTTCCGCTTTAATTCTCTTTATGACTGCTTGCAGGGCGCTCGCAGGAAGCGGTAGCCCGGAGAGGATCGCCCTGACTGTCTCCCCGACGAGGTGGGGTGGCATATTTTTATCCTCTCCAAGCAGCGCAGTGCTTCGCAGAAGGGCTTTCACTGAGGGATATTCGAGCTCCCCATACTTCACTATCTGAATATCGTTGAACCATTGAGCCAGTCGCTCTGAGAACTCCTCAACCGTGCCGGTATGCCAGAAACGAACAGCGATACGAGATGCGTTTGGGGCTAATCCAAGGATATAAAAACGTTGGGTCCCGTCTGGCTGTATGTAGGCCCCGTTGTGCAAAGCCTCAAACAACGCTTTGACCGTTTTCACGCCCTTATCTGGATTGTCTGGCGGGGGCCCACCAAACAAGATCGGAAGAGCAGTATCGAGAAAAGAGTCTTTCTCAGACCAGCAAATCGCCACCGTCTCGTGAAATTTGAAGCGATTAGGTGATCCATATCGTAGTAAGTGGTTCAGGGCTGTCGTATATTCAAAAACGACCTTTTCACTCACCGGAAAATTCAAACCCTGACTTTTTCCATGAGAGGAGAATGCCGGGCTTTCGCCATCATTGATCGCACATAACGGTTCAGGTTTTTTGTTTATTCCCGAAACCCTTCCGTGCAAGCGAGCAATCGGCCCGCGCTCTCCGGAGACTAAACAAATACCATCTGACTCATCCGCCGCGATGCTCTGTTCACACCACTCCTTGACAGATGGGGACTGGCAAACCAGAAACGGCTCATCAGCCAGCTTGAACGTTAGATTGCATCCTTTTATTTTCAAGATCTCCTGCCATTCAGGTGAGGATTTAACCTTTTCCTTTTCGGACTGATTCGACAGAAACTTCCGAACCGCAGATACGCTTGCATCGTCCGGGATCTCATCATGAATTTGCTTTATCTTATGGATAAATGCTTCGTGTTGACGCGAAGCCATTAACGCATCTTTTTCGCTGGGCTCCGCATCAGGTTTATCCACCTTTGGCTGTCCCAATACATAACCGAAGTGATCCCACAGTGGGTATGCCGTCTCATAAGACTTCGCTCCACTCCGCCCTTTCCCATGAGGAACGACGAACATTTGAGCCCGGAGTTTGTCTCCTTCGCTACGATCCCGTGTGTCGGTGAGTTGGACGAAACGGCCGTCTTGATCAATGACAATCAGAAAAGGAATTTCCTTTTCCTCAAATCCGATGGGTGCCAGTTGATCCTGCTTCCGATGATAGTATTCAGTCAGTGCCTGAAGAATCATCCTCGCACCTCGCTACTGGTTTTAGCCGGCACATCTACCACTCCGTTTTCCAGACTCGCGTTGAAAAACAGGGGAGCAGGAGCCTTGGGATCACTGTAATCCAAGTCATAAAGCGTCCAGCCCAGATTGCGACTCTCGGAAATCGCTGCGGCGGATGGTGTTGATTCGTCAACCAGCGTGAAGTCACAGCTAAATTCCCGACAACCAAGATAGGGCTGGTTGAAGCATTGCCCCTTTTCTGCCCTGCGCCGGAACATATCTGCAAACTTCGCAGCGGAATCCTCAGGACCGGCCTGATTTGTCATCTGAAATTCACCATGGAGCCGATAAGCCACATCTTTCAAAAACAATCCGGCCCGCTGTTTCCGTTCTTCTTCCACGTAAATGCCCAACTGCCCGACACCTTTTTTCATCGCAGTCTGGGCATTCCGGGCTAAGGTGATGGCGCCAACCTCATTCCGGCGCAAGTTAATCCACTTGATCGGCTTCAGGACTTCGATTCGGGTAATCCGCCACTCAATAGCAGGCTTCCATAGAATGGCCTCAAAGATGGCCCTCGCGGCAGACGGTGTAATGACGTCGTAGCTGACCCGCTCAACCTTCATTTCCGGTCGCGTGAAGCACGCAAATTCGCCTGATACTTCAATACAAAAGCCCACGGTTTTTCCCTCTATCGCTTTTAACTGATGATCATTCTTTCTGCACCGAACAACGCGTCCGGTGGCTGAATGCCCCATAGTCTGTCGTAGTGACTCTGCTCAACCACAAATTGTCCCGCCTTGGGATATAACGCGCCTGCGGCCTCCAGCTTTTTGGCAAAAGATTCCGGCAAGGTGACACTGAAACGCTGCAATTTTCGATAGATCCATTTGGCGGAACTGTCGGAATCCAAGACCTCCAACCATGAATGAATGGGGCTTTCATCGAGCCCGTCCGGGCAGTAGGGCACGACGACACCAATGCCGTTATCGTCAATGAGTCGAAATTGTTCCGCAGCCTTGCGGAAGGAAATATCTAGGGCAGGATCGGTTGTCTGTTCCGCCTTGAGCAAGTCGCATATCTGGTATCTGTCGCGATTGCCCTTGCGATTAAGCTCGCTAAAGTAGCGCCGGATACTTTCAGGGCTCAATGGGTCGTCCAACAGACCGGCTTTGAGCAATGTCAGTGTGGTTTGTTCGCCCTGCCTGAGAAATCCAGGTGGTGCTGGCTGCTCTGGCAAAAAGACTTCAACTCTCCCGAAGCCATCCAGCCTATCTTCCCTGTTACAACGTCCTGCTGATTGAGCAATAGAATCAAGCCCTGCCATAGCCCGGTACACCACTGGGAAGTCGACATCGACACCAGCTTCTATCAATTGCGTACTGATTACACGCAGAGGTCTGTCGTCCCCGTTTCTCCGGGCATCCAGTCGCTGTCGGATGTGTGAAATAATAGCCGAGCGATGTTCGGCACACATATTCGCCGACAGGTGAATATTGTTGCCATCATCCGCCAGCCGACCGAACAGGTCTCGCGCATTATTTCTTGTGTTGACGATCACCAGTACGCAAGGCTCATTGCCCACCAAATCGCTGAGCGCGTCCCAGCTTGTGGGACCGGCATCCAGAGACGGCATATTGATTGACACCCGCTTCAACGCTTGCGCAAGTTCAGACGGAGCCGGAACAATTTCTCTGATGTTGCCCAGCCCCTGCTGCTCAATACGATCAAAGGCATCTCTCTGTTCGCCCAGTTCCGGTTGGGTAGCGGTACACAGAACCCAGGTGACGCCGAAATACTCGGTCATCTGGCGCATAGCCTGGGTAATCGGCTTATGAAAATCTCTCGGCAACTGCTGTGCTTCGTCAAGCACAATCACGGAGTTGACCAGATTATGCAGTTTCCGACACTTGCTGGTTCGTGACGCAAACATAGACTGAAAAAGCTGGACATTGGTGGTCACAATCAGCGGAGCATCCCAGTTCTCGGTTGCCAGCCGGGAACGAGTTGTCTCAGCGGAGGGCGCCACGTCAAGGTTGCTATGGTGTTCGAGAACGGCATCTTCGCCGAGTATGTCCCGGAATACTTTGGCGTTCTGCTCGATAATACTGGTGAAAGGAATGGCATAAACAATCCGGGTTTTACCGAATTTTTCGGCATGACGCATTGCAAAGGCCAGACTTGAAAGGGTTTTTCCACCGCCGGTCGGCACCGTCAGGCTGAAAATACCCGGCTCAAGCTCTGCTGTCGAAAGACAGCTATCAAGGATCGAGCCCCTTATCTCATTCAATGGGTTCGGTTCGGCAGCATTTCGAAAATTATCCATGTGCCGGAAGAACAAGTCAGAAATAGTACCGAGTGTCACATCAGTGCATCGTTTTTCGGCTTTTCCCGGGGACATGTATTGTTCGGTATCCAGAAAATCCGCATCCACCAGGCATGAAAAGATTAGCCTTATCCAAAGATTGATAGCATCGGGATCTTTCGCAGCATCTGGGATGGCGGGCATCTCACCGACCAGAATATCCGTGGGGATATCTTCCAAAAGTGATTCAAGGTATTCGGTTTTGGACTCTTGAAGGCGAAAACTCAACGCTCCGCGTCCTCCGATCCAATCCGGCAATCCGGCATGATGCCCGGAAATAATGTACGCCAGGATGTGACCGAACACCGGTCCAAACTTTTCCACCGCATGAGTTGCACCGGCGGTCGAGTGTGTCACCCGACCGGAGCCCTGTTCAACGTGGGCGTTTTCTCTGTCGTATCCGGTCTGATCGCGGATATACTTCTGAAACGGGTCACGATACTTTCCAAGGTCATGCCAAAGCCCCGCCAGGGAACCCCATCCTTCGGAACCAAAGCGGCTCGCACTGTTTGCCGCCAACCGGGATACATCCCTGAGGTGATCTTCCAGGGAATGCGGAACATTCCAAGTGCCGTCATCGTTCTGTTTGGCGTGTGCTATATATTCCTTTAACAAACCTTTTCCACCTTCAAATTGTTGGCCTGATCAACACTCTAAACCCAAGACTGACCCAACTGCTGCACCACTGATTAAATTATCAGTACATCCCCGCCATCCTCCGTATCCTCAAAACCACCTCCTCCCGGAGTTCCGGCGGCCCGAGCACTTCCACGTCCGCCCCGTATCGCAGCACTTCCATGGCCAGTTCCCGCTCATCGGAGTAGGGAACTTTCAGGTGGTAGCCATCGTCCTTTTGCTCGCCCATCTGATCGGGGTGCCAGGTTTCGTCCGCCACCCACTCCGCTGCATGGTGGGAAAATCTGAGGTGCGCCGTGCCCTTTGGGCCGCCACCGAAAATGCCGAAGCTGGCGTAGGCGAATCCGTCCAGTTCCTTTATCGGAATTTGCTGCGACGGCGTTTCTTCCGCCTGCGGTTGGGAAATTCGGTCCAGTGAGAACAGGCGAAGGGCCTGGGCATCGCAGCAAAGCGCCAGCAGATACCAGTTGGATCGGTAGTGCAGTAAGCGTTGCGGATGAACCCGGCGGGGTTTGCGGCCGGTTCCGCTGCGGGCGCTGTAGGTAAAAGTCAGCTGTTTACCCGCCAGTGTCGCTTCCGCCACCGGGTCGAAAATCTGGTGCGGGGCCATGCGGGCCTGGATGGGTTGTATCTGGATGCGCTCACTGACTCGTTCGGCGGCGTGCCCGGATTCGCCCAGCAGGCGCCGGATTTTTTCCTTCAATGGCGCCAGCCGGCTGGTCATCATTCCGGGTTGCACGTTTTCCAGTAGCTGCTCGCACGCCAGCAGTGCGTAGAGCTCGGCGGGGTTCATCCAGAACCCTGGCAGTTCGAAGGCGGGCGAATCCGGGGCGTAACGATGGCCGTTATGATCCCGGCAATACTCCAGGGGCGCTCCGAGTGAGTCCCTCAGGAACTCGAAATCCCGGGTAATGGTGTTCCGGCTGGCTTCCAGTTCCTCCATAAACACCCGCATGGGCACGGGATGGCGGGCATTACGGAGCAGATCATGAATCTTGTAGATGCGGTCAAAACGGGTCACAGCGGCTCCATGCCAGGGTTTATTCGCTTACTACTCACCTCCCAAGCTTAGAGACTGTCGTGCAAAACGCCAGTTTTCAGGTTGCCAATCACCACCGCCCCTGCAATGTGGCTACTATCCTGCGGCTGTCGGCCCTGTCCCGGTGTTCGCACAGGTAAATGCCCTGCCAGGTGCCCAGGGTAAGATGGCCATGGTGGACCGGTAAGGTCAGCGAGGGGCCGATCAGGACACTCTTGATGTGGGCCGGCATGTCGTCCGGCCCTTCCGTGGTGTGTTCGTAGTGCGGCGCGTTTTCCGGCACCATCACGTTGAAGTGGCGCTCCAGATCACCGCGCACATCCGGGTCAGCGTTTTCATTGATCGCCAGCGAGGCGGAGGTGTGCTGGATAAACAGGTGCAGCAGGCCCACTTCGCAGTTGGCGAGGTCCGGCGCCTGAGCCAACACCTCGTTGGTGACCAGGTGAAAGCCCCGGGGCAACGGGGCCAGTTCGATAAAGGTCTGATTCCAGATCATGGCTAACCTCGTGCTTATTTCTGCCGGTCGTCCCAGGGATGGACAGGCACGACATCGTCGCCCACGTCCCCCTCGTAGCTGCTGCGGAAATAATCCATGGCCTTCTCCGCTTCACTGAGCTCATCGAACCGGGCGATGTGGTAGATGGCTTCCCCTTCGTTCACCAGAGGCAGGTTATTGACGCAGATAACGATGCCGGAGCAGGGAGAGAGCACCGCGGTTTCGGACTCACCAAAAGGGTCCGCCACCATGGCCAGTTTCTGGCCTTTGCGTACCTTCTGGCCCAGGCTTGCCACTGGGCGCATGATGCCATCTGTGTCGGTTCTCACCCACTGTGAGTTAGCGGCGGTTTCCGAGCGCTTTCTCGGTGCTTTCGGGCCTTTCTTGGCAGGGATCATTTCCAGTTCCCGCATCACCCGGATCACCCCTTTCACGCCGCTGGAAATCACCACGTCGTCGAACCGCAGGGCTTCACCACCCTCGAAGGTGACGACGGGAATATCCTGGGAATCAGCGTAGGCGCGCAGGCTGCCCTCTCGCAAGCCGGCATTGATAATGATCGGTGCGCCGAAGGCCTCCGCCATGCGGGTAGTCTCCGGGTTTTTCAGTTCCGCCCGGATCTGCGGCAGGTTGAAGCGGTGGATGGCGCCAGTGTGCAGGTCAATGATGTGGGTGACCTTTTCCATGATCTGCGTGCGCAGCAGATAGGCAATACGACCGCCCAGGGAGCCGGTTTCGCTGCCGGGGAAGCACCGGTTCAGGTCCCGTCGGTCCGGCAGGTAGCGGGTGCGTTGCACGAATCCGAAAATGTTGACGATGGGCACCGCCACCAGGGTGCCGCGCAAGTGCCGCAGGGCGGAATTGGTCAGTACCCGCCGGACGATTTCCACACCGTTGATCTCGTCGCCGTGAATGGCACCACACACCATCAGTACCGGCCCGTCCCGGCGGCCATGCACCACCTCTACCGGGATATGCAGTGGCGTGTGGGTGTAGAGTTTGGCCACGGGTACTTCAATGGTCTGGCGGGTACCGGCCCTGACCTGGGTACCGGCAAAGTCAAACGGCGCTCGGGCCATGTTCTAGCCTCTCCCCTTGGTCCGGGTTTTCCAGGGTTGCTGGTTCTTTTCTATCCAGCTCACAATCATGCCAGCCACGTTCTTGCCGGTGGCGTTTTCAATACCCTCGAGGCCGGGCGAGGAATTGACTTCCATCACCAGTGGCCCGCGACTGGAGCGCAACAAATCCACACCCGCCACATTCAGGCCCATAGCCTTGGCCGCGGTAATAGCCGTGCGGCGCTCCTCCGGCGTAATCCGGATCAACGAGGCGGTGCCACCCCGGTGCAGGTTGGAGCGGAACTCGCCCTCGGCACCCTGGCGCTTCATGGCGGCAATCACCTTGTCGCCAATCACAAAGCAGCGGATATCCGCACCGCCGGCTTCCTTGATAAATTCCTGCACCAGAATGTCGGCTTTCAGGCCCATGAAGGCCTCAATCACACTTTCGGCCGCCTTTCGGGTTTCCGCCAGCACCACACCAATGCCCTGGGTGCCCTGCAGCAGCTTGATCACTACCGGCGCACCACCCACCATTTTCAGCAGCTCGGGCACGTTATCCGGCTTATTGGCAAACCCGGTTACTGGCATGCCAACACCTTTTCGGGCCAGCAACTGCAAGGAGCGCAACTTGTCCCTTGACCGGGTAATGGCGACCGACTCGTTCACCGGGAACACGCCCATCATCTCAAACTGACGCAGTACCGCCGTGCCATAGAAAGTGACCGACGCGCCGATTCGTGGGATCACCACATCAAAGTTCTCGAGAACTTCCTCATGGTAATGAATCTGGGGGTTGGCCGAGGTGATGTTCATGGAGCAGTGCAGGCAATCAATCACCTTCACTTCATGACCACGGTTAATGCCCTCCTCGACCAGCCGACGGGTTGAGTAGAGATGGCGATTCCGTGACAGTACCGCTATTTTCATGTATCGATCCTCAGGGCCGGCTCACCGGCAAGATAGGAAGCTTCAGGATAAATGGTGGTACGCCCCGCCATGGCGGTGCGCCCCAGCAACATCCGGAACCGCATGGAGTCCCGGTTGGTCAGTGTCATCTCAATGGGCCAGCGCTGGTCGCCGATCACCAGCGTGGTGGCGATTACCAGGCGTAGCTCTTTGTGCCCGCCAGAATCCGAGACGTTCCGCTCGTCCAGCACTTTGGCATCGCATTCGATCACCTGGTGCAAATCGTTCTGTACCGGGTGAACCCAGAACCGCACCCGCCGTTCCCCGTTGTCCGTATAGGGCTCCGTCCGGAAGGTGTGCAGGCAGGAGGTACGGGCTCCGGTATCTATCTTGGCCTTGATACGGCCGATATCCAGATCGGGTAACGCAACCCACTCGCGCCAGCCCAGGCGGACCTTGTTGTCAGCGGGGACCGGCAAGATGGTTTTAATGGTGTCAGCGGTCTTTGTCGACATCCGGGGCGTCCTTTTTAGTCATGGCTTCCGGCCCTAACAATTGCACCCGGAAGGGCTCTGAGTGGCTACCGGCGTAAACACTGGTATGGGGGAACGGTATCTCGATACCCTCCCGGTCCAGGGCTTTCTTGATGGCCACCATAATGCCACTGCGCCCCTCCAGTACACGGTCTTTCGGGACCCAGAAGGAAAACTGGACATCCACCGAGGACGGACCAAAGGCGGTCACCAGCACAAAGGGTTTCGGCTCTTCCAGACAGGCGGGGTTCTTTTCCGCCAGGTCCAGCAACAGTGCCTCCACTTTTTCCACATCCTCAGCGTAGGCAATCCCCACCGTCAGGTCGAGCCGGCGAATGGGAAACCGGGACCGGTTCACCACCCGGGTCTTGATCAGGGTTTCGTTGGGAATGCGCACGTACAGGTTGTCTGGTGTGCGCAGTTTTACGCTCAGCATGTCGATGCCGATGACTTCGCCCAAGGTGGCGTCTACCTCGATAAAGTCGCCGATCTCAAAGGGCTTTTCAACCAGCAGGAATAACCCGCTGATCATGTTGGACGCGGAGGTTTGCGAGGCAAAGCCAATGGCGACGGTAAGAATACCGGCGGCGCCCAACACCACATCCAGTGAGAACCCGGCTTCCCGCAGCGCCGCAACGCTGAACAGCAAAACGATGACGTAGAACACCAGCCGCCGCACCATGAGGGTGTGGTGGCGGGAACTGCGCTGGGCCATGAACCGGGATGCACTGCGGGCCGCCAGGGAGCCCAGGAAAAGCCCCAGCACCAGCAGGAAGGCCGAGTTGATCCACTGCCCCCAGGCGATATCGGTCCACACCTGCATGACACCGGTTTCGATTTGTTCCAGCAAAGGTCTGACTCCCCAGGCTCAGGATTAACCAAACATTCTGTCGAAGGCACGGACTAACCGGCCGCGGGACGTTTTCTCGCGGGCCGGTGCGATGGGCCGGCAATCACCCGCCGCAGGCAGAAGCGATGCATCCACATGCAGGCTGGCCGAGTTCATGTCCGTTTCAATCGCCACCGTGACCCCCGGCGTCCACAACTGGCCCCGCTGATTCCGGTGCAGCGAGAGCAGCGGCGTTGGCAGGCTGAAGCGCTCCAGTAGCAAGGCCTCATTACGGCGATTGATAATGGTAACCGGGGTAACCACACGCCAGGGCCGCTTGGGCACTGCTTCCAGAACCAGGCGGGCATAGCTGGACGACGAGTAGCACAGTTCCCCCTCCATGGTGTTCCGACCCACCCAGGTGAGCGACGGCGTTACCAGGGGGATTTCGGTGAGCACACGCTGGCTCTCCCCGACACAGACCTTCATCCACACCGTGGTACCCACATAAATGGTGCAGCGCCCCCCGCCGGGGATGGTCAGCGGCTGATAGGGCCGGATCACCGTCGGCAGGCTCGCCATCGCGGGTTGAAAAGTCACCGTTGAGGCCCCTGGCTCACGAACGAACCGTTGCAGGGGCACGGACGACGATGGCAGCACGTGGCCAATGGCTTCCAGCCAGTTCGTGGAGCCGCCGTCCTGCTCCAGGGTTTCGTGACGGATCTGCCACTCCAGATCCAGCAACGTGACCCAGAGCCGGACATGGCCCAACTGATGGAACTGGGTCTGGCCGGAGTTCAGGGTGTAGGGCTGGGCCCAGACGCCGTCCCGGCCACCTTCAGTGTCATATTCCATGCCGGACACGAATCTCCCTCACGGCTGCGATAACGTTGCGGTAACTATAATCCAATCAGGGACTGTCAGCGAATATCCAAGTCAGTGATTTTATTGGCACAGCGGCCTGTAATTACCCCTACGCCCCAGGATCGGAAGCGAAACACCCAATGACACAACTGGTATGGTTCAGAAACGATCTGCGGATCGCCGACAACCCGGCCCTCACGGCCGCCTGCGAGAACCCCGGCACCGTTCGGGCCTGCTTTATCCTCACTCCAGACCAATGGCAGGAGCACGACTGGTCGCCGGCCCGCGTGCAGTTTGTGATTGCCCACGCCAACGCCCTGTCCGGGGAGTTGGCCAGGCTGGGCATACCGCTGTCTTTTATTCAGGCCGAACGCTTTGAGGACAGCCTCCGTAAACTGCAGAACCACTGCACCGAACTGGGTGTGGAAACGCTTCACTTTAACGAAGAATACGGCGTGAACGAGCGCAGACGCGACAAAACCATCAAGCGCCGCCTTGATGACATCAACATCCGCGTTTGCAAATACCGCGACCAGACCGTGGCACCGGTGGGCGAAATCCTCACCCAGCAGCACGAGCCCTACTCGGTATTTACACCCTTCTCAAGGCGCTGGCGCAGTTGGATCGACGAAACCCGACCGGGCCTGCTCCCGGTTCCAAAAGCCAGGGGCGGCGCCGTTATCCCGGAAAAGATCGACACCATCCCCGACGCCTTCCGGAACGCACCGCCCCCCCTGGTCCCCACCGGCGAACACGCTGCCCACGACCAGCTCGAGCGCTTCCTGGAAGAACGCGGAGGTGACTACAAGGCACAACGGGACTTCCCGGCCATCGACGGCACCAGCCAGCTCTCCCCCTACCTGGCAAACGGCGTACTGTCTGGCCGCCAATGCCTGCTGGCCGCGCAACAGGCCCAGGGCATGGGCGGTAACCAGGAAGGCCTGGTGACCTGGATCAACGAAATCGCCTGGCGGGATTTCTACATCAACATCCTGTACCACTACCCACGAACCAGCATGCACCGGGCCTTCAAGCCGGAAACCGAAGCCCTGGCATGGAACCCGCCCGGTGAGCCTTTCGAAGCCTGGAAAACCGGCAACACCGGCGTCCCCATCGTCGACGCCGCCATGCGCCAGCTCAACCAGACCGGCTGGATGCACAACCGCCTGCGCATGATCACCGCCATGTACCTGACCAAAAACCTGTTCATCGACTGGCGCCTGGGTGAGGCCTGGTTCATGTCACGGCTGGTGGACGGCTTCCTCGCTTCCAACAACGGCGGCTGGCAATGGAGCGCCTCCACCGGCACCGACGCCGCGCCCTACTTCCGGGTTTTCAACCCGGTCACCCAGAGCGAGCGCTTCGACCCCGACGGCGACTTCATCCGCCATTGGGTCCCGGAACTGGCCAGGCTGGACAACAAGCGGATTCACGATCCCGGAGCGAAAGGAGGGGTTATCCCGAAGGGTTATCCGAGACAGATCGTTGATCCGAAGGAAAGCAGGAAGGACGCCATCGCCAGATTTCAGGCGTTAAAGAATTAACGAAACAACAGAGCGGGCCGCATCCCCAAGGTCAGATCAAGAATTCGGACGCCGGGTTTACTTTGAGCAAACCGGACAGGAAGGATCGCGAGCCAGCTTCATTTCCCGCCACTGCATCGCCCAGGCATCCAGAATCAACAACCGGCCAACCAACGGCGTACCAACGCCGGAAAGCACCTTGATCGCCTCCATGGCCTGGGCCGCGCCGATCATGCCCACAATCGGCGCGATCACACCGGCCTCCGAACAGGTTAAATCCTCATTGCCCTGCTCCGGGTACAGACAGTGGTAACAGGGACTGTGCGCCTGCCGGCTGTCATACACCGAAAGCTGCCCCTCACCCCGAATGGCGGCACCGGATACCAGCGGCACCCCGGCCGCCACACACGCCCGGTTCAGCGCAAACCGGGTATTGAAATTATCGGTGCAATCCACCACCAGGCTGGCTTCCTCTACCTGCCGCGCCAGCTCATCCCCCTCAAGGCGCTGATTCAGCGCCGTCACGGAAACCAGCGGATTAATCCGTCGCACCCGGGAGGCCAGCGCCTCGGCCTTGGATTCGCCCAACTGGCCGTGGTCAAAGCCGACCTGCCGTTGCAGGTTGGCCAGCTCAATTACATCGTCATCCACCAGCGTCAGGTGCCCCACCCCGGCCGCGCCCAGATACAACGCCACCGGACACCCCAGCCCGCCGGCGCCGGTCACCAGCACCCGGGCACTCTTCAGCCGTTCCTGGCCGGCGATATCAAACCGGGGCATCAGGATCTGCCGGCTGTATCGCAACAGTTCTTCGTCACTGAGCATCGAAACCTCCCGCTGTCTGTTGGTCGCTAACGGTCGCCGGCCACTGGCCCAGCGTCGTCCGGTCCCTCCGGCCGTAGTCCTGCAGGCTCCGGACCCCGGAAAATCCGCGCTGGCGGAACAGGGCGGCCACCGCGCGGGCCTGGACATAGCCGTGCTCAACCAGCAACCAGCCGCCGGCCCCGAGCCAGCCCGGAGCCTGAGCCACAATCTGCCTCAGATCATCCAGACCATCCCGCCCGGAAACCAGCGCCGAGGCTGGTTCAAACCGGACGTCGCCCTCATTCAGGTGTCCATCGCCACTGGCAATATAGGGCGGATTGGACACAATCAGATCATAGCGGGCCGGCGCCAGGCCAGAAAACCAGGTACTGGCCACCACCTCCACACGCAACCCCAGCGCCCCGGCGTTATGCCGGGCCAGAGCGACCGCCTCGTCCACGCAGTCACAGGCCGTGATCTGCCAGCCCGGCTGCTCGCTGGCCAGCGCCAGAGCAATGGCGCCGGTGCCGGTGCCCAGGTCCAGCACCCGGGCGTCACCCGGCAAGGGCAGCGCCAGGGCGGCTTCCACCAGGCACTCGGTATCCGGGCGCGGGATCAGCGTAGAACGGCTGACCCGCAGGGGCAGCGACCAGAACTCCTGATGGCCCAGCAGATACGCCACCGGCGTACCGGCGGCGCGCTCGGCAACCAGCGCCCCGAAGGCCTCGGCCTGGGCCGGGGTCATCGTCCGCTCCGGCCAGGCCCGGAAATGGGTGCGACTGAGCCCGGTCAGGTGGCTCAGCAGCAGTTCCGCGTCCAGCCTCGGGCTGTCGCCGGCAATCCGGGCAGCCGCCCACTGCAACAGCGCGTCACAGGTCAGTGGAGGGTTACTGGTCATCGGCGAGCGAGGCAAGCAACTCGGCCTGGTGTTCCTGCTGGAGCGGCACGGCCACGGCATCCAAGTCACCGGAAATCACTTCGTCGAGTTTGTACAGGGTCAGGTTGATGCGGTGATCCGTCACCCGGCCCTGGGGAAAGTTGTAGGTCCGGATCCGCTCAGACCGGTCACCACTGCCCACCAGGCTTTTCCGGGTCTCGGATATGGATTTCTGCTGTCGTTCGGTTTCCGCGTTCTGCAGCCGGGAGGCCAGCAGACTCATGGCCTTCGCACGGTTCTTGTGCTGTGAGCGTTCTTCCTGGCACTCCACCACAATACCGGTGGGCAGATGGGTAATCCGGATTGCGGAGTCGGTCTTGTTGACGTGCTGGCCGCCGGCGCCGGACGACCGGAAGGTATCGACACGCAGATCCGCCTTGCTGATCTCAATCGCCTCTGCCTCGTCCGCTTCCGGCATCACCGCCACGGTACAGGCCGAGGTGTGGATGCGGCCCTGGGACTCGGTCTCCGGTACACGCTGCACCCGGTGAGCACCGGATTCGAACTTCAGCGTACCGTATACGCCGTCCCCGGCCACCCGGGCAATCAGCTCCTTGTAGCCCCCGTGCTCACCGTCGCTCTCGCTGAGCACTTCTATCTGCCAGCGGCGGCGCTCGGCATAGCGGCTGTACATCCGGAACAGGTCGCCGGCGAAAATCGCGGCCTCGTCGCCACCGGTGCCAGCGCGGATTTCCAGGAACACGTTCTTGCCGTCATTGGGGTCTTTCGGCAGCATCAGGCGCTGCAACTCCTCATCCAGTTCGGCATTCTTGTGTTCGGCAGAACGCTGCTCGTCTTCCGCCATCGCGCGCATGTCGGCGTCGCCATCGCTCGCCAGCTCTCTGGCTTCCTTTATATCCTCCAGGGACTGTCGCCAGGCCTGAAAGCACTGAACAATGGGCTCAATTTCCGCAAATTCCCGGGACAGGTCCCGGAATTTGTCCTGCTGGGCAATGATAGAGGCATCACTGAGCAACGCGCTGACCTCCTCGAAGCGATCTACAAGCTGCTCGAGGCGGGACTGAATCGATGGTTTCATAGGTTTTCCGGGGTGGTCGTGGTATCCGCGTCCAGGGCATCCAGCTGGTGTAATTCCCGCAGCCACTCGGTGACCTCGGCCCGCCCTTGGGTTGTGGCTTTGCGCACCTGAACCGAGGGTTCGTGCAGAAGTTTGTTGGTCAGGCCCCGGGCCAGACCGCGCAACACGGTTTCCGGGTCTGTGCCGTTGCGCAGGGCACGCAGGGCTTTCTCGGTTTCCGCGTCGCGCAGCACTTCGGCCCGCTGGCGGAACTGTTTGAGCGTGGACACCGCATCCAGGGCACGCAGTTGATTCAGGAATTCCTGAACGCCACTGGCCACCAGATTCTCCGCCTCCCGGGCCGCGCCTTCCCGGGAACGGATGTTCTCCTCGATCACCTGGCGGAGATCGTCCACGGTGTACAGATACACGTCCGCCAGCGACGCCACTTCGGGCTCAATATCCCGGGGCACGGCGATGTCCACCATGAAATACGGGCGATGTTTGCGCTTTTTCAGGGCCCGCTCGACCGCGCCTTTGCCAAGAATGGGTAAGGGGCTGGCGGTGGAAGAGATGACAATATCCACTTCGGCCAGGTGATCCGGAATTTCCGACAGCAGGATGCCCTTGCCACCCCGCGCCCCGGCAAGGGCCTGCGCCCGTTCCAGGGTACGGTTGGCCACCAGGAAGTCCTGCACGCCGGCATCAGCCAGATGACGGGCCACCAGTTCAATGGTTTTTCCGGCACCAATCAGCAAGGCCTTGTTGCGGGACATGTCGGCAAAAATATGGTGCGCCATGCTCACCGCGGCATAGGCCACCGAGACCGGGTTCTCGCCAATCGCGGTCTGGGTGCGTACCCGCTTGGCCACCGAAAAGCTGTGCTCAAACAGCCGGGACAGGAAGGAACCGCTCGCCCCGTGTTCCCGCGCCATCGAATAGGCTTCCTTCAACTGGCCGAGAATCTGCGGTTCGCCCAGCACCATGGAGTCCAGGCCCGCAGCCACTCGCATCATGTGGCGCACGGCGTCGGCATCCCGGTGTACGTAGAGCACCTCTTCCAGCTCGGCGGATTCCAGGTCATGAAAGCCCGCCAGCCAGCGCAACACCATGGGTGCGCAGTCGTCATCACCGGCCAGGTAGAGTTCGGTCCGGTTACAGGTGGACAGGATGGCGGCTTCGCTGGCACCCGAGGTCGCCCGCAGCTCGGCAAAGGCTTCAGCCATGCGCTCAGGCGTGAACGCCACCCGCTCCCGCATCTCCACGGGCGCGGTTCGGTGATTGATTCCCAGGGTGATCAATGCCATAGGGTGGTTGATTAACCTTTTGCCGATGAACGGAGCGAGCGCGCACTTACTTTACGCCATTTTAACGATCAGAACCCCCTGCTGCCACCCATAACCTCCGACGCTTCGGGAACTGCGGACAGGTTG
This sequence comes from uncultured Marinobacter sp., assembly GCA_966210405.1. GTDB lineage: Bacteria > Pseudomonadota > Gammaproteobacteria > Pseudomonadales > Oleiphilaceae > Marinobacter. Next base: position 19,922 of record CBIHLH010000002.1, read on the forward strand.
GGCAAGATCAGACGCTTATGCCATTATAGGAACCTGACTATTTCTTATGGGTTGTCGACAGATCACGGGAAGTTGCATGCAAACATCCGCACCGTTTTTGATTACCTGCCTGCTTGGCCTCTCTCTGGCCGGCTGCGCAGGCTTCACCGGCACCGGGCAAACCACCGCCCCCGAAAAACCCACGACTGCCGACGCACAGTCCCAACAAGCAACCCCCGAAGACACCCCGGTTGAATACCGCGATTTTGAGCCCGAAACCCTGTACCTCCTGACATCCGCCGAAATCGCCGCCCAGCGCGGCCGGTACGACGTAACGCTGGTCAACTACATGAAGGCCGCGAAACAGTCCCGGGATCTCGGTGTGATCGAGCGGGCCATGCGTATCGCCCAGTCGCTGAATGGCGATAACGCCCAGCGGCAACTGGCGGAGCTGTGGCTCGATGTGGATCCGGACAGTCTCCAGGCCCACCGCATATCCGCCATACTGGCGGTAAAGCGCAACCAACTGGAAACCGCCCTTGGTCACATGGAAAAAATCATGGACCTGGGCGGCGATGCCGATTTTGACAGCCTGGCCGCCATGGCCGGCAACCTGCCTGCGGAGCATCAGCAGGAGTTGCTGTCCCTGTACCACCAGATGGCAGGGCGCCACCCCAATACGCCGGAGCTGGAGTACAGTATTGCCCTGCTGCTGAAGGTGACCGGCCAGCCCGCGAAGGCCCTGGCGCGCCTGGAGCCGTTACTGGACGAACAGCCCAACTTTCAGCCCGCCATCATCCTCAAAGGCGATCTGCTGTTCCAACTGGGCAAGAAGCGGGAAGCCCTGGATCATCTGATGGTTAACACCCGGCGCTTTCCGGGTAACCGGCCGATGGGCACACTCTACGGCCGGATGCTGATCAGCGAAGGCGAGCTGCAGGCTGCCCAGGACGAATTCAAACGGCTGGTGCAGCGCTACCCGGACACCCCCGGGCTGCGACTGTCCCACGCCCTGGTGGCCCTGGAGAATGATCAGATCGAGCTGGCCCGGGAAGAACTGACCCGGCTGGTGGAGCAGGGGCATCACGCCGACGAAGCCAACTACTACCTGGGCCGGATCGCCGATCAGGCCGGCAACACCAAGCAGGCCATCGGCTATTACCAGAGCGTGGAGCGGGGTAACTACTACTTTCCTGCCCTGGCCCGGGCCAGCGCCCTGCTGGCAGCCGATAACCGCCTGGACGAAGCCCTGGACAACATTCGCGCCCTGCGCGGCGCCAATCCCGGCCAGGCCGAGAACTTCTGGTTGCTGGAAGTTAACCTGTTGCTGGATCAGAACCGGCAACAGGCCGCACTGACGACCGCCACCAAGGCACTGGAGGCCTTTCCGGGCAACATTGAAATCCGCTACGCCCGGGCCATGCTCTACGATGCCCTCGACCAGCCGGCGAAGGCCGAGAGCGATCTCAAGCAGATTGTTCAGCAGTCTCCGGACAACGCCGTGGCCCTGAACGCCCTCGGCTACATCCTGACCACCCGCACCGATCGGCTGGAAGAGGCCCGTGGCTACATCGAACGCGCCCTGCGGCTGGACCCGGACAACCCCGCCATCCTCGACAGCATGGGCTGGGTCCTGTTCCGGGAAGGCCGACTGAAACCCGCCCTTGAATATCTGGCGCGGGCCTGGGACGCCTTCCCCGATCCGGAAGTGGCCGCCCATTACGGCGAAGCCCTGTGGATGAGCGGCGCTGAAGAGCAGGCCCGCGTCATCTGGCGCAAAGGCCTCGAACAGGACGCCGACCATGAAGTCCTGCGGGAAACCATTGACCGACTGACCACCGATGGAGCGCTGTAATGAGCCGGTTGTTCCGCATCCTGGCCAGCCTGGCGCTGATGGCGTCTCTTGGCGCCTGCACCACCATCCAGGTTGACCCGCTGCCGCAGGGCATGACCGACCAGCCGCCGGCGGACTGGAGCAAACGCGCCGCCCGGCTCACTCAGTTCAACCATTGGCAGCTTTCCGGGAAGCTGGCGGTTCGCCAGCCCTCCGACAGTGGCACCGCCATCATCAACCACTGGATTCAGGACGGTGAGGCCTATGATCTGGCCCTGTCGTCATCCTTTATGGGCATGGGCAGTACACGACTGAAAGGCGTGCCCGGTTTTATCGAGCTGACACTGCCAAACGGTGAAACCTATCGGTCCGGGGAACCCGACGCTCTGGTGGAAGCCGCCACCGGCTGGCAACTACCGCTTGATGAACTGGTCTGGTGGGTGCGTGGCCTGCCAGCGCCCGGTGGCGACTTCCGGCTGCTGTTTGATGGCACCGGCAATCTCGCCATGATCCGGCAGGCGGGCTGGGAAATTCGCTACGACCGCTGGCGGCCCTTCCTCACCGACTACCCGCCACTGCCGGCCCGGATCACCGCCCTGAAAGGCGACAAACGGGTACGCCTGGTCGTTGCCGACTGGCAGGAACAGGCACCGTGATCAGCCTGACCCTTCCCTCTCCGGCCAAGCTGAACCTGTTTCTGCACATCGTGGGGCGCCGGCAGGATGGCTACCATGAGCTACAGACCCTGTTCCAGTTCCTGGACCACGGGGACGACCTCACCTTTACCCTCACCCCCAACCAGCCTGGCGTCCGGCTCGCTGGCTCCATGGCGGGGGTGGCGGACAACGACAACCTGATCCTCCGCGCCGCCAGAGCCCTGGCGGAGTGGGCCACTGACAACCCGCCCGGAGTCACCATCAGCGTCACCAAGCGCCTGCCCATGGGCGGTGGGCTGGGTGGCGGCAGCTCCAATGCCGCCACCACCCTGCTCGGCCTCAATCATCTCTGGCAACTGGGCCTGGGCGAGGAGGAACTGGCGGCCATCGGGCTGAGGCTCGGCGCCGACGTACCGGTGTTTGTCCGGGGCTTCGCGGCCTTCGGTGAAGGGGTCGGAGAGCGCCTGCAACCGGCCTCACCACCGGAAGACTGGTTTTTGGTTCTAAAACCGGCCTGCGATATAAACACAGGTAAGATTTTTTCCGAGCAAGGGTTGACAAGGGATACCCCTAGAATCAAAATAGCGCCCGCTTTTGAGGGAGACGCCTCGAGGTACCGAAACGACTGTGAGGATGTAGTTCGCAAACTGTATCCTGAGGTTAACCGGAGCCTGGACTGGCTCGCACAATTCGGACCTGCAAGATTAACCGGAACCGGGGCTTGCATATTTGGACGTTTCCCGACAGAATCCGCAGCCCGGATCATCTGGGAAAGCAAACCCTCCGGCGTCACGGGGTTCGTAGCTAAAGGGGTGAACATTTCGCCTCTACACAAAAAGCTAACAGAGCTGAAATGATGCCAAAAAAGCACGATACTGGGGTGTCGCCAAGTGGTAAGGCAACGGGTTTTGATCCCGTCATGCGCAGGTTCGAATCCTGCCACCCCAGCCACCTTTCTCCCGCTTCTTCTGAATCAACCGCCGATACCGAGAAGGATGCCATCGTGTCCAAACTGATGATTTTTGCCGGCAACGCCAACCCGGAACTTGCCAAGGCCATCGCCCAGAAACTTCACATTCCCATGGGTCAGGCCACGGTAGGCCGCTTCAGCGACGGCGAAACCACCGTCGAGATCAATGAGAATGTCCGTGGCCATGATGTCTTCATCATTCAGCCCACCTGTTACCCCACCAACGATAACCTGATGGAACTGATCGTGATGGCCGATGCACTTCGCCGTGCCTCCGCAACACGTGTCACCGCCGTTATCCCTTACTATGGATACGCCCGTCAGGATCGCCGTGTACGCTCTACCCGCGTGGCCATCAGCGCCAAAGTGGTTGCCGACATGATTTCCAGCATCGGTGTTGACCGCGTTCTGACCGTCGACCTGCACGCCGATCAGATTCAGGGCTTCTTTGATATCCCGGTCGACAACATTTACGCCACGCCGGTGATGCTCGAAGACATCTTCAAGCAGCGTTTCGAGAACTTCGTGGTCGTTTCCCCGGATGTTGGCGGCGTGGTTCGTGCCCGGGCCGTGGCCAAGCGCCTGGACGATGCCGACCTGGCCATCATCGACAAACGTCGCCCGAAGGCGAACGTGTCCCAGGTCATGCACATCATCGGTGACGTGAGAGACAAAACCTGCATCCTGGTGGACGACATCATCGATACCGCAGGCACCCTGTGCAAAGCGGCCAACGCCCTGAAAGAACATGGCGCCGCCCGTGTCGTGGCGTACATCACCCACCCGGTTCTCTCCGGTCCGGCTATTGACAACATCAATGCCTCCCAACTGGACGAACTGGTGGTGTGCGACACCATCCCGGTGAGTGACAAAGCGAAAAACTGTGATAGAATCCGCGTCCTCGGAATGGCCGGACTGCTGGCGGAGTCCATTCGACGCGTCAGCAACGAAGAGTCCATCAGCGCCATGTTCGAGAACGTCTGAACGGATATTAATCAGGCGTTACAAGCAGTTACCGGGTCGGGAGCCTAAACAGGCTCCCGACTCTTTTAGTCAGCCGGGAAATCCGGCTTTTCAGAAACATCACCTGATCCAACGCCTGGTCGCGGGCAGTTCAGGTGACGATTGAGGTTAATACCATGTCTCAGGAATTTGTTATCGAAGCATTTCCTCGCGACGATCAGGGGAGAGGTGCGAGCCGCCGCCTGCGTCGTGAAGAGCGTAAAATTCCGGCCATCATCTATGGTGGCGGGAAAGACGCTACGCCGGTTGCCATCTGGCACAACGAGCTGAAAAAGGCGCTGGAAAACGAAGCCTTCTTCTCTCACGTTCTGACCGTTGAGCTGAACGGCAAGAAAGAAAGCGTGATCCTCAAGGATCTGCAGCGTCACCCGTACAAGCCTACCCTGACCCACGCTGACTTCCTGCGTGTTGACAAGGATCACGAGATTCACGTGAACGTGCCGCTGCACTTCATGAACGAAGAGAGCGCGCCGGCCATCAAACTGCAGGGTGGCGTAGCAAACCACCAGATCACGGAAGTGGAAGTGATCTGTCTGCCGCAGAACCTGCCTGAGTTCATCGAAGTGGATATGGCCACTGTCGAAATGGACCAGGTGGTCCACCTGAGCGACCTGAAACTGCCGAAAGGCGTCAAGGTTGCGGCTCTGCTGCAGGGCGAAGATCACGACCTGCCTGTTGTGGCTATCCACAAGCCGCGCGGTGCCAAGGTTGATGACGCCGAAAACGGCGAAGAAGGTGAAGAAGGCGAAGACAAGGAGTAATCGCTCCTGTACTTATAAGGGCAATGGCGGATGGCACAGGATATCCTCATGGTGGTCGGTCTGGGTAATCCCGGAGCCGACTATGAGAATACCCGTCATAACGCCGGCGCCCTGTTCGTCGAAGCTCTGGCCCGCTCTACGGGCCAGACGCTCCGCCCCGAAAAGAAGTACCATGGGCTCTACGCCCGCATTCAGTGGCAGGGCCTGGACCTGCATCTGCTGAATCCCTCCACGTTCATGAACCGCAGCGGCCTGGCCATCAAGGCACTGGCGGATTTCTTCAAGATTCAGCCCCAACAGATACTGGTTGCCCACGACGACCTCGACCTGCCACCGGGTACTGCCAAGCTCAAAAAAGGTGGCGGCCACGGGGGCCACAACGGTCTGCGGGACAGCATTGCCCATCTGGGCACCAACGACTTTCAAAGACTTCGCATTGGCATTGGCCACCCTGGCGACAGCCGCAAGGTGACCGGTTATGTTCTAGGCCGCCTGGGCAAGCAGGAAACCGAAGAACTGAACGCCGTCATTGATGAAATTATCCGGGTACTGCCCGATGCGGCCAGCGGCAAACTCTCCGCCGCCATGAATCGCTTGCACAGTTTCAAACCGGTATAATCCGCGCAAACTTTCCAGCACCAGCAGAGGCATTCCATGGGATTTAACTGCGGCATCGTCGGCCTTCCCAACGTCGGCAAATCCACCCTGTTCAACGCACTGACCAAGGCCGGCATCGGCGCGGAAAACTTCCCGTTTTGTACCATCGAGCCCAACGCCGGTGTGGTGGCCATGCCCGACCCCCGCCTGAACAAGCTCGCCGAAATCGTGAAGCCGGAAAAGGTCGTGGCAACCACGATGGAATTCGTCGATATCGCGGGCCTCGTGGCAGGCGCCTCCAAAGGCGAAGGCCTGGGCAACCAGTTCCTGGCCAACATCCGCCAGACCGATGCCATCGCCCACGTTGTGCGCTGCTTCGACGACAGCAACGTCATCCACGTGGCCAACAAGATTGACCCGGCGTCCGACATTGACGTCATCAACACCGAACTCGCCCTGGCGGACATGGACACCGTGGAGAAAGCCATCAAACGGGTCCAGCGCGTGGCCAAGAGTGGCGACAAGACCGCCAAGGCGCAACTGGAGATATTCGAGCGCCTGCTGCCGGTACTGAACGAAGGCAAGCCCGTGCGCGGCATGGGGCTCGACAAGGACGAGATGGCGCTGATCCGTGAGCTGTGCCTGCTCACCGTCAAACCCACCATGTATATCGCCAACGTGGATGAGAACGGCTTCGAGAATAACCCCTACCTAGACCAGGTGCGGGAAATTGCCGAGGCTGAGAATGCAGTCGTTGTGCCGATCTGCAACAAGATGGAAGCGGAAATCGCAGAATTGGAAGACGATGAAAAAGCCATTTTCCTGGAAGAAATGGGCATGGACGAGCCCGGCCTGGACCGGGTAATCCGCGGTGGCTACCGTCTGCTGGACCTGCAAACCTACTTCACCGCCGGGGTAAAGGAAGTGCGCGCCTGGACCGTTCGGGTGGGCGCCACCGCGCCCCAGGCGGCCGGCGTGATCCACACCGATTTCGAACGCGGGTTTATCCGCGCGGAAGTGGTCAGCTACGACGATTTCGTACAATACAACGGCGAAGCCGGCGCCAAGGATGCCGGCAAGTGGCGCCTGGAAGGCAAGGACTACATCGTAAAGGACGGCGACGTTATTCACTTCCGGTTTAACGTTTAATGAACCGGCAATCGGGCGCCTTTGGGCGGGCGATCGATGTGGGGGCAGTTCTCACACAGCGCCAGATCCGGCAGCCGGTAACGGATACAGCACTGGCGGCGTTGGCGCAGGGGTGAAGGGCCGGCCGCCCGTTCCACATAGCGCACTGGACTGGACATGGGGTTCCGGCTGCCATCTGGACGACGCTTCCACTCAATCAGGTGCTCTCCGTCCGCGAGCAGGTCTGCCGGTAGCCCAAGACCGGCCATCGCCCGAACCAGCCATTCCACGTAGTTGGCGGCGTTATTCCACAGCACCTTTCGAGACAGCTTCACTTGCAGGCTCCAACCCTCAATGAGTGGCTCGAAGTTACCCTCCAGGAGCTCCCGGAAACGGTCAAAGGGGTCCGCCGGTCTGGTTGCAAACGGCTCGCCCTCATGGGGTATCCGGAAGGCTTCTGGCAGGCCCTCATCCCCCAGGATGACTTCGAGCCTGTCCAGACCCACGGGCAACTCGTGCCCCAGCACCAGGTTTGCCGCCACCGTTGGCACAATCAGCTTCACGAAATACATCCGGGACCACTGGGAAACCAGTGCCCGCCGGTCATCGCCAGGCTGAAACCGGCGATACTGTTCCAGCATCCGGGCCAGCCCCTCAGTAGTGATCAGATCCCGGGCGGGAAAAGCCTCCCTGGGATCGTCTGGCAGAACCAGTACATCGCGATAAGACTCAAAATCCCCGACAAACAGCGGAGCAAGGGCGCGAATGCTCATTGAACAGGTAACTCATCAACGTTGGGAAAGCAGGACACAGGAGCCGGATAACCTATCGCGCACTGCCCAAAGAAGCATTCCAGATCTTCCCTGATACCCCGGGCGGATGGGCTCGGCCATCTGCAAATAATAATCGATCACATATAAGCATAATTAGCATTTATATTTCAAGGCTCGTCCTGAATATATACGGAGACCCTGGGGGAAGGAAAATCCAAAAAACTGAAAACATCGCTGATGCGGCACGTATTTATAAGTTATTGTTTAAAAAAGAATTGATAACAGAACGGCCATTACCGACAAGGATTGGATGGCTCGGGCTGGACAACAGCCCCTTGACAGCCCCCACCCCCAACCATAAGATACGCGCCGCTTCCATTGGTGAAGTGACGGCAAGGTAGCTCAGTTGGTTAGAGCACAGCACTCATAATGCTGGGGTCGGCGGTTCGACTCCGCCCCTTGCTACCAGTATTCCGAAAAGCCCGACTCGAAAGAGCCGGGCTTTTCTGCTTCCGGCGGTCGGCAAACCGCCCTCACCCATGCCCACCGGACGTTGACAGCACGTTCAGGATCACCACACCGGCTACGATCAGTGCCATACCCAGCATCCCCCAGGCATCCAGTTTCTGGCCAAACACCAGCCAGCCGGCCAGGGCCACCAGCAGAATGCCCAGCCCAGCCCATATGGCGTAGGCGGTGCCTATCGGGATACTTCTCAGGGCCAGCGCCAGCAGGTAGAACGCCACGCTGTAACCGATCACCACAATCAGTGACGGCCACAGCCGGGTGAATCCATCGCTGGCCTTGAGAAACGACGTCGCCACCACTTCGGCCACAATAGCCAGTGCCAGATAGACCCAGTTAACCATCAAACCTCTCCATCAAACCTCTCCATTAAACCCCTCCATCAGCTCTCTCCAGCCCACCTCTGCACGCGTTTCATCAAATCTGGCGGAGGGCTGAACGCAGTTCCGAGCCCGACCAGCGTCGCCGGCTGAGTTCGCATTCATGCACCAGCGCCACCAGCCGGGCGTTGACTGGCGCCAGCCTACCCACCTGCTCAGCCAGTCGCACCACTTCGCCGTTGATCCAGTCCACCTCGGTGGGCCGCCCGGCTTCCAGGTCCTCCCACATGGACGAGCGGGCAATGGGGTCGATGGCCAGCATTCTGGCCGCCAGGCGCCTGAACAGCCAGTCCGGCGTTCGCATCACCCGTGGGATCCATGCCATGGGCAAGGCGGTCAGCCTGACCGTCTGTACGCCTGCCGCCGCCAGCAACGCCAGGGTTTCCTCCTGGGCCATGGCCAGGCACTGGCGGTAGTCCCGCTGTTGCAGCTCTGCCAGCAGGGGCACACCGGAGAGCGCGTTGATCGGGTTGTTGAGATTCAGGAGCAGCTTGGACCAGAGCACCGAGCGCATGTCGTCTCGCAGCTCCAGGGGCAGCCCGGCATTCTCGAAATACGGCAGAACCTCGGCCAGCCCGGGGTGGCGGGCGCACATCAGGTGGCCCTCGGTACCATGGTGAAAGTGCCCTGGGGACTTCTGCAACACGTTGAACGGAATCATCCCCGGCAGCACCTGGGCGCCCGGCAATGCCGCCTGCAGGCGTTCGGCGTTGGAGACACCGTTTTGCAGGCTGATCACGGGAACACCTGCGGGCAGCCAGGGCGCCAACTGCCGACCCGCATCGACCGTCGCCGCGGACTTTACGCAGACCAGCACCAGGTCGGCGTTGGCGGCCACCTCCGGGCCGGTGACGTACTGGCCGTCGTTCAATTGAACCTGATGGTGGAATCCCCGGTAGTCCGTGACCACCAGCGGCGTTTCCGCCAGAGTAGTCGCCAGACGCGGCCGGCCAACCATCACCACGTCTGCCCCCGCCGACAGCAGTCGTCCTCCCACGTAGCAGCCAACACTGCCGGCACCCACTATCACAATCCGGGGTGAAGTCTTGTTATTGGTCATCGTGCGCTCCCGTGTCAATGTGGAAAGATTGTATAGGAACCGACCGGCAACCGGAGAATCCGGGCCTACACTTCTCTTGAATCCCTCTCCAGTCCCTCTCACATCCGGCGGGCTGTGCCATACTCGCTGACTGGAACCCCCGACAATAACCAACCAGCAAGGACCGTTGTTATGAAACCGGAAACCCTGGCCCTGCATGCGGGCTTCAAGAGCGACCCAACCACCCGGGCCGCCACCACGCCGATCTATCAGACCACCTCGTACACCTTTGACGATACCCAGCACGGTGCGGATCTGTTTGACCTGAAGGTTCAGGGCAACATCTATACTCGCATCATGAACCCCACCAATGCCGTGCTGGAAGAGCGAATGGCGGCACTGGAAGGCGGCGTTGGTGCCCTGGCCGTGGCTTCGGGCATGGCGGCGATCACCTATGCCCTGCAAACCATCTGCAAGGTCGGCAACAACCTCGTCAGTACCAGCCAACTGTACGGTGGCACCTATAACCTGTTTGCCCATTCCCTGCCAAACCAGGGTATTGACTGTCGTATGGTGCCGCACGACGATTTCGACGCCGTGGAACAGGCCATTGATGAAAACACCCGCGTGCTGTTCTGCGAGTCCATCGGTAACCCGGCGGGCAATGTGGTGGACATCCAACGCTGGGCCGAGATTGCCCACCGCCACGGCATTCCGCTGATGGTGGACAACACGGTGGCCACCCCGTTCCTGTGCCGGCCGTTTGATCACGGCGCCGATATCGTCGTGCACTCGCTCACCAAGTACATTGGCGGGGGTGGTGGTGGATTCCGGCAAGTTCGACTGGAAAGCCAGCGCCGCCAAGTTTCCGATGCTGAACGAGCCGGACCCGTCCTACCATGGCGTGGTCTACACCGATGCCCTGGGCCCGGCCGCGTTCATCGGCCGCTGCCGGGTGGTTCCCCTGCGCAACACCGGCGCCGCCCTGGCGCCCTTCAATGCCTTCCTGATCATGCAGGGCCTGGAAACCCTGGGGCTGCGCATGGAGCGCCACTGTGAGAACGCGGAGAAAGTTGCCAACTTCCTTCAGCGGCACCCGGCGGTGGAATGGGTCAACTACGCCACCCTGGCCGACAGCCCTTACAAGGCCACCTGCGACAAAATCTGCGGCGGCAAGGCCTCCGGTATACTGAGCTTTGGCATTCAGGGCGGCCGGGAAGCCGGCGCCCGGTTTATTGATGCGCTGGATATGGTCCTGCGCCTGGTGAACATCGGGGATGCCAAATCCCTGGCCTGCCACCCGGCCACCACAACCCACCGCCAACTGAACCCGGACGAGCTGAAGAGCGCGGGCGTGAGCGAGGATCTGGTGCGCCTGTCCATCGGCATCGAACACGTTGACGATATCATCGCCGACATCACCCAGGCACTGGACGCCGCCCGGGTTTGACCAAGGTCAACGGGTACGACGAAAGTCGTGCCCGTTACCCCCGTGATTGCCCCTATCTGCCTTGTAACTACCCTGCCCGCCCTTTACTCTTTAGTATTCCCGCAGTCTTAATGAGAGTCCGGTTGCAATGAGCGACACCGCAAAACCCCGCATTACCAGTGGTTCCAAATTCCGTAACGAGCACGGCTTTTCCGCCATCAAGGATGGCGTCAAGCGGTCATCGACGCAGGAAGCCACGCCGGTCGCGCGCAAGCCCAAATGGCTGCGGGCCCGCATGCCGGGGGGCGAACGCTATGAGGCCGTGCGCAAGAACGTGAGCGAGCATCGCCTGAGCACCGTGTGCCAGGAGTCCCACTGCCCCAACATCGGGGAGTGCTGGACCGCCGGTACGGCCACCATCATGGTGATGGGCTCGGTGTGTACCCGGGCCTGCAAGTTCTGCGCGGTGGACACCGGCAACCCGAAGGGCTGGCTGGATCATGAGGAACCCGAGAACACCGCCAAATCCGTGGAACTGATGGGGCTGCGCTACATCGTGCTGACCTCCGTCGACCGGGACGACCTGGACGATGGCGGTGCTGCCCACTATGCCGCCTGCGTGGCCGCCATCAAGCAGCGCACACCCGAAGTGGCCGTGGAGGCCCTGACCCCGGATTTTGATGCGGTGATGCCTCACGTTGAGAAAGTGGTCGATTCCGGCCTTGATGTCTTTGCCCAGAATGTCGAGACCGTCAAGCGACTGACCCGCCGGGTCCGGGACCCGCGCGCGGGCTATGAAAAAACCCTGAGCGTACTCGCCCACGCCAAGCAACACCGGCCAGACGTACTCACCAAAACCAGCCTGATGCTGGGCCTGGGTGAAACCGAGGACGAAATCCTGGAAACCATGGACGACCTCCGCGCCATTGGCGTTGACATCCTCACCCTCGGCCAGTACCTGCGCCCCACCCCGAACCACCTCCCGGTTGAACGCTACGTCACCCCGGAGGAGTTCAACCATTTCCGGGATATCGGACTGGAGAAGGGCTTTATGGAAGTCCCCTCCGGCCCGATGGTGCGCTCCAGTTACCGCGCCGACAAGGTGTTCGACAAAAACAACCTCGGCCTGGCCGTGCCGAACGTACCGCAAAGCAGCAACGCCATGCAGATTCCGGTGAAGGCCATCGACTGATCGATCCCGGGCGACGCGTCGTCCAGGGTCACGGTTCACCGAGGTTTGTGGCACACTCTGCACTCGTTTCATCAGCAGAGTAGTGTTCCATGAATCGCCTTCGCGCCCTGTATGACCGACTGATCCTGCCCCATCCTCTGATCATCCTGGCAGTATTTGCTGTATTGCTGGTACTGACTGCGGTGAAATTCGATCAGTTCCGGCTCGACGCCTCCGCCGAATCCCTGGTGCTGGAAAACGATAAATCCCTGGAGCAGTACCGTCAGGTAAACCGCCGGTTCACCACCTCGGACGACTTTCTGGTGGTGACCTACACGCCAGACGGCGAGCTGTTCTCCAAACAGGGCCTGGCGCGCTTGAGGGCACTGAGAGACGAGCTCCAGGCCTTGGAGGCCGTGGGCTCGACCAACAGCATCCTCAGTGTGCCACTGCTGCACAGCCCGGATCTGACGCTGGATACCGTGGACAGCGCGACCAAAACCCTGGACCAACATGATGTCGCGGCGGAAACCGCCCGCAAGGCGCTCCTGAACAACCCGCTCTACCCCAACCTGCTGATCAGTGAAGATGGCCGCACCACGGCGATCCAGGTGAACCTGCCGACACCCGATCGTTATTTTGAATTACTGAGGAAACGTAACGACCTGCAGGATAAGGCCGACGCCGGCAAAGCGTCTGAGGCGGAGCTGGCGGAGCTGGAACAGGCAAAGCAGGCATTCATCGCCTTCACCGAAACCCTCGGCGAAGAGCGCGATACCACCATCCGAAACGTCCGGTCGATTCTGGATCAGTACCGGGACCACGCCACTCTCCACCTGGGCGGGGTACCCATGATCGTGGCCGACATGATCCGCTTCATTGAGAGCGACCTCTCCACCTTCGGTATCGGCGTACTGGCGTTTCTGGTACTGACGCTGGCCATCATCTTCCGTCAATGGCGCTGGGTGCTGGTGCCCATGCTCTGTTGCAGCTTTACGGTGTGGCTGATGATCGGGGTCCTGGGCTGGGCGCAATGGCCGGTCACCGTAATTTCCTCCAATTTCATCTCGCTGCTGCTGATCATGACCCTGTCGCTAACCATTCACCTGATCGTACGCTACCGGGAATTCCAGCACGACGAACCGGACGCCAGCCCGAAGGAAACCCTGCGCAACACGGTGATGGCCATGATCAAGCCCTGCTTCTACATGGCCATCACCACCATCGTCGCTTTCGGCTCCCTGACCTTCAGCGGTATCCGCCCGGTGATCGACTTCGGCTGGATGATGACCCTTGGGCTGACCGTTGCCTTCCTGATCACCTTTATCGTCTTCCCGGCACTGCTGAGTCTGCTGCCACCACCCCGGGACAGCCGTGTCAGTTCTGACCGGATCGCCTTCACCGATGCCTTTGCCCGTTTCACCGAACGGTTTGGCAACACGGTTCTGGTGGGATCTGCCGTCATCGCCGCGCTGTGCGTGATCGGCATCAGCAAGCTGACCGTGGAGAACAGCTTTATTGATTACTTCAAGCCGTCCACGGAGATTCACCAGGGCATGATCACCATCGACAACCGGCTGGGCGGTACCACGCCACTGGACCTGGTGATCACGGATGATCAGCTCCCCGAAGGCGCCGCCAGTGACGGGGACCCGTTCGCCAGCAGTTGCGATCCCTTTGTGGAGGATTGCGGCGGTGCCGGCGAGTACCGGGACACCTGGTATACCTATCAGAAAATGAACCGACTGGAGCAGGTGCACCACTATCTGGACAGCCTGCCCGAGACCGGCAAAGTGCTGTCGATCAACACCACGCTGGAAATCCTGGCGAAAGTCAATGAGGGAGAGCCCCTGGATGCGTTGGAACTGGCCTTTGTGCCGGCTGCGGTACCGGATGATCTGAAAGGTGTGCTGCTGACGCCGTATATCTCCGAAGAACACGACCAGGCCCGTTTCAGCATCCGCGTTCTGGAGACCCTGCCCGATCTGGACCGGCAGCAACTGCTGGACGGGATTCGCCATCACCTGACGACCGAGCTGGGTTACAAACCAGACCAGATCATGCTCTCGGGCATGATGGTGATGTACAACAACATGCTGCAGAGTCTGTTCGATTCACAGATCAAGACCATTGGCGTGGTGTTCCTGGCCATCATGGCCATGTTCCTGTTGTTGTTCCGGTCTTTGAAACTGGCCCTGATTGGCATCGCCCCTAATCTGATCGCGGCCGGCTCGGTCCTGGGCCTCATGGGCTGGCTGGGCATTCCTCTGGATATGATGACCATCACCGTCGCTGCCATTACGATCGGCATCGCCGTGGACGACACTATCCACTACATCCATCGGTTCAAAACGGAATTCGCCAAAGACCGCGACTACCTGGCGACCATGCATCGCTGCCATCGCAGCATCGGCCAGGCCATGTTCTATACGTCTCTGACCATCATATCGGGGTTCTCGATTCTGGTGCTCTCCAACTTCATTCCCACCCTCTACTTCGGGTTGTTTACCGGGTTTGCCATGTTCATGGCCTTGCTGGGCGCGCTGACGCTGCTACCAAGGCTGATTGTGCAGGTGAAGCCTTTCGGGGCGGGTACTGAAGGGTAACGGGAAGGGAAATCCGGGGCTGCGCTGAGGCAGCCCCGGCGGGCAGGATTATTTCTCGCCTTTCGGCGCCTGCATCTGTTGCTGCTGCATCATCTGGCGCTGTTGCTGCATCTGCTGCTGCATCTGCTTCATGCGCTTGTCCAGCTCGTCGCGCTGCTCCTGGGTAAACACACTGTCGACCTTCGCCTGCATCAGTGTGGACAGCGCCGCTATTTCGCCGGTCAGGTCACCCAGCTTCTCGGCATTGTCGCGAATCGCCTCTTCGTCATAGTCCGGCTTGATCTCGGCCTGGATCTGCTGTTGGAGCGCCTGCGCTTCCTGGCGCAGCTTGCCGATCTTGGATTGCATGTCTTCAAGAATGCCGCGAATCTCGGTCTGCTGCTTGTCAGAAAGGCCCACCATCCTGGCCAGTTGATCCACCTGGTCCGGCTGGCCTCCCGAGGCCTGTTGCGCCAGCGCAGGGGCAGACAGACTCAGGGCAACCAATGCAGTACCAAAGAGTTTTACCAGCTTCATAACGTTCTCCGTTAACGGGGTGGCCAATGTCCTGACAACCACCGCAATTCATTGATTTTGAGGTTCAGGCCCACACCCTAAAGCATCCGGGCCGGATATTTCATCCCGACCTCCCTACTTTTTGTACACATATCACAACCAGGCTGCTCCAGCCCGCCACACACGTGGATTCAAACAAATGTGAAAGTTTGGTCATTCCCCTTCATAATGGCGCCGTTTAACCACCGGCGGAGTAGACGAGATGGCGATTAACTGGTTTCCCGGGCACATGCACAAGGCCCGCAAGGAGATCAAACAGGTCATGCCGACGATGGACCTTATTATCGAGGTGCTGGATGCCCGCATCCCCTTCAGCAGCGAAAATCCGCTGGTGCCGGCCCTGCGTGGCGAAACGCCCCTGATCCGGGTTCTCAACAAGCGGGATCTGGCTGATCCGGAGATCACCGGGCTGTGGCAACCCTGGCTGGAGAAAGAACGCGGGGTGCGCACCATCACCCTCAGCCACAATCAGCGCAGCGAAGCCTTGGGCATCCTGAAGCTGGCCGAGGATATGACCCCCAATCACGACCGCCAGAAAAGCGCCTTGCGAGTGATGATTCTGGGCATTCCCAACGTCGGCAAATCCACCCTGATCAACACCCTGGCCGGGCGCCCCGCCGCGAAGACCGGCAACGAACCGGCGGTCACCCGGGCCCAGCAGGCGATCAAGCTGCCTGACAACATCCTGCTCTACGACACGCCCGGTTTCCTGTGGCCCAAACTGTCCCCGGAAGCCTGCGGTTATCGCCTCGCGATCACGGGCGCCATCCGCAGTTCAGTGCTGGATTTTGGAGACATCGCCCTGTTTGAGGCCGATTACCTGCTGCAGGCCTACCCCGAACTGGTCAGGGCACGCTATGGCTTCGAGACGTTGCCACCGGACGGGCTGGCGCTGATGGACGCCATTGCCGCCAAACGCCGGTTTTTCGCGAAGGGTGGCGTTCCGGACCTGAACAAGGTCTCTGAGGTGCTGCTCAACGAGTTTCGCGCCGGCACCCTGGGCCGCATTTCTCTGGAAACGCCGGACATGGTCGAACGGGAACGCCAGGAAGCCGCCACGGCCGACGCCGGGAAAGCTGCCCGGCCCTAATGCCCCTGAACCCGGGGCCCACGGTGGCTGCCCTGGGCATGGGGAACGGGCAGGCCCAGTTTGGCGGCAAATTCGATACTGACGAAGATTGGCCCGATCAGCAGGAACACCAGGTCCTCCACGAAGGACGGTTTCTTGCCTTCGACCTTGTGGCCATAGACCTGCAGCACCCAGGCTGCGACCCAGGTAATCAGACTGACCCAGAACAGCGACCAGCCGGCCGCGAGAATGGCCTGAATAATAACCGCAGACACCGCAAACCAGCCCGCCATCAACACCAACACACCCAGGGACAGGCGCAGGTAGACAATACCCGACAACACCGCCAGTACCGTCGCCCCATTCACCCACTCGCCGGCGGCGCCGGCAAGCCCGAGCCAACTGCCAATGGGCACCAGCCACAGCAAGCCCAGCGTCGAGATCAGAATGGCCGGCACACAGAGGATGTGAACCCACTGGTTAAACGGGTTCTGATGGCTGTCGCCGTAATCACTGAGAAATTCGGGCAGGGTGCGCATGGAGTATCTCCTTATTCTTGTGTTTGATGAACGTCAGTATACCAGCCGCTCGCCCTATCGTCCTTGCACATGACGACCGCCCCTGACAAAGGTCAAATATCACCGGGGACGCAAAGCGCCTACACTGTAGGTAAGCTCACTGATCGAACGACCCGTCACTGACACGGGCCATAAAGGAGGAACGTATGAGACGCGTTGTCGTCACTGGTATGGGCATTGTGTCCTGCCTCGGAAATACCCTGGATGACGTCCGGAACAGCCTGCAGAACGGAACCTCCGGTATCCGCTTCAACCAGACCTACAAAGACATGGGCTTTCGCAGCCAGATCGCAGGCTCGCCGGATGTCGACACATCGGTCATTGATCGCAAGGTCCGGCGGTTCATGGGGCCCTCCGCCATGTACAGCTACCTGTCCATGGAGCAGGCTATCGCCCAGGCGGGCCTGACCGAAGACCTGATTTCCAATGACCGCACCGGCCTGATCGCCGGCTCCGGCGGCTCCTCCTGCTCGAGCCAGGTGGAAGCCACGGACATCATGCGCGAGAAAGGCGTCAAGCGGATTGGGCCCTATATGGTGCCCCGCATCATGACCAGCACCGTGTCTGCCTGCCTGGCGACCGCCTACCGGATACGCGGTGTGAACTACTCCATGTCATCCGCCTGTGCCACTAGCGCCCACTGCATCGGCCATGGCATGGAGCAAATCCAGTCCGGCAAGCAGGACATCGTATTTGCCGGGGGCGGTGAAGAGGAAGACTGGAGTCTCACCATGATGTTCGACGCCATGGGCGCCCTGTCCACCAAATACAACGACGCTCCCGAGACGGCCTCACGCCCGTTCGACAGTGGCCGTGACGGATTTGTGATCGCCGGTGGCGGCGGGATGGTGGTACTTGAGGAACTGGAGCACGCCAGAAAACGCGGCGCCACAATCATCGCGGAACTGACCGGCTACGGTGCCACGTCCGATGGCTACGATATGGTTGCCCCGTCTGGCGAAGGTGCCCAGCGGTGCATGAAGCAGGCCATGGCTACCATTCGGGGCGAGATCGGCTACATCAATGCCCACGGAACCAGCACGCCCGTTGGCGATGTTGCCGAAATGGGGGCGGTAAAAAACACCTTTGGCAGCAACATTCCGCCGATTTCGTCCACCAAATCGCTGTCCGGGCACTCCCTGGGCGCAGCGGGCGTGCAGGAGGCCATTTATTCCCTGCTGATGCTCCAGCACGGCTTTATCGCCGGCACCAAAAACCTGGCCAATGTCGACGAAAAGATCACCGACATGCCACTGGTGGGCCCGGATAGCCGTGAGGCACGCCTGAGCACCGTGATGTCAAACAGCTTTGGCTTTGGTGGCACCAACGCTTCGCTGGTGTTTGAGACACTCTGACAGGCGCCTGTTTTTCTGGCGACTGGCAGCGCCCTGGTCGGCCTACGGGGCCGGTTCGCTGGCCACTTCCCGGCCATTGCTTTTTTTCAGCGTTGCCAGCTCGTCAACCAGGCCCGAGCGCCAGGGCTGTTGCTTGATACCAAAAGTGTTGCGGATCTTGGTGCAGATCAGGGTGGTGTTCACGGGTTCCATCAGCGCCCAGTCGGGCACCTCATCGACAATACGGATACCTTCGGGAATCCCCGGAAGTCCGGTAATCGCCAGGCCCAGTTCGTACAGGTTGATCTCCTCGGCACCGGCGTACTGATAGGTGCCCCACACTTCGGCACCGCAATCCAGCTGCTGGATCACCGCCGTCATCACCCGCGCCAGATCCCGCACGGACACCGGCTGGCCCCGGCAACGGCCTGGCAGCGACAGGGTCTCGTTGGTCCGGGTGCTGGCCTGTAGCTTGCGGATGAAACGGGCCAGACTCCACCCCGTTCGCAGGATGATATGCCTGGGCAACAGGGTGCGCAGGGCCTGCTCACACTCCCACTGCCAGTTGCCCAGTTCATTGACCGGTTGGCCCGGGTTGGAGGTGATATAGCCGCTTTGCTTCCGACCATCGAACACATAGCAGGACGACAGCTGCAACATGGCCATGTCCCGTTCGCGGGCAAACCCGGCCATGGCGACCGGTAGCGAAAATGCCGCTTTGTGGGTGCCTTCGGGGTCGCACTCCGCCACCTCTGGATCCGCCAACCAGAGCGCATTCACGATCAGGTCGGTATCCTCGGGGATCCAGTCCTCCAAAGCATCCAGATCGGCATTGACAGGGTCACTGACCAGCAGTGGGCTGACCTGTAGTGAGGTGTCCCGGAGGCGCTCAAGCAATACTTTTCCCAGCGGGCCGTAATCGTGTACAACAAGCACATGCACGAGGATTCAATGCCTCCGGATATAACAGATGTGACGGAATGCGTGGTCCGGTCTGGCCAATGGCTTCCCGCGACCGGTCTCTACAATGGACGCTGCCTGATCCGGCGACGGGCCAATGCTTTGTCATCTCTTTCAAGAGCATACATCAACAGGAACTCTCATGCTGAAACAACAGAGCCACATCGTGGCGCCCATTCCCGATGAGCTGCGCACCCGCGCCCTGACCACCGTGGCTGAACTCCGCGAACGCGGCAAGGCCGACAAGGAAGCCATCGACAAGCTCTTCGAGCTGATTGTCGAGATGACCGACCAGGGCCTCGACTTCTTCTTCCTGGAGCCCCTGAGGCGGCTGAATGCCGGCAGTATGATGATGGGCATGGCCAGGATGGGCATCAGCAGTATGCTCAAAGGCAGCAAAATGGTCGTCCACAAGGTCCTGAAAAAACTGGATGATCGCAGCCTCGCTGCCATTCTCGACTTTATCGAGGAAATCATTCACGAACCGGAATCCGCCTGAGACCGTCCGGCTATCGGTATTCCCTCGGGACCCGGGCGGTGATGCCGGTGAGCAGTTCGTAGGCGATGGTGCCGGCGCATCGGGCCACGTCATCCACCCCCACGGTTCTGCCCCAAAGCTCCACGAGATCGCCTTCCCGGGCCCCGGGCGCGTTGGTCAGGTCCACGGCCAGCATGTCCATGGAGACCCGGCCAATCAGACGGATACGCTGGCCATTGATTGCCGCCGGCGTATCCGTACCAGCGTGACGCGGATAACCATCGCCGTAGCCAATCGCCACCATACCCATACGGGTCTCGCGCTCAGCCACAAAGGAGGCACCGTAACCCACCGACTCGCCGGCCTGGAGCGTACGGATCGTCATCAAGGGCGCTTCCAGGGTCATCACCGGCTGCAGGCCCAGTTCAGGGCCGGTCTGTCCAATCACCGGAGACCCTCCGTAGAGCATGATACCAGGGCGACTCCAGTCATACAGCGGCTGGCCCGGCAGAAAGTGGGCAGCGGAATTGCCCACGCTTTTCATCAGATCCGGCCAGGCCGCCGTTGCGGCCTCGAAGACTGCCGTCTGTTCGGCGGTCATGGGGCTGCCGGTATCATCGGCACAGGCAAAATGCGTAACGAACCCCAGCAAGCCGGCCCTCCCGCCGCCGACCGCCAGGGTCTCCACTACCGATGGCAGGGTATCCGGCCGGAATCCCAGGCGATTCATCCCGGTATTCACCTTCAACCAGAAAGCCGGGCGGGCCTGCCCGCGGACCAGCCAATCCAGCTGTTGCCGGCTGTGCAAAACCGGCTCGAACCCCTGGTGTTCACAGTCGGCCAGATCCCCACGGGCATGCACCCCCTGAAGCAGAACCACTGCCTGCGACAGACCAGCCTCGCGGATAGCCAACGCTTCCTCCAGGCAGGCGACCGCAAACTTGGGCGCATCATCCGCCAGCGCCCGGGCCACCTGCCGGATACCATGGCCATAGCCGTCGGCCTTGACCACCGCCATCGACCGCGCCGCACCAGCACGTGCCCGGGCGGTCTGGAAATTCCGGCGCAGGGCCGCCAAGTCAATTCGGGCGACAGTGGCGCGTGGCATTAATAATCCCCGCCGTAGTCGCCATAGTTGCCGTGGGCCAGATCCTCGAACTTGGTGTATTTGCCAATGAAGGCCAGCCGCAGGGTGCCGATCGGACCATTCCGCTGCTTGCCGATAATGATCTCGGCAATGCCTTTGTCCGGAGTATCCTCGTTATAGACCTCATCCCGGTACACGAACATGATGACGTCGGCATCCTGCTCGATGGCGCCGGACTCCCGGAGGTCCGAGTTGACCGGCCGCTTGTTGGGACGCTGCTCCAGGCTCCGGTTCAGCTGGGACAGGGCAACCACCGGACAACTGAGCTCCTTGGCGAGCCCCTTGAGCGAGCGGGAAATCTCGGAGATCTCCGCGGTTCGGCCCTCGGTGTTGCCAGGCACCCTCATCAGCTGTAGGTAGTCGACCATGATCAGGCCCAGCTTGCCGTCATTTTCCCGGGCAATGCGTCGGGCCCGGGAACGCATTTCCGTGGGGCTGAGGCCGGGGGTGTCATCAATATACAGGGGTTTGTCTTTCAGCAGGCTGACTGCAGACGTCAGTCGGGGCCAGTCATCCTCTTCGAGCCGGCCACTCCGGACCCGGGTCTGATCAATCCGGCCCAGGGACGACAACATCCGCATCGCCAGGGCGTCGGCGGGCATTTCCATACTGAACACCAGCACCGGGGTGCCAGTACTGATCAACGCATTCTCGACAATGTTCATGGCAAAGGTGGTCTTACCCATGGAGGGCCGACCGGCCACGATAATCAGGTCCGCAGGCTGCATGCCGGAGGTCTGCTCATCCAGGTCCTTGAACCCGGTGGTGAGGCCCGTGGTCCGTTCTCCGGACTCAAACAGCTCTTCAATCCGGCTCAGGGCCTTGGTCAGGATCGGGTTGATGGCCTGTGGCCCGGAGCCTTCCTTGACGCGGGATTCCGCAATCTTGAAAACGCTCCGCTCGGCCTCATCCAGCACCTCGGAACTGGTACGCCCCAGCGGGTTGAACGCGGAATCGGCGATCTGGCCGGACACCTCAACCAGGCTTCGTAATATCGAACGCTCCCGGACAATATCGGCGTAAGCCCGGATATTGGCAGCCCCCGGAGTTTTTTCCGCCAGTTCCGCCAGGTACGACAGCCCACCGGCGTCCTCAATATCACCCGCCCTTTCCAGAAACTCAGCGAGGGTAACCACATCCAGTGGTTCACTTTCACTGGCCAGCCGCTCCACGGCGCCGAAGATCAGACGGTGATCCTGCCGGTAAAAATCGACGGCCGAAATGACTTCGGAGATTTCATCAAACCGCCGGTTGTCCAGCATCAGACCACCCAGTACCGCCTGCTCAGCTTCCACAGAATGAGGAGGCACCTTGATACGACTGGTTTCCGGATCAGCACTTGCGGGCTTCAGATTGGGCTTGGCCATGAACACATCTTCAGTTGGACGTCAGAACCACCACAGTTTAAGCGACCTGTCGCAGCATTGGGAGAGCGTTAACGGAACGTAACAGCATACCAGAAAGCAACAGGCCCGAAAGCCGCATGACGCGGATCGGGCCTGTTGGATCAGCCGACTGCCTACCTTACGGCGACATCGGCCACCGGGGTATTACCGAAACCGGGAGACCCGGTCGTTTCCAGCAGAAACGAATTACTCGGCAACCACCGTCAGTTTGATCGTTACTTCAACGTCTGAGTGCAGTTGGAGCTCGATATCGTACTCGCCGGTGGCGCGCAGCGGGCCTTCCGGAAGACGAACTTCGCTCTTCTCAACGTCGGTACCCGCGGCAGTGATGGCATCAGCGATGTCACGCACACCAATGGAACCGAACAGCTTGCCTTCCTCACCCGCTTTGGAGCTGATGGTGAAGGCTGCACCCTCGAGAGCCTCGGCACGGGCCTGGGCAGCGGCCAATTTCTCGGCTGCGGCTTTCTCAAGCTCGGCACGACGCTCTTCGAACGCCTTGATGTTTGCTTCAGTGGCAGGCGCAGCCTTGCCAAACGGAAGCAGGTAATTACGACCGTAACCGGCCTTGACCTTTACCTTGTCACCCAGGGAGCCAAGGTTTGCAACTTTCTCGAGCAGAATAACTTCCATCTCGTTAACCTCTTCGTGCTTTATTCAGCCGGGCCGGCGGGTTTGATTCGCCCCCGGATATCCAGCCAGCTATCCACAAAAGCCAGAACCACTAACAGAATCAGCAGACTTGGGCCCAGCAGAACCATGGCGATATAGAACATCACCAGCCACTGGGTACTCAGTTGTTTACGACCCACAATGCCGTGAACCAGCGCCAGACCGGCCAGAGCCAGCGGCGTACCCGCCGACCACACCAGCAGCATGGAGTTCAGCCCGAGAAACGGGCCCACCACCATGGTGATGGCGCACACGGCAGAAGCCGCGGGCGACAACCGCAGGGTATGGAATTCCTTGCGGAATCCGCCGGGGTTGTAAAGCCCCGCCTGCCAGGCTCTCGCCAGCATGGTCATGCCCACACCCGTTGCCAGGTAGGTGCCCGCCATGCTGGCGTTCATGGTGTCCCGTATTACCTGCTCGAGATCGTCTCCGAGCGTTCGGGCCACATCGGCATTGTACTGTTCGTAAAAACTGACCCCGGCACGGACCAGCTCGTCCAGCAGGCCGGGGTACACCACAGGCAACATCAGCCCTGTGATGATCGCCAGAAAGCTCCCTCCGAGAAGGGCTCTTTCCCAGGACAGCGTGGCTCTGATGATCGACGCCACCAGCATCACTTGCAGCAACACTGCCAGGGCCGTCGGGTCTCGCCCGAACAACCCCCAGCCGAGTGCCGGGAGCAATGCCCAGAGGCCGATATTCAACCCCTGCCGGATGCCCAACCTGAGAATAACCAGGCCGACAACCGCTGCGCCAATCCAGAACAGCAACGGTACCGCAGTCGTGAATGCAGCAACCCCGCCGGCCTGCAGGGGACCGCGCATTACATACTGTGCCAGTGCACGCATGGTCCCAAGTCCTGTCAATCTGTTACTTAGTTATCGTGGCTGTCCGAGTACGGCAGCAGTGCCAGGTAGCGGGCGCGCTTGATAGCGGTAGCCAGCTGACGCTGATAACGTGCTTTGGTGCCGGTGATGCGGCTGGGCACGATTTTGCCGGTTTCAGTGATGTAGCCTTTCAGGGTGTCCAGATCCTTGTAATCGATCTCTTTAACACCTTCTGCCGTGAAGCGGCAGAACTTGCGACGTCTGAAAAAACGAGCCATAACGTAACTCCTCAACTCCGGTTAATTACTCTTCTTCGTCCTGGGTCTCGGCCTTCTCACGATCCTGACGGTCGTCAGATTCAGCGGAACGGCGCGGACGGTCATCTCCGCCGGAACGACGGTCCTCACGGGACTCGGCGGCTTTCATCGGAGACATATCGGTAACGGATTCATCGCGACGCAGAATCAGGTCACGGATGATGGCATCGTTAAACCGGAAGTTGTGAGTCAGCTCGTCCATCGCGGCCTGTGAACATTCAATGTTCATCAGTACGTAATGGGCTTTGTGAATCTTGTTGATCGGGTAGGCCAGGTGACGACGGCCCCAATCTTCCAGGCGATGTACCTTGCCGCCATCTTCGGTGATGACGCTGGTATAACGCTCGATCATCGCGGGCACCTGCTCGCTCTGATCCGGGTGTACCATAAACACGATTTCGTAGTGACGCATGAGTTCTCCCTACGGTTTCAACAGCCTCCCTTCAGCAAACCCGCACAATACGCGCCGGCCGCCGAACGTGGAAGCAAGGAGGTGACAGCCAGGCTGCCGGTTTCGTTTTGCTTTCTCGATAAGGCTTTACAGGAAGGCCTGATCAAAAGCGCGATTCTGGATCGCCGTTGTCCAGGCAATACAAAATCTCCCCACAAAAAAGGGGAGACGTATTCTAGGCGGGTAAGGCCCTCTGTGCAAGGGTTAACCAAGACGTTGGCGCAAGGCCTCATAAAGGCAGACGCCCGTGGCCACCGACACATTCAGACTGTCCACGTGCCCCTGCATGGGAATGTTGATCAACTGGTCGCAATGCTCGCGGGTCAGGCGGCGCATGCCCTTGCCCTCAGCCCCCATCACCAGGGCCACTGGTCCGGTGAAGTCCGCCTGGTAAAGCGTCGCATTCGCCTCGCCCGCCGTGCCAATCAGCCAGACCCCCTGGTCTTTCAGGACCCTGAGGAAGCGGGCCAGGTTGGTCACGCGCACAAACGGGACGGTTTCGGCGGCACCACAGGCCACCTTGCGGGCGACAGGGGTCAGCGACGCCGATTTATCCTTGGGCACAATAACGGCCTGTATGCCCACCGCATCCGCCGTGCGCATACAGGCCCCCAGGTTGTGGGGGTCGGTAACGCCATCCAGCACCAGCAGAAAGGGCGACTGATCGCTGCCGGAAAGCTGGGCCAGGAGGTCGTCCTCGGTCCACTCCCGGCTTTCACTGACCGATGCCACGATACCCTGATGGACGCCTGCGACACGCTCGTCAAGCTCCTTCCGGTGTACCACCTTCCAGCGCACACCGAGGCCGTCAAGGGCATCGGTAATGCCTTTTACCCGCTTGTCCTGTCGACCGGTCTGAATCCAGACCTGCTGCAAACGCTCCGGTTCGCGCTTGAGGACTGCCTCAACCGCGTGCCAGCCAAACACATACTCTCCGGACACTGAGGAGCCTTCCTGTTACTTGCGAGGTTTACGTTTTTTGCCGGCCTTGCCCTTATCCAGCGACAGCTTTGCAGCCTGAGCAATCAACTCTTCCCTGGCGGACAGGGGCTCGCCTTCTTTACGCGCTGCCGGCTTTTCGGCAGTGGTGGAAGACGACGCCGGGCGTTTGCGCGCCGGCTTCCGGGACGAATCACCAGGTTTCTCCGAGTTCCGGCCCGAACCCTCGCGGGCGCCGGCTTTTCCGCCACTGCCACCCCGTTTGCCCTGACCCTTGCTCTTACCTTTCCCCCGGTCATCCTTCCCCGGAACCTCAAGCGCATCCCGGTCCGCCTGACGGTGGACTGGCTCGCTGATCAGCTCCAGATCTATCTTACGATCCTCCATGCCTACACGAACCACCTTCACCCGAACCTCGTCACCCAGGCGGAAGCTCATGGCCGTGCGCTCGCCAATCAGCCGATGCTTGGCGGCGTCGTGGTGGAAATAGTCGCCGCTCAGAGTGGAGACGTGCACCAGCCCTTCAATATAGACACCCGACAATTCCACGAAGAAGCCAAAGGGCACCACGGCCGCGATCACACCGTCGAACTCCTCGCCGACATGGTCGCTGAGGTACTCACACTTCAGCCATGCCATGACATCCCGGGTCGCATCGTCCGCCCGGCGCTCGGCCATGGATGTGTGCTCACCCAGCTGCTGCATGCGGGCGAAATCGTAGGGGTATTGCGCCAGTTCCGGGTCCGGCTTCGGGGGCGTGACAATATCCTTGGATGTCGGGGCACCGTGCACCACGGACTTTATCGCCCGGTGGGCAATCAGGTCCGGATAACGCCGGATCGGCGAGGTGAAGTGGGCGTAGCCCGCAAATCCCAGGCCAAAGTGCCCCCCCTCTTCCGGGCTGTACACCGCCTGGCTGAGTGAGCGCAGCATCACCGTCTGGATCACGTTGGCGTCGGAGCGGTCTGCGATACTGCTGAGCAGCGCCTGGTAATCCGCCGACGTGGGCGAATCACCACCGCCGAGCTGCAAACCAAGCTCCCCGAGGAACAGGCGAACCGCATTCAGGCGCTCTTCCGACGGACCATCGTGCACCCGGTAAAGGGCAGGCAGCTTGTGTTTCTTGAGGAAACGGGCGGTGGCCACGTTGGCACACAGCATGCACTCTTCGATAATCTTGTGGGCATCGTTGCGGCGAACCGGGACGATTTCCTCAATCTTGCGATCGGCGTCAAAGACGATTTTGGTTTCGGTGGTTTCAAAATCGATCGCGCCGCGCTCGGTTCTGGCTTTGCGCAGCAACTGGTACAGCCCGTACAGGTTATGCAGTTGGGGCAACACATGGGCGTACTGCTCGCACAGCCGATAGCCCTGCTCCGTGTCCGGCCGCTCCAGCATGTCGCTTACCTTGTTGTAGGTAAGCCGGGCGTGGCTGTACATCACCGCCTGATAGAACTGATAACTGCTGATGTTCCCGGCCGCGCTGATGGTCATATCCGCTACCATGCACAGACGATCCACGCCCGGATTCAGGGAACACAGGCCATTGGACAGCTTCTCCGGCAGCATGGGCACCACATGATCGGGAAAATACACAGACGTGCTTCGATTCACCGCCTCTTCGTCCAGCGGCGTTCCGGGCCGGACGTAATGGGACACATCGGCAATGGCCACCAACAGGCGGTAGCCACCCCGGGGCCGGGGTTCGCAATACACCGCGTCGTCAAAATCACGGGCGGTTTCGTCATCAATGGTCACCAACCGGAGGTTGCGGATATCAACCCGGTTCTGTTTGTCCTTTTCCGTGACCTCTTCCGGAATCTGCGCGGCCTGCTCACCAACGGCCGGCGGCCAGCTGTGGGGAATGTCGTAGCTGCGAATGGCCACATCAATCTCCATCCCCGGCGCCATGTGCTCGCCCAGCACCTCGACCACCTTACCCAGGGGCTGGGTGCGCACGGTCGGCTGACGAACGATATCCACCACCACATACTGGCCATGGCGAGCATCGCCGCAGTTTTCCGCGGGGATCAGCACTTCGTGATTGATCCGGGCGTTTTCCGGAACCACAAAGCTGATGCCGCTTTCCTGAAAAAAGCGACCTACGGTCTGGCTGGTGCGGTATTCCAGCACCTCCACGATAACCCCTTCCCGCCGTCCGCGGTCGTCAACACGATCCACCCGGGCGGCGACGCGGTCGCCGTGAAACACCTGGCGCATCTGACGCGCCGTCAGGAACAGATCGCTGCCGCCATCGTCCGGGATCAGAAAACCGAAACCATCCTTATGCCCCACAACCCGGCCGGCAACCAGCTCGGCCTCCTCAAGGGGCAGGTAGGCGCCCCGGCGGTTACAGATCATCTGGCCGTCACGGCACATGGCTATCAGCCGGCGCCGCAAGGCCTCAATGCCTTCCGGCGACGTCTGCCCCAGCTCCTGGCACAGGGTTTCGTGAGTCGCGGGTGCGCCACGCTCCTTGAGGTGTTCGAGAATGAATTCCCGGCTCTGGATCGGGTTATCGTACTTTTCTGCCTCGCGACTGGCGTGCGGGTCCCGGTCTGCCTTTTTCCTGGAAACCATTGGTGTCCTTGTCCTGATGCTGCCCCCTGTTACCGGGCGGCGTGATTGAGTTTGCTGACGAGTATAACGCCCACCCCGCACAACTGCCTAACCGCAGGGAAAATATAAGCATAAATACGGTCGGACGTTTTTTGAAAAAAACGTTTGACAGCCATTTGCGGAATTATTAAAGTACGCGCCATCGGTTGAGCGACAACAACAACCGTTGGCAGAAAGGCTCGGTTTTTCAAGACACTATGAGCTGAACTGCAAATCACCTGCCGAGGTGGTGAAATTGGTAGACACGCTAGCTTCAGGTGCTAGTGGGGGCAACCCCGTGGAGGTTCAAGTCCTCTCCTCGGCACCACTTCTTCCCTCAGGAAGTGGTCTGATCCCAAAATTCCCTACGAAAAGCCCAAAAAAGCCCAGGCATCAAAATGACCGCCGGCCGCTGACTAGCGCGCCTCAGGCTGCCATTGCCGTTTCCTACTCCAGCAATCCGATAAGATAGTCCGACAGGTTCTGGTAGCCATAACTCACCCGGGCGTAGACGCCAGACGGCACATTCTCGAACTCCCGACCGCAACGACGCTCGCCCCCATACCCTTTGAGATAGGCCTGGGCGATAAGGTTTTCCGCACCCTCCTGCAGAGCCGGGCTGTTCGCATCGGGGTAATACAGAACCCATTCGAAGTCACCCCCGGAGTCCACTCTGCCGAGACTGGCGGTCACAGGGTCGAGAAACCCGAAACGCAGGGGGCGGTTCAGTCCGTTGCGTCGGTCGAGCTCCAGGGCGAGCCCGGTAAACCCGGTTGGCTGGGGCTCGTAACCGGTGAACAGATAGGGCTGGATAGCGGTTACCGCCTGGCCGACACTGACGGCCTCCGGGTCAGGAGTGCAGGTTTCCACCGGCCCGGTAAACGTCAGGGCAGCCTGTTCGACGCCCTCCTCCAGGAGGCGATAACCCGGGAAGCCGGGCTCTGCGTTGAGGGTGGCGGGAATCAGTGAGCGGGTCACGACACCACCGGCCCGTGGAATTTCGGCAACCAGCGCCTCCAGATGACCGTCCTGCATTGACCAGCTGTAGGTTATTTCCGGATTACCACCAAGCTCAGAGGACCCCGCCTGAACGCCTTCGTGATCGTGGCAGGTGGTTGTGGTTTCAAAATAGATGCGGCGATTCTGCCAATCAAAGAGCAGGCGTTCGTCGACGCCGGCGATGCCGTAACTAACCGCGCTTTGCGGGGACAACGACGCTGCCGGCAGCCACTGCGGGTCCAGCCGGGCAGGGTAACCACTGACGCCAACCAACCTCGCGAGCTCCGGCAGCGATGGCGCCAGGCATCCCTCGGCGCTGACCGACATCAGACGGCCATCTTCCGCATAATCAAACATCAGATGCGCGGAAACCGCCAGATCTGACCGGTTGGCCGGCAGGGTATCGGTTCTTTCCGGTTCGGCGTACACCCTCTGGCTGGTCAGCAACATCGGGTCACTCAGCGCCAGCGGCACGTCCGGGAGTACCAGGGCATCCGGGTCCACATTGGCGTAGTTGCCCTGCGCGGCGGTATCCACCACGGCAATCACCTCGTCAGCATTCTGCACCAGGGAAATACCCAGCAGGAAGGCCGCCTGGGGACTGAGGTACCGCTCTGTGCCCTCACTGTCATTAGCCGACAGCGCGGCATTGTAGGCATCGGGTATCTGGCTGGCCATGAAGCGGGCAAGGGCCCGGGCGTAGGCATGGGCACGATCATCTCCGGCCAGCACGTAATCCTTGAGCAGGTTCATGCCGGCCAGACTTGTCGCCAGAGCGCCGGACGACTCCGGCAGCGATCCCAGGCCAGCCAGACCGCGGTAGCGCGCCAGGGTGGTCAGCGGTGTGATGTTGCGGACCCCGGCACTCGCGGACATCAGGTAAGCCCGGGCAACCGCCAGATCACCGGCGCCGGTCTCCTCCAGGGTTTTTCCCGGCAGGGCCACGGCGTATAGCGGATAGTTCCTCGGGTCGATATCCGGCCCCACCGCCGGGTCGAGTGCCAGGCCAGACACGTCCAGCGAAAACACCCCACCCGGTCCGCTCATGGCTGTCGGCTCACCGCCCGGCAGGGTAATCGTCCGACCCGAGGACAATTCGAGTTCCACCGCCCCGCCGGTGTACTGGCTGTCGCCGTCCATATCCAGCCAGACCCGGGCATGATTCAGGTAGCCGTCGATCACCTTGCCGGTGTAGGGCGACGACGCGCTGTAGCCAACGCCATCAAAATCCCGGCCATCCACGGGCAGCTCATCGGACTCCTTGCCGCATCCGGCGAGGGCGAGGGCGAGGGTGGAGACCGTAATACAGAAGCAAATGAAGCGTTTCATCGCAGCAGCCGTTCATTCTTGTCAGAGGTTATGCCGCTACTTTAGGGGATGTCGCCAGAGGAGACCTTGATAGGTTTGGCAATTTGTAAAGTTTGGTAACCGATCACCCCACCCCCCTCGGTCAGGGGGCGGGCCGAATCACCGGATGCCGGTTCAGAACGAACGGGCGACGATTTCTTTCATGATTTCGTTGGTACCCGCATAGATACGCTGAACCCGGGAATCCGCCCAGGCCCGGGCAATGGGATACTCCCACATGTAGCCATACCCCCCGTGGAGCTGAACGCATTCATCCATGACCTTACACTGCAGGTCCGTGGTGAGCTGCTTGAGCATGGCAGCGGTGGGAATATCCAGCTTTTTATCCAGGTGCAGCTCCAGGCACCGGTCGGTGAACACCCTCGCCGCGGTGATCTCCGCTTTCAGCTCCGCCAGCTTGAACCGGGTATTCTGGAAGGCGATGACCGGCTTGCCAAAGGCCTTGCGCTCCTTGACGTAATCCAGTGTCCACTGCCACGCCGCCTCGGCGGCGGCCACCGCTGACAGTGCCACCTGCAGGCGCTCGGCCGGCAGTTCCTGCATCAACTGGAAAAACCCCTGCCCTTCCATGGAGCCCAGCAGGTGCGTTGCCGGAACCTTCACATCCTGGAAGAACAACTCGGAGGTGTCCTGGGCTTTCATCCCCACCTTGTTCAGGTTCTGCCCCTTCTGGAATCCTTCCCAGGCGGTTTCCACCAGCAACAGGCTGGTGCCCTTGGCGCCTTCCTTCGGATCGGTTTTGGCAACCACGATCACCAGATCCGCCAGCTGGCCATTGGTGATAAAGGTTTTTGAGCCATTCAGGAGGTAGTGATCGCCGGTTTTGACGGCGGTGGTCTTGACGCCCTGCAGATCAGAGCCGGCACCGGGCTCGGTCATGGCGATGGCGGTAATCATTTCACCAGAGGCCATCTTCGGCAGGTAGTGCTGTTTCTGTTCTTCAGAGCCGTAATTCAGGATGTATGGGGCCACGATATCGGAATGCAGACCCCAGCCGATGCCAGACAGCCCGGCCCGGGAAATTTCCTCCATTACTACAGCACTGTAACGGAAATCCGCCCCGACTCCGCCGTATTCCTCCGGCATGGTCGGGCACAGGAAACCCAACTCACCAGCCTTCAGCCACAATTCCCGGCTGACCTGACCGTCTTTCTCCCACTGGTCGTGGTAGGGCGCGGCCTCTTGCTCCAGGAATTTTCGGACGGAATCGCGAAAGCCGTCGAGATCGGCGTCAAAAAGCGTACGTGGAATCATGGGTAACCTCGGTGAATGCCTGTGTTGTGATTGGTATTCACCAAGTCTCGGTGTGTGGCCGGTTTTGCTCAATGATGAAAACCATCAATCGGGCTGGCCAAAACCATCGCCGGCGAGGTATCAGCCCGGGCGCTTGCCTTCCGCCCGGGCCTGTCCCCAACGGGGCATCAGGTCCTGAGGAATATCCAGATGGTCAAGGAGACGAGCGACAATAAAGTCCACCAGGTCCTGCACCGACTCCGGCTTGTGATAGAAGCCCGGGCTGGCAGGCAGGATCACCGCACCCATGCGGGTCAGTGTCAGCATGTTCTGCAAGTGCACCTCCGAGAACGGTGCTTCCCGGGGCACCAGGATCAGCGGCCGACGCTCCTTCAGCGCCACATCCCCGGCCCGCTCGATCAGGTTATTGCTGGCACCGGTGGCCAGCGCGGAGAGGGTGCCGGTACTGCAGGGGCAGATCACCAGCGGCGCCTTTTCCCCGGACCCGGAGGCCGGCGGTGCAAACCAGTCCTCGCGGCCGAATACCCGAATCTGCCCGGGCTCCGCTCGGGTATAGGCGGTAAAGGTTTCCATCATGGCCGGCGGCGTGCCGGGCAGCTTCAGGTCGGTTTCCGTGGCGATCACCACCTGGGCCGCCTTGCTGACCATGACATTCACCTGACAGCCCGCCGCCACCAGGCACTGCAACAGCCGCAACCCATACTGGGCGCCGGAGGCCCCGGTAAACGCCAGATTGATGGTGCGGGATGTGCCGTGGTCTTCGGTCATGTTGTCTGCCTGCGCTCAAGTTCGGCAATCAGCTTGCCATGAATGCCGCCGAAGCCGCCGTTGCTCATGATCACAATATGGCCACGCCCGGGCAGTTCCGCCAGTACGCCGTCGATCAGCGCCTGAACGGTGGATTCGACACGGTGCCGGGCCGAGCCGGGGTGGCCGTCGTGCCAGGCAGCCACGAGGGTAGGTAGCCAGTCCAGCTCATTAAGGTTGGCCCACAATACCTGGTCGGCAGCGTCGGCGCTCGGCAGCAGGGTTTGCTGGTGAGCGCCCTGCCTCATGGTATTGGACCGGGGCTCAATCAGCGCCAGGATCGGCTCCTCACCCACCTGATGGCGCAAACCCTCCAGTGTTGTGGCGATGGCGGTAGGGTGATGGGCAAAGTCATCGTACACCTTCACGCCCCCCACTTCGGCCAGGAGCTCCATCCGTCGTTTGACGCCAGAGAACCGGCTCAGGGCCGCAACCGCGTGATCCGGCGTCACGCCAACGTGCCTGGCTGCCGCAATGGCGGACAGGGCATTACGGACGTTGTGCCGGCCGGTCTGGCTCCAGCTCACCGTGGCCACGGGCTGCTCATGATGGACGACCATGAAACGACTGCCATCGTCTGCCAGCAGTTCCGCCCGCCAGTCGGCCATGCGCGGGGTTTCGCTGCCAATGGCGGTATCCTGCACCGGGCTCCAGCAGCCCAGGTTGAGCGCGCTATCCAGATGGGTATCGACCGCTGGCCGGATAATCAGCCCCTGGGAGGGCACCGTCCGGACCAGATGATGGACCTGTCGCTCAATGGCCTCGACATTGTCGAATATGTCGGCGTGGTCGAACTCCAGGTTGTTCAGGATCAGCGTGTGGGGCCGGTAATGAATGAACTTGGAGCGCTTGTCAAAGAAGGCGCTGTCGTACTCGTCGGCTTCAATAACAAAAAAATCACTATTCCCCAGGCGGGCCGACACCGGGAAATCCCTGGGCACGCCACCCACCAGGTACCCCGGTTCGAATCCGGCCTGCTCCAGAATCCACAACAGCATCGCGGTGGTGGTGGTTTTGCCGTGGGTTCCGGCCACTGCCAGCACCCAGCGATGACGCAACACCTCGCGGGCCAGCCATTCGGGGCCGGACATGTAATCGATGTTGCGGTTCAGAACCGCCTCAACCTCGGCATTGCCCCGGGACATGGCGTTGCCGATCAGTACCAGGTCCGGCTTTGGCTCCAGATTCTCCGGGCGGTAACCTTCCACAAGGCCAATGCCCTGGGCTTCCAACTGGGTGCTCATGGGCGGGTAAACGCCCTGATCGGAGCCGGTTACGGTATGGCCCAGCTCTCGGGCCAGCACCGCCAGGCTGCCCATAAAGGTGCCGCAGATTCCCAGGATATGAATGTGCATTCGGCGTCCGCTCTGTTGATTGAAACCCGACAAGCCTCCCGTATCCGCCCCGGGCCGTCAAGAGCCCGGCCATCCGCAAAGCTGCTCATGAAAATCGGCGGCGATTGGCGTATCATCTGCGCCATTATCGAACCAGCAGGAGGCTCCAGCCCGAGATGGCCATCAAGAACGCATTCTACGCCCAGTCCGGCGGTGTTACCGCCGTCATTAACGCCAGCGCCTGCGGGCTGATCCAGACCGCCCGCAAGCACCCGGACAAAATCGGTAAGGTCTACGCCGGGCGCAATGGCATTATCGGGGCCCTGAAAGAGGAACTGATCGATACCAGCCATGAAAGCGACGACGCCATCCAGGCGCTGATCCACACCCCGGGGGGCGCCTTCGGCTCCTGCCGCCACAAGCTGAAGAACATTTCCGAGAACCGTCGCGAATACGAGCGCCTGATTGAAGTGTTCCAGGCTCACGATATCGGCTATTTCTTCTACAACGGCGGCGGGGATTCCCAGGACACCGCCTACAAGGTTTCGCAGATTGCCGACAAGATGGGCTACCCCATTACCTGCATCGGCGTTCCCAAGACCGTGGACAATGACCTGCCCTTTACCGACTGCTGCCCGGGGTTCGGCTCGGTGGCCAAGTACATCGCCACCTCCACCCTGGAAGCCAGCCTGGACATCAAATCCATGTGTGAAACCTCCACCAAGGTCTTCATCCTTGAAGTGATGGGCCGCCACGCAGGTTGGATTGCGGCATCCGGTGGCCTGGCCGGCCAGGGTGAAGGCGAACCCCCACACATTATCCTGTTCCCGGAAATACCGTTTGACCGGGAGACCTTCCTGGCTCGGGTCGATCACTGCGTGAAAGAGTATGGCTACTGCGTGGTGGTGGCCTCGGAGGGCGCCCAGTACGAAGACGGCCGCTTTCTCGCCGACGCCGGCGCCAAGGACGCTTTCGGCCACACCCAACTGGGCGGCGTTGCGCCGGCGCTGGCCAACATGGTCCGGCAGGCCCTGGGTCACAAATATCACTGGGCGGTCGCCGATTACCTCCAGCGCAGCGCCCGGCACATTGCCTCAGCCACCGATGTGGAACAGGCCTACGCCGTTGGCCGGGCAGCCGTGGAAATGGCAATCGACGGCAAGCAGGCCCTGATGCCGACCATCGTGCGGGAACAGGCCAAACCCTACCGCTGGAAGATCGGAGAAGCCCCGCTCAGCGAGGTGGCCAATCAGGAAAAGAAGATGCCCATTCACTACATCACGGACGATGGCTTTGGCATTACCCAGGATTGCCGCGATTATCTGGAGCCGCTGATTTACGGGGAGAGCTTTCCGCCCTTCGACAACGGCCTGCCCCGGGTGGCCAGGCTGAAAAACCAACTTGTTGAGAAAAAGCTGAAGACCGAATTCAGGCTTTGAGCTCACGCACGTAAGTGCGGAACTGATCAAACCCGCCGACATACCGGTCGCCGACAAGGATCTGCGGCACGGTATGCACCGGCTGGCCGATTCTGGCCGCAATGTCCTGCTTGCTCATGTTCTGCTCAATCATATCGATCCAGCGGTAGGGAATGTTTCTGGTCTCACACAGATTCTTTGCCATCAGACAGAATCCGCAACTTGCACGACCGTATATGGTCACCTGGTCCATAAAAAATCTCCCGAGAGCAGTGTTATCCGATGGCGGAACACGGGGGTTGTTGAATGGTCCCAATCTTGGCACGGCGTGCCATGATTGAAAATTGAAGCTTTGAATGACGGCCATAGTCTGACCGGGAACAGTCGGCATGGCCATGGTGTTTACAGCGTGGTGATCAGGTTTTCAGACGACTCAGCTCCCGCTCCAGCACCTGAACCTGGCCATCCAGGGTCTGGCCACTGCCCTTGACCCGGCGAGCCAGCTCCCGGAGATCGCTGGCCGCATCGCCGATCTGAGTCAGGTTGCGGTTGATTTCCTCACTGACGGAACTCTGCTCCTCGGCAGCCGTGGCCACCTGGGTTACATGTTCGACGATGGTGCTGATGCGATCCACCACGGTCGCCAGCGAATGATCGGCTTCCCGGGTGCCTTCCACCGCCGAATTGGCCCGGCCGACACCGGCCTGGATGACGGAAACCGCGCCGTTGACGTCCTGCTTCAGGCCATCAATCATCTCGCTGATTTCATCCGTGGATTGCCGGGTACGGGAGGCGAGCGTGCGAACCTCGTCGGCAACCACGGCAAAGCCGCGGCCCTGCTCACCCGCCCGGGCCGCCTCGATAGCCGCGTTCAGCGCCAGCAGGTTGGTCTGCTCGGCAACGCCACGAATCACATCGAGAATACGGTTGATATCCTCGCTCCGACTGGCGACATGGCCGATGGCGGTGCTGGCCTGATTCATCTCATTGGACACCGCACCCACTTCGTCAACGGCGGCGGTCAGGGCACCCTGGGTAAAACGAATACCGTCCTGGGCCATACGGGCATTCTCGGCCGCCTCACCGGCAAACCCGGCAACCTCCCCGGCCGCCGCGGACATTTCATTCATGGCGGTGACCACGCTGTCGATGTCCTGCTGCTGACGCCCGGTCTGCTCATCGGTCTCAACCGCAATGCGACCGACATCCGTCGCCTGCTCCTGCACCCGGGCGTTGACGCCTTTCAGATCACTGATCATTTCCCGCAGGCGTCCCAGGAAGGCATTGAAGCCACCGGCCAGATCAATCAGCTCGGCGTGGGTATCGATAGTCAGTTCCCGGGTCAGGTCTCCCTCGGCACTGGCCAGATTCTGCATACGGTCGCGGATCTGGTTCAGCGGTCGGGTCACCGAACGCACCAGCACCACCAGCACCGCAATCGCCAGTAACACCACCGTGATTCCGACCACCGTCTGTCGTGTGGCCGTGGCCGCGACTTCCTCCGACAACATGCCGGTAATGCCAGCCACCTGGGCCAGCGCCGCCGCCCGGGGCAACTCGATCAGCAACGACCACTCGGTGTCCGGCAGATTGATGTCGACCGGGTAGGACACCGCCAGTGTCTCGCCGTTGTCGAACGTACGATCCCCCTGGTGCAGACCGGCCAGCTCATCCGCCAGATCCGGCAGCGCTTCCTGTAAGGGTCGGCCCAGATGTTCCTGATAGTGACTGGAGGCGGCGATCAGCCCCTTCTTGCTCAGCAGCGTCACCCGCGACTGGCCCTCAAACAACTGTTGGCTGACCGTGGCGATGGTCTTCTGCAGCGTGGACAGGTTGATGTCCGCCCCCACCACGCCGGCGAAAGCGCCATCGTCGAGAATCGGGACCACCAGGCTGGTCATCAGCTCGGAATAGCCTTCCTCAATTTCGTATTCATAGGGCTCCATAATGCAGGGCTTCAGCGTATCCCGGGAGCAGAGGTACCATTCGGCTTCGCGAATGCCGAATTCGTTGCGCTGGTCCAGGTACTTGGTCGCCGGATCTTCCGTACGGCTGAACACAACCTCGCCCTCGGGATCCCGGTAGTAATAAATCTCCAGGGTACCCTCATCACTGCTGTGGTCTTCCACCCCACCGGTAAAGTAACGATCCTGACCATCGTAGGCATCGGGCTCAAACTGGGCATACAGGGAGCTCAGCCCCTTCTGTTCCGCCAGCACTGCACCAATGGTTTCCTGCAGGGCACTGCGGCTGATACGCCCGGAACTGTCGGACCGGATATTCCGCGTAATCACGTTACGAACCACTTCCGGCGTGCGAAAGGCCGTGGCGAACTGGCCGCTGACCAGCTCGCCGTATTTGCCGGCAGTGGCGCTGAGCTGATCCATGACAATCCCCTTGACCGTATCCCGGGTCTGCGCCGTTAGCCGGTGTTCCATATCCCCCAGGGAAAGCTGGGCAGTCACCACAATACTGACTCCCATGACCAGAAGCAGGGCAACCACCAGGGCATAAAGTTTGAAGCGAAGGGATAACTGTTTCATGCTGTGACGCAACCTGTGGGAGTTGGGAATGGGATATCGCACATATTCTGGAACAAGGAGTCCTGGGTGACCTACCTCACGCTGTTCCTGACCGCTTTCGCCGCCGCCACCATACTGCCCGCCTATTCGGAAATTCTGCTGGGCACCCTGGTAACCCAAGGCTATTCGCACCTGTGGCTATGGTTTTGGGCCACCCTGGGCAATACCCTGGGCTCCGTTGTTAATGGGGTTATCGGCCGGCAAGTGGATCGCTTTAAGGATAAACGCTGGTTTCCGGTGACGGAACTGCAGCTTCACAAGGCCCGGAACCGCTTCAACCGGTTCGGGCAGTGGTCGCTGTTGCTGGGCTGGCTGCCCCTGGGCGGCGACGCGCTGACCCTGGTGGGTGGCATCATGCGCGTGCCGTGGCTCAACTTCATCGTGCTGGTCGCGATTGGCAAAGGCCTGCGTTATGCCTTTGTGCTCTGGCTTGTCGCGGAGGTATCGGGCGTGTCATCGCCGTAGAGATACTTCCTCAACAACGGCTCACCGTTGAACTCCGAATGCAGCACGGCAATAAAGGTATACACCCCGATCAGCTTACGGTTCAGGAACACAAACTCCTTGGGTGGCACCCGGAAGTAGCGGCTGATCGCGGAGCGGGCAGCCTGCCTAGCCACCCGTGACGGCAGGTCACTCTGCTTCCAGCGATACTGGCCCTGGCTGTTCACTGCGTATTCCGGCCAGGAAGCAGAGTCGCCCGACAGCGGCTCCAGTACCGACATACACACCGAGCCGAAGGTTTCCAGCACCTCCTGCGGCCATTCGCGACTCATGAAGCGCAGCTCCACACCACCTTCGATCACCGCATGCAGGTCGTTTTCGTAGGAGGCACGGATCATCTGAATCACCGGTGCCAGAAAGGCATTCGTGTAGGACTGCACTGCGCCAAAATCCAGCAGCACGATACGGTCGGTGTCGGGATCCTCACCTTCCTCACCGGCAATGCGGATACGGTAGTTGCCAAAGTTCGGGTCGGTCTGCATTTCACCCCAGACAAACAGTTCCCGGAAGAACAGTTCCAGGGCCGCCTCGCCCAGCGCACTGCGGCGCTCCAGGGGCAGGGCCCTGACCGCCGGAGCGCTCACCGAGTGGCCGTGCTCGTAGGTGGAGGCAATGACGTGAGCGGACGAATATTCCGGCAGCACCCGCGGCACGATGAAGCGCGGATCGGAAGCCAGCATCCGCCGGAACTTTTCCGTGGTTTCGGCCTCCAGACGGTAGTCCACCTCCCGGTGCATCATATTCCGGACCTCCTCGAGCCAGTCATTGAACTCCGGCCCGAAACTCACCAGCCGGGCCACTTTCAGCAACTGGGCCACGGCACTGAGATCGCTGTCCACCGCATCGGCCACGCCCGGGTATTGCACCTTCAGCACCAGCTCCAGGCCATCGCTGACGCGCTGGGCCCGGTGCACCTGGCCCAGCGAGGCGGCGGCAATGGGCTCGGGATCGATCACCAGCTCCGCCAACCGGTCACTCCCCAGTTCCGATTGCAGCACCCGCTCAATGGCCGGCCATGCCAGGGACGCTGTCTGATCCTCCAGGGTATGGAGCGCCTCCGTGACTTCCGCCGGCAAGAAATGTTCGCCATACAGCGCCATAACCTGGCCTATTTTGACAACGCTGCCCTTGAGCTGCCCCAGCTCATCCACCAGGAACCGGGCCTGGCTGGACAACATGGCACGGTGGCGCTCATCTCGCTTTTCACGACTGCTGAACCAGTTGGTCGCCATATGGGATGCCATACGCGTGCCCGCGAACAGGCCGGCCCGGGTCAGGCTTAACCTGCGCTCAAAGCTACCGGTTTTGATACGGGAGACCGACGTTCTTGATCGTCTGGATGGCATGAAAAACCTGTTCGGACCGGAAAATTTCACCGAGTTCGGCGGCATACCCCATTATACGGACTCATTCGCCATCGGGCCTAACCCAGGCGCCCCTCCGGCGCCGGCCTGCGGGCCAATGCGCCCGCGCGGGCGCCGGGATACATCTGTCATCGGCGCCTGGTTACGATTCTATACAGTTTCTCTCCGGGGAATCAGATTATCATAAAGTCGATTCACTGGATTTTCAGCGATTATCACAACAATAAGCCATGATTATGTCGCAAATCGCACACAATACGCAGCTTCCGGAGCTGTCCCAGTACCGGGTAAAAGGTGAAATCCCGGTGCCCGTCCTCATTAACTGGCTGACTCTCGCGGCCGTCCCATTGCTGTGTTTTTTTGCCTGGCGCTCGAGTCTGCGCGGCGACCCGGTTACCCCACCCCTGCTGCTGACCTTTGGCGCCCTGCTGGCCGTCAATTTGCTTCTGTATCTGCTTACCGGCCAGAAAACGCTCCAACGGCGGGGCTTTATTACCCTGATTACCGCACTGTTCACTTACCTCGCCGTACAGGCAGTGGAAGACGGTTCAGCGATCATCTGGCTGTTTGCCTACCCCCCGATCATTTTCTATATCAGTGAGTCCCGGGTCGGCGTCATTGCCTGCTCAGGGGGTTTCGCCGGTGTGGTACTGCTCTTCAGCCCGCTTGGTGACACGATTTTCAACGCGCCCTACACCACAAGCTTCCGGCTCACCATGGTGGCGGTGCTGGCGTTCGAAATGGCGACCTGCTACATCCTTGACCAGAGCCGCAGGCGTAGCAAGCTGGGCCTGCTGAAGTTGGCGGCCGACTTTGAATTTGCGGCCAAGCACGACGCCCTGACCGGGCTGGCAAACCGTCGGGAAGCCCTGGGACAACTGGATAGCGAGTACCAGCGCTTCCTCAGAAACGGCCGGCCTTTTTCGGTGCTGTTGCTCGACATCGACCTGTTCAAGAGCGTGAATGACAGCCACGGTCATCACGTCGGTGACGCGTTGATTGTTCTGGTGGCAACCACCTTACGGGAGCAGAGTCGCAAGGTGGATACCCTTGCGCGCTGGGGTGGTGAGGAATACCTGGTGTTACTGCCGGAAACCGACTCGGGTGAAGCCCTCAAGACCGCCAACCGGATTCGGGAGGCCATTGCCGCCAAATCCGTGACCACGGAACGGGTCACCGTGAGGGCCACAGTCAGCCTGGGCGTCGCCAGCATTCACGCTCAGGAATCCATCGACCGTTTGCTCCAGCGGGCCGACGAAGCTCTGTATCGCGCAAAAACCCTGGGCAGGAACCGCGCCTGCCGTTACGAGGCCGGGCCCGCTGCCTGACTTTCCCAGCCCCGCAGCCACGTTACCTGGCTATCACCAAGCCCGCCCAGCAAGTGGGTAGCCAGCCGGTGCTCGATATCAGACACCTCGACGCCCGGCGCGAAATCGGCCACCTGGCAGATCGGCATGCCAGCGTAACCACAGGGATTAATACGGGCGAAGGGCTCCAGGTCCATAGCGACATTCAGGGCCAGCCCATGGAACGAGCACCCGCGCCTGACCCGGAGCCCCAGCGAGGCAATCTTGGCCCCTGCCACATACACTCCGGGCGCATCCCGCCGGGGTGCCGCCACGATATCGCGCTCTGCCAGCGTCCGGACAATGC
Organism: uncultured Marinobacter sp.; assembly: GCA_966210405.1. Classification (GTDB taxonomy): domain Bacteria; phylum Pseudomonadota; class Gammaproteobacteria; order Pseudomonadales; family Oleiphilaceae; genus Marinobacter. The sequence continues at coordinate 61,407 of CBIHLH010000002.1, forward strand.
CCTGCTCGATGATGTCGACGAGGGTGCGCACACCCAGCTTGCGACGCGACAGATCGACCATCAGGTAAACCACCAACTGGCCCGGGCCGTGATAGGTTACCTGCCCTCCCCGGTCGACCGGAATCACCGGAATATCGCCAGGTGCCAGGATATGCTCGGCCTTACCGGCCTGCCCCTGGGTATAGACCCGGGGATGCTGCAGGCACCAGAGTTCGTCCGCCGACGCGTCATCCCGGCTGGCGGTGAAAGCCTTCATAGCCTCCCAGGTTTCCAGGTAGGGCTGCTCACCCAGTGAGCGAATAATCAGGTCCGGCATCGGCGTTACAGCACCATGTGCACACGGCCACTGGCCTTGAGGTCTTCAAACAGGGCCTTGAGCTGGGCCTCACCCGTGGCAACGATGGTCAGTTGAACCGATGAAAACCGCCCCTTGCTGCTCTCATTGACCGAAATATCGGATTCCGATAGCCCCGGCGCGTGCTGCTCAACGACCGCCGCCACAAAGTCAGTGAAGTCCGGTGCCGCATCGCCGATGACCTTGATCACATAGTCACAGGGAAACTCGATTTTTGGTGCTTTCGGCTCACTCATGCCGCGTTACTCCCGGGGACCTGGGTCGCCCTCACTGAAACAACTGAAAGAAAAACAGCTTGATGGCATCCCATATACGCTTGAAGAAGCCGCCCTCGGGGACATCGGTGAGTGCCAGCACCGGCTGGTCAACCAGAACCTCACCGTTCAGCGAAACCTTCACACGCCCCAGCTCGTCGCCCACCTTGATGGGTGCCTTGATCACCGAATCAAGGTCCACCGTCGATTCAAGGCTGCTGCGGGAGCCACGCGGAATGGTGACGTAGACATCGTCGATCAGACCAATGGACAGCTGATCGGCTTTACCGCCCCACACACGGGCCTCCACCAGCTCTTCGCCGGTACTGAACAAACGCTCGCTGGTGTAGTAACGGAAGCCGTAGTTCAGCATTTTCTGAACTTCCTGAGCCCGGGCCTGAGTACTGCTGGTGCCCATGACCACGGCAATAAAACGGGTGCCCTCCCGTTCAGCGGACGCCACCAGACAGTAGCCTGCCGCCTCGGTATGACCGGTTTTCAGGCCGTCGACGGTGTCGTCACGCCACAGCAGGCTGTTGCGGTTCGGTTGGCGGATGTTGTTATACGTGAAGTGCTTCTGGGCATAGAGCCCGTAGTTTTCCGGGTAATGATTGATAATGGCCCGGGCGAGAATGGCCAGATCGTAGGCCGTTGAGAAATGCCCTTCAGCAGGCAGACCGGTGGCGTTCTGGAACCGGGTATCCTTCATGCCAAGAATCTCGGCCTGCTGGTTCATGATATCCACGAAGGCCCCTTCACTACCCGCTATGAACTCGGCCAGAGCAACCGAGGCATCGTTACCGGACTGGATGATCACCCCCTTGAGCAGGTCCGCCACCGAAACACTGGTGCCCTCACGAACAAAGGTCCTTGATCCTCCGGTTTTCCAGGCGTTGACACTGATCGGCACCATGTCCGACATGGATATACGGCCCTCATCCAGCTCCCGCTCCACAATGTACGCCGTCATCATTTTGGTCAGGCTGGCGGGGGGGAGCCGCTCATGGCTGTTCTCCTCCATGAGGATTCGGCCACTCTTGGGATCCATCAGGACATAGGAACTGCCGGCGATCTGAGGTGGCGACGGGATCAGTATCGCCTGGGACATGACTTTGCCTGACAGCGCGAGCGTCAGCACAAAGACCGTAAAGAGGGTGCGAAACACAGAGTTTAAAGCCATAGGTCCATTCATTCGTCGGAGGTGTATTTTGTCATGGTTCGGGTAATCAGTGGGTATCGGTCAGGACGATGGATCGGGCAAAACCCCGAGCCTCGAGCACATCCTGTGTCTGTCGTGCGGTCGTCTCGTCCTGAAACGGTCCGACCTGCACCCGGTGGTAGCGTCCCGATGCGGTATCGATCGCGCGTACTCTCATCGGGTCTTCCAGCACAGCCCTTGCGCGATTGAGTAACGCCTCGGCCGGGTCACGGGTACTGAACGAACCTAACTGGACAAACAGGGCCCGATCACCACTCGCCTCATCGCCACTGACCGCGACGGAGCTGTCTGGTTCCGTTGCGCCGTTGCCCGGCACAAAGGGTTTGCCGGCAAGGAACATTCTGCCATCGGGTCTAACGGTAATGGCAGCAACTGCCACCCGCGCCGTGCCACGGGACTGATAACCCAGCTTCTTCGCCGCCGCGTAGGACAGGTCGATCAGGCGATCACCATGAAAGGGTCCGCGATCATTGACCCGGACAATAACCGAGCGGCCATTGTCCAGGCTGGTTACCCGAACATAGCTGGGAATTCTCAGGGATTTGTGCGCGGCCGTCATCTGATACATATCAAACACTTCACCGTTGGAAGTTTTATGGCCGTGGAATTTTTCGCCATACCAGCTTGCGGTACCGCGGGCCACGTATCCGTCGTTACTGGCAAGCACCCGGTACTGCTTGCCCCAGACAGAATACGGCGATTTGTTTCCCGCCCGTTTCGGCGGCTCATAGCGCGGCGTCGCATTTTCCAGGCCAGAGGCGTCAAAGTGGCCATCGGGGGCGCGATCCTGGCTCAGGGTATATCGTGACGAGTGGTTGGTGTCCGGCGCTGAGGCACACCCACCCAGGGTCAGGGCAACAACAGCCAGTATCCAAACAGGTGACAATGTGGCACTCACAGCCGGGACATCCTCCACGCTCATAGCTGCCACGGGACCCCCGCAGCATTAACAACCGGTATTGTAGCGGGTTCCGTGCCGTGATCTCCATTACCCCACGGACAGAATCGGCCCGGCGGTCGGTCAGGCACTGATCATCCGGCGATGCGTATGAATGGACATCAGCACCCCGAATGCCGCCATCAGCGTGACACTCGAGGTTCCACCATAGGAAATCAGTGGCAGAGGCACTCCCACAATCGGCAACAGGCCACTCACCATGCCAATGTTAACGAAAACGTAGATAAAGAAGGTCATGGTCAGCGCACCCGCCAGCAGACGGCTGAATGAATCCTGAGCCGTGACCGCAATATACAGGCAACGCAGAATGATCAGAAAATACATGGTGAGCAACACCAACATGCCAATAAATCCGAATTCCTCGGCAAGAACCGCCACGATAAAGTCCGTATGGCTCTCCGGCAGGAACTCCAGGTGCGACTGGGTACCTTCCAGCCAACCCTTGCCATCGATACCCCCCGAGCCAATAGCGGTTTTCGACTGGATAATATTCCAGCCAGCGCCGAGTGGGTCGCTCTGCGGGTCCAGCAACGTCAGCACCCGTTGTTTCTGGTAATCGCGCATCACGAAAAACCACATCAGCGGCGCGGCGACGGAGACCATGGCGACAAACGCGCTGATCAGTTTCCAACTCATGCCGGCGAAAAACACCACGAACAGGCCGGCCATGCCAACCAGCAGCGACGTGCCCAGATCCGGCTGCCTTATGATCAGCACCATGGGCACCAGTACCAGAGCAAGACCGACTGCAATCCTGGACAGGCTCGGCGGCAAAAAATGCCGGGACAGATACCAGGCCACCGCCATCGGCACCACCAGTTTCATCAGTTCGGAAGGCTGGAATCGCGGCAGCCCCGGCAGACCCAGCCATCGCTGGGCACCTTTGGCCCCGATGCCGACCAGTAATACCGCCACCAGGGACCCCAGGCCAGCGATGTAAAGCCAGGGCGCCCAGCGGCGGAACACATTGGGATCAAGCTGGGCGAAAACTATCATCACCACGAACGCGATGACCAGGCGAACCCCCTGGGCCTCAACCACGTCAATATTGCGATCTGCTCCGCTGTACAACACGAACAGGCCGCCAGACACCAGAACGAACAGCAGAAATAACAGAATGGGATCCAGGTGCAAGGTGGCCCAGATGCCCCGGGGGCGCCCCAGCGGATTGGATGCCGTGGCGTCGAGCACGTCGCGTATGGCCATTACTGAGCCTCCCCGGTCGGGATCTGGGTAATCAGGGCGTCGCCCTGGAGTTCGGGGAAATCCTCCAGCCAGGCATCAAACAGCGCCCGCGCCACCGGAGCAGCGGTACCACTGCCGCTGCCGCCATTTTCCACAATCACGGCGACGGCGATCCGGGGATCTTTCACCGGCGCAAAACCAACAAACAGGGCATGGTCACGCAGACGTTCACGAATTTCATCGGCGTCGTATTCCTCACCTTCGTCCAGGCTGAATACCTGGGCGGTTCCGGTTTTACCAGCCATCCGGTAACTGGCACCGCGAGCAGCACCCCGGGCGGTGCCCTTTGGACCTTCCATCACACCGGCCATGGCCTCGACCACAAACTCCCAGTCGCTTGGGTCCTTGAGTCGCATCGGTTCGTGGGTCTGATCGGGCAGGTATTCGGCAACCGGGGTATCCCCCTTGACATCCTTGAGCAATCGGGGTTCCACCCAGCGGCCGCGGTTGGCGATCAGCGCCGTCGCGGTGGCCAACTGAAGCGGCGTCGCCAGCATGAAGCCCTGACCAATCCCCAGGTTGACCGAATCTCCCGGATACCATGGGGCGTTGCGCATCGCCCGCTTCCATTCCCGGGACGGCAGCAGACCATTCTGGGCACCAGCGACGTCCAGTGCGGCATTCTCACCAAAGCCAAAGCGGGAGAGGTAGTCCGACATGGTATCCACACCCATTTTGACGGCCATTTCA
>CBIHLH010000003.1:0-64815 GCA_966210405.1 uncultured Marinobacter sp.
CGCCAGCTCCAGAGCGATATCGAAAAACTCCGCCACGATCTGCAACAGGCCAATATGGAGCTGGACAGCAGCCAGCAGCTCAGCCAGCTGATCGAGAAAGAGAAGGCCGAGTACGAAGCCCTCGCCGTGGCCATGGACGAAGAGTCCCGCACCCTGGCCGATCAGGCCCGCCAGCACGAGCAGGCCCTGGCCCAGCAGCAACAGGCCTACGAACAGAAGATCAAAGCCCTGCAACAGCAACTCACAGAGCAGGGCGAACAAACCGTTAACCAGCAACGCCAGCAGGTGGCCAAACAGACCAAAGCCGCCACCGACACGCTGGTGTTGAGCGAAGAACTCGCCCGCATCCTCATTGACCAGCAATTGCAGGAAGCGGGCTGGGAAGCCGACAGCCAGGAAATTACCTTCCAAAAGGGCGCCCGCCCGGAAAAAGGCAACTACCGCGCCATCGCTGAATGGCCCACCAACCACAACGGTGAAAAAGGCCGGGCCGATTACGTGCTGTTTTTCGGGCTTACGCCCATTGCAGTGGTGGAAGCCAAGAAAGAAAACACCAACGTCGCCGGCAAAATCCGCCAGGCTGAGCGCTACAGCAAAGGCTTCAGGATTGAAGCACCTTTAGTGGGCGCGTGGGAACAGATGGGCCGCACCATCGCCTGGCCCGCTGACGAAAGTAGCCATTACCATGTGCCTTTCGTATATTCCTGCAACGGTCGCCCCTACGTACCCCAACTGGCGGAGCACTCCGGCACCTGGTTCCGGGATGTACGGGAGCCAAGCCATATTCGCCGCGCACTGCCGCAGTTCCACACTCCTGGCGGCCTTCTGGATTTACTGGAACGGGACAAGGAAAACGCCGAAAAGCTGCTGAAAGACGAGCCTTTCGGCTACCTGAAATTGCGGGATTATCAACAGAAGGCCATCGTCGCCACCGAACATGCCCTGGCACACGGGGTGCGCACAGCCTTGCTGGCTATGGCAACCGGCACCGGTAAAACCCGCACCATTATCGGGCTGATGTACCGATTCCTAAAAGCCGAACGCTTCCGCCGCATCCTGTTCCTGGTGGACCGCACCGCGCTGGGCCAGCAGGCCATCGATGCCTTCAACGAGGCACCGCTAGACCAGAACCTCACCCTCAGCAAAATCTACAACGTGGCGGAACTGGGTGACATGGCCGCCGAAGCGGAAACCCGCATCCAGGTAGCCACCGTGCAGGCCATGGTCAAGCGCATTTTTATGAGTGACTCGCCGCCGCCCATCGACCGATTCGACTGCATCATTATTGACGAGGCCCACCGGGGCTACACCCTGGACCAGGAAATGACCGAAGGCGAACTGGCCCTGCGGGACACCAGCCAGTATCTGTCCAGCTACCGCCGGGTACTGGATTATTTCGACGCGGTGAAAATCGGCCTTACCGCCACCCCGGCCAAGCACACCAGCGAGATTTTCGGCAAACCGGTGTACACATATTCCTACCGGGAAGCCGTGGCGGACGACTGGCTAATCGACCACGAACCACCCATCCGTTATGAAACCCTGCTCAGCCAGAACGGCATTACCTTTGAAAAGGGCAGACCAGTAGAAGTGATTAACACTCAAACCGGGGAAGTGGACACCACCGAGCTGGAAGACGAACTCAACTTCGAAGTGGACGCCTTCAACCGCCGAGTCATCAACGAAAACTTCAACCGGGTGATCTGCGAACAGCTGGTGCAGGAGCTGGACCCGTTCGGCGATGAGAAAACCATGATCTTCTGTGCCACCGACCTGCATGCGGATATGGTCAAACGCCTGCTGGACGACGCCTTCAAGGATCTTTACAACGGTCAGTACAACGAAGCCGCCGTGGCCAAGATCACCGGCCAGAGCGACAAGGTGGACCAGCTTATCCGCCGCTACAAGAACGAACGCTACCCCGCCATCGCCATCACGGTAGATCTGCTGACCACCGGCATCGACGTGCCGCGCATCTGCAACCTGGTGTTCATGCGCCGGATACGCTCACGCATCCTGTATGAGCAGATGATCGGCCGCGCCACCCGTCGCTGCGACGAAATCGGAAAAACTGTGTTCCGCATCTACGACCCGGTGGACATCTACGTCGCGCTGCAGGACGTGAATACCATGAAGCCCCTGGTGAAAGACCCCAACATCACCCTGAAGCAACTGGTGGACGAGCTCACCGACGACGAGCGACTGGAAAAAGCCCTCAACAGCCCCGGCGAACAACCGGATGAAAGCCAGGCCGATGTGGTGCTCAGCCAGCTCAGCCAGAAACTCATGCGGGTGCTGCGCAAGGCCGACAACAAGGCGGAAAACCGCCCGGAACTGAAACAGAAACTGGACGAACTGCACCAGAGCTGGGGCGTGGAGCCTAAATCCCTGCACACCCACCTGCGCCAACTCGGTCCCCGCCAGGCTTCAGAGTTTATCAAGCAGCACAGCAGCCTGCTGGACCAGCTGGCGGAAGTAAAATCCCTGGTGGGCAGCGAGTACATGCCACTCATTTCAGACCATGAGGACGAAATCCGCGAACGCTTCCAGAGCTATGGCAAACACGACAAGCCGGAAGACTATCTGGACGAATTCAATCAGTTCATCAAAGACCAGCTCAACCAGTCCGCCGCCCTGGCGGTGGTGGTCAACAAACCCCGGGACCTCACCCGGCAACAGCTACGGGAAGTGAAACTGCTGCTGGACAACAACGGCTACTCCGAAGCCCGCCTGCAAAGCGCCGTGCGCAACCAGACCAACAGGGATATTGCCGCCAGCATCATCGGCTACATCCGCCGCGCCGCCCTCGGTGAACCGCTGATCTCCTTCGAACAACGCGTGGCCCAGGCCATGGACCGCATCCTCATCCAGCACAGTTGGAACCCTAATCAGCGCCGATGGCTCGAACGTCTGGCCAAGCAACTGGTGCACGAAGTCATCATCGACAGGGAGTTCGTAAATCACCGCTTCGCCGATGACGGCGGGGCCAAACAGATGGACAAGGTGCTGGGGGAGCAGCTGGATACGGTGCTGGAGGAGTTGAATGAAGCGATGTGGCCGGAGCGTAGTGCCTGATTCGACCATGGTTACCGCATCGACATAGATTCTATCCATGTCGATTTTTTTCGCGTTTTTTCGACATAGCCCGAATAACATGCATAGAAAACCGGCTTTTCTTAACATGTCGCCCGCAACGTGCAAAGATTTCGGCATTTTTTATACATGAGGCGCCGACAAAGACGGAGCGCCCATCAAAGGCTCAACACATGACCAACAACGACATCGTCCAAAAACTCTGGAACCTCTGCGACGTTCTGCGGGACGACGGAATCAACTACTCGGACTACGTCACCGAACTGGTGCTGCTGCTGTTCATCAAAATGGTCCACGAGAACACGGAAGCCGGCACCCTGAAGAAGCACCCGTTGCCGGAAGGCTGCCGCTGGAGTGATCTGAACGGTAAATCCGGCATCAACCTGCTGAACGATTACAAGCGCATCCTGCTCAGCCTGTCCACCGGCAAGGACGGCGAGGGTAACCTGGTGCACGACGACCCGCTGATCAGTGCCATCTACGCTGATGCCCAGACCCGCCTGCGGGAACCGCGCCACCTGGAACAGATGATCAAAACCCTGGACCAGATCGACTGGTTCAGCGCCCAGAAAGACGGCCTGGGCGACCTGTACGAAGGCCTGCTGGAGAAGAACGCCAACGAAACCAAATCCGGTGCCGGCCAATACTTCACGCCCCGGGCCCTGATCAACACCATGGTGAACTGCCTGAAGCCCCAGCCCGGAGAACACATCCAGGACCCGGCGGCAGGCACCGCAGGCTTTCTGATTGCCGCCCACGAATACATCAAAAGCCAGACTGACGAACTGTACGAGCTAAGCGACAAAGACAAAACCTACCAGACCACCCGCGCCTATGTGGGCATCGAACTGGTGCCCGGCACCCGACGCCTGGCCCTGATGAATTGCCTGCTGCACGGCATGGAAGGAGACGCCGAAGGCGTGGTGCACCTGGGCAATGCCCTGGGCCAGACCGGCGCCGGGCTGGAAAAGGCGGACGTAATCCTCGCCAACCCGCCCTTCGGCACCAGCAAAGGCGGCGATGCCAGCATCACCCGGGAAGACCTGACGTACAAAACCAGCAACAAGCAGCTGGCCTTTTTGCAGCACATCTACCGCAACCTCAAACCCGGTGGCCGCGCCGCCGTGGTACTGCCGGACAACGTACTGTTCGAAGCCGGCGTGGGCACCGACGTGCGCCGGGACCTGATGAACAAGTGCAACCTGCACACCCTCCTGCGCCTGCCCACCGGTATCTTCTACGCCCAGGGCGTGAAGACCAACGTACTGTTTTTCACTAAAGGCAGCGCCACGGACAAGTACCAGGAAGAGAACTGCACCGAACACGTCTGGGTCTACGACCTGCGCACCAACATGCCCAGCTTCGGTAAACGCACGCCTTTTGGCGACCAGCACCTGAAGCCGTTTGAAGTTGTTTATGGTGACAGCCCCAACGGCGATAGCGAGCGCAAAGAAGGCGAATACAGCTTCCATTCCGAAGCCATCGAACTGCCGGAACACAGCGACGAAAACGAAGGCATCGACCCACGCCTGGCCCACAGCCGCTGGCGCCGCTTCAGCCGCCAGTGGATTGCCGAACACAAGGGCGACTCGCTGGATATTTCCTGGCTTAAGGACAGCGACAGTGTGGATGCGGCCAATTTGCCGGAGCCGAGTGTGTTGGCGGGTGAGGCTATGGGGGAGTTGGTGCAGGCGTTGGGGGAGCTGGATGCGCTGATGCGGGAGTTGGGGGCTGAGGAGGAGGCTGATAAGCACCTAGCATCCTTTGGCGAATTGGGAAGGGAGCAAACGTAATGTTAGAGCATAATCTTCCCTCTGGCTGGACTTCTTCAACCCTCGGCCTAGTTTGTTCAAAGCTTACAGACGGCTCTCACAACCCTCCAAAAGGGACTGCGGTGGGCCAACCGATGTTAAGTGCCAAGAACATACAAAACGGGATGATTGATTTCCAACAGAGCCATAGATTGATCCCCGCTGAATTGTTTGAAGTCGAGGATAGGCGGACAAAAGTTTCTACGCATGATGTACTGCTGACAATAGTTGGTGCCTTGGGAAGAACAGCTGTTGTACCAAAAAATTTCGGAAAATTTACGCTTCAAAGGAGTGTTGCTGTACTAGCGGCTCCCGACCTGAACACCAGCACATTTCGTTACTCATTGGAGAGTTATGACTTCCAACAGCAAATTCTAGATAACGCAAAAGGTACAGCTCAAAAAGGGATTTACTTAAAAAAGCTGCGTGAGCTTACAATTCCGATCCCACCCCTCGCCGAACAAAAAGTCATCGCCGACAAACTCGACACCCTCCTGACCCAGGTGGAAAACACCAAAGCCCGCCTCGAACGCGTCCCGCCAATCCTCAAACGCTTCCGCCAGTCCGTGCTGGCTGCGGCGGTGAGTGGGCGGTTGACGGAGGAGTGGCGCAATCAGAATGGTTTATCAATCACTGATTGGGACGCCTTCACTGTCGGTGGCGTTGCAACGGTTGCGACAGGAAAGACCCCAAGTCGAAAAGAACCCAAGTACTGGAAAGATGGCGATGTTCCGTGGCTGACCAGCGCCAGTACAGGAGCCATTTTTACAGATTCAGCGGAGCAATTTGTCACTAAAATCGCAGTTGGTGAGTGCTCTCTAAAAATCTTCCCACCAGGCACACTGTTGTTGGCAATGTACGGTGAAGGTAAAACTCGTGGACAGGTAACAGAATTGAGACTGTCCGCAACATGTAACCAAGCCTGTGCAGCCGTCACAGCCAACGAACAAAAGACCCTGCGCAGCTATCTGAAGCTGAGGCTTCTTGAAAATTACGAGGAAACCCGAAAAGCAGCTGCCGGTGGAGCTCAACCAAACCTTAATCTCAACAAGGTTCGTGCGATTGGCATTTCGGTACCTGATAAAGAAGAACAAACCGAAATCGTCCGCCGAGTAGACCAACTCTTCGTCCACGCCGACCGAATCGAACAACAGGTCAACAACGCTCTGGCCCGCGTCAACAACCTCACCCAGTCCATCCTGGCCAAAGCCTTCCGGGGCGAACTCACCGAGCAATGGCGCAAGGACAACCCGGAGCTGATCAGGGGGGAGAACAGTGCGGCTGCGTTATTAGAGAGGATCACGGCGGAACGGGCGGCTGTGAAGCCGGCGAAGAAAGCTCGAAAAAACCCTTCAGCATAGTCAGCGTGATGCGGGTGCAACCTTACATCCCTGCCTGTAGCTTGGGGCCGGCCCGCCTCTCTCTGGCAACGAGACATGTTATCCCAAGCAAATCTGTTCTATAATTTGAACAGTTCTGCTTTAACTCTGAAACAAAAAGTGGAAACATGTCTGCTATCAGGTCGTTCACCGCCAAAGATATTTGTGCCGCTTTGGGGGGTATTAGCCGTTCAAGGCTACACACATGGGCGCAGTTGCCACCCTTTTGCGAAAGGCCGACGCATGAGAGAAGCGCGCGACGCTATACCAAGGCCGATCTGCTTACGTTTGCCGTGTTGCAGACGCTTGAGGACATTCTCGGTATAAGGCGCGGGAACATGGGTAGTTTATCAGCCGCTGTCCATCACTATGTCCGAGCACCACGTAAGGCCCCTATGGAAGAGTGGATCTTTATTCCACAGGATGAAGGAGGTGTGCGCTTGATCCAGGGGCAGAATATTGACAGTCCAGGCTGGGTTGTTGATATGGCCAGAGAGCGCGAACGTATCGATCTCTACCTGGGACTTACACCATCCCAGCGGGAACTCCCCTTGATCACGGACGTCAAATCGGGACACCAATAATGGATTTGTTACAGGAATTCGGTGCACCCAGCGAAAGTTGTGTAGATCTGCACGACAACCAAGACGCTCGATGCCTGAGATATACGGACCTTTTCCGGAATCGACAGACACCCCTGGTCGACTATGTAGTTGAACAGCAGGTCCAGGCGCTGCTCTACGTCGTCGATCAAACCCGTTTACGCGACGTTACCCCATCCATTCGTGATCTTCAGAAAATTCTGGCCATGCGTGGTGAGCCGGCATGGCTCGGTGTGTTGAAACCAGGACGGCTGGATATTTACGCCACCGACCTGCTTCCCTCGGAAGACTCTACCCCTGTCTGGTTTTCACGCGATTCCAGCGAAGCACTCAGTATTCTTCCCAGGCTTGCTCAGGGGGAAGACCTTGTACCGGCCGCCACTATACGCCTGCGTGATGTGCTGCTCGATCTGATGATCGACGCGGGAGAAGCACTGCGTAACCTTGGCGTGTCAACGCACGAGGCAATCGCCCTGACCGGACGGGCACTCTTCCTGCGCTACCTGATAGGTCGAAAGATCGTGCGCCCTGAGCACCTGCCCAATATCGCCCCCAGTGCCACATCGCTGAAAGCGTGCATGGATACCAACGCCGCACTGGCAGAGACGAACCAATGGCTGGATAACACCTTTAATGGCGATCTTCTAGCCCTGCCCGCAACGGATTATGTCGTCTATTTCCGCCAGTTGGTTCAACAACATGGGCAAGCTGTCATTCAACCACTGAGTGCGATAATGACCCTGGACACTGCCATTGAGCCCGGCGTGTCGCAACAGAGGCTGGATTGGGGCGATCTGGATTTCGATCACTTGCCCATTGGTTTGTTGAGCGAGACCTACGAAGAACTGATTCATCGTTTCGATAAATCGGCTCGTCACGCAACCAGTGTATATTACACCCCTTATCACATAGCCGAATACATGGTGGAGGAGGCATTTCACGCATATCCGGCGGGTTCAAAGGCGAGGCTGCTGGACCCCGCTTGCGGAGCCGGCGTATTTCTGGTGGCAGGATTGCGCAAACTGGTCGAGCTACGCTTTCGTGAAACCGGTAAGCGACCATCGCGCCAGCAGATTCGGGACATTCTCCATCAGCAGCTGGTTGGTTTCGATACCAATGGCCATGCCCGTACCCTCGCGGCATTGGCCTTGTACCTCACCGCACTCGAACTTGACCCGCACCCAGCGCCGGTAGAAGCGCTGCGCTTCAGGAAACTGGAGAACAGTGTTCTAATCGATGTTGCCGACCCTGGCAGCCAAGCCAGCAAGCTGGTGCCGATGGCGGGAAGCTTGGGTGATCACGTGTCTGATCGCTACCGCAATGCCTTTGACGTCGTAATCGGCAATCCTCCCTGGACAAGCCTGACCAAGAAATACGACGCCATTGATCGAGTCTTTACCCGACGTTGCCGGGAGGTGGCTGCACAGCGCGGCCTGGATGAGATTGCCGGTAATTACCATAATCCAGACCGCGTTCCCGATCTGCCTTTCGTCTGGGGTGCCATGGATTGGACCAAGCCCGGAGGGCGCATTGCTCTGGCATTGGCAGGACGCTGGCTGTTCAAACAATCCCCAAAGGGAATCGCTGCCCGCAACGCCTTGTTCAAAGCCTTGAAAGTAACAGGCATACTGAACGGAGCTGCGCTACGGCAAACTCGGGTCTGGCCCAGTGTGGATCAACCGTTCTGCTTGCTATTTGCAGACAATGAACTTCCGAATCCGGATGAGCAATTCGTCTTCGTCAGTCCACAATATGAGCCAGATTTAAATGGCAAGGGCCTCCTGCGGGTCGATGCCACCGATGCCAGCCCGATTACTTTCGATATGGTCTTGAATAATCCGGCTACATTGAAAACCTTGTATCGCGGTACATTGCAGGATATTTCAATCGTCAGTCGCATTAACCGGAAAGCGAGAGGAACTCTGGGACAGTATTGGAGTATGCATCGTGAGCTTAATCAGGGAATGGGGTTTCAAAGGGCTAATAAAACTCGTGACGATTCTTTTTTGATAGGGAAGCCTGAGCTACTGGCAGACTATAGTGCTCACCCCTTTAATGTGGTTTTAGCTGATTTAAATCTCTACGTCGGTAAAGGGCTTGAATGGCCACGTTCGCCTAGTATTTATAAAGCACCTTTAGTTCTAGTGAGAAAAACTTTACGAGAGGATCGTGCCCGAGGTCGTGCTTTATTGAGTTTTGGGGATTTAGCATTTTCAGAGTCTTATTATGGATATTCAACGTCTGACCATCAGTTCTCAGTATTTCTGACGCATTACCTTTTGGTCTTGCTTCATAGCAAACTTTTTGAATATGTGACTTTAATGATAAGCGGGGAGTTCGGTGTTGAACGAGAAGTCCAACAGAAGATGGATATTGACCGTTTTCCGTTTATTCCGCCTGAAGAATTAAGCGACAAACAACGTCAGGCCATAGAAACCTGTGCCCACCAACTGATCAACAAACACCCCGATTGGCGAATGCTGGATCACACCGTGGGCCGACTCTATGGCTTGTCGTCAACCGATCATCAGATTCTGTCCGATACCCTTGCTATCAATGCGCCCTATGCCTCTGCACGCGAAAGGGGATTGGCCCAGATCACGGATGAGCACATTCAAGCATTTACCGCTTGCTTAGAAAAAGAGCTGGCTGGCGCCTTTGGTGCCGGGGGACATACAGTGCAAGTGAAGACCTTGAGTACTTCCAGCATTGAGCTGCCTTGGCGTTTTTTCTCTATCACATTGGAGGGAGCTACCCCGCCACTAGAGCTCCCCGACCATTGGATCGAACAGGTGGGAGGTCTTGGCGTCAGCCGAATAACCTTACTCAGTGCAGACCAGCCCAGCCTGACGGTCGGATTACTCAACCGCTACCGATACTGGACCCAAAGTCAGGCCCGCCTGCTTGCGTCGGAGCTGATCTGGGAATTTGGGGCACGTCTAGAGGAGCTTAGTCGGTAATGCGGGGATTGATGACAGGGCAGGGACCAGCCACAGGAAGGCCCAGCGATATTCCAGTGTTCTTGATGGTCATAGTTCAGAATGCACTCGCTCATGCTTGGCGCCGTTTGCTTAAAGAAGTCGCCGAAGGGCATTTTACAATCTGTGGCAAAGATGAAGACACAATTACTGAAAGGCTCTATATGATTCTGGATGATCTCTACAGCAATGAGCCGGAAACCATTCAAGGATTTTCAGTGTTTCAGACCCCTGTTCGGGAAGGTAATCTGCGCAACCGGGCAGGAAACAAGCTCGATTGTCAGCCCGACCTCACATTCCGCCCACTTAGAGGTCAGCTAACAGCTCGAAGCAGCTCGATGGAAGCAATATTCGTCGAGTGCAAACCCATCGATTCGACTCACCCTATTGGCAGTACCTATTGCAAAGAGGGCATCAGCCGGTTCGTCAAAGAAGACTATGCTTGGGCGGTTAATCGAGCCATTATGTTGGGTTACGTTCGAAACATCTGCCCCTTACCCGGTGGTCTTACGTACGTGCTGGACAGCAATGCGGGTCGAAAAAAGTACCGAGTAAAGAAAGGATTGACCTCGCTGGGCCAGACGAGCCATGGCGACAAGGTTTATTGCAGCATTCACCATCGCAGCTGTAACTCGGCAAGTCCTCATACACCAAGCGTGCCGATTGCCCTTCATCATCTTTGGCTGAAGCCAGAGGAACCCTGTGAGACCGCTAGGTGCAAGGTCCCGGCATGCGGATCAAGATAGAGCTGCTCAGCGCTTTTCATAATGATTTAACCTCTCGCCGCCGGTCTGATTCGGTCGTAGATTGTCTGCTAATGACAATGAACTCCAACACCGGCATCCCAACCCTTGGTAAATCCGTTTTGGAAAAAATGGAATTACAAATCCCGAGTTCAGAGGAACTAATCGAAATCGTCAGCCAAGTAGACCAACTCTTCGCCCACGCCGACAGCATCGAACAACAGGTCAACAACGCTCTGGCCCGCGTTAACAGCCTCACCCAGTCCATCCTGGCCAAAGCCTTCCGGGGCGAACTCACCGAGCAATGGCGGAAGGACAATTCGGGGCTGATCAGCGGGGAAAACAGTGCGGAGGCACTGCAGGAGAGGGTCAAGGCGGAACGCGCGGCTATGAATCCTGCGAGGGGAGCAAGGAGAAAAACCAATGCCTGACATGGATGAACAACAGCGCCCGGAACCCGCCAGAAAGAAATTCGGGGCAAGCGCTCAACCGAGCCAATGAACTATACCCTTTGCCTTCCTTTGAGTTAAGCGAGATTGCCCCACAAGGCTCAAAAAGCGCGCTCCTGACACAAAGCCTTCATCCGCACCTGTACAACTGGGGCTCCCATTCCAACGGAGCAGCAGTAATGTCCGACCACTCATCCCTTCTGGTAGAAAAACTCTGGCGCCTGAAGCGCCGCATCGATAAAGGTCAGTGCCCCGGTGTCGACTTCGTTCACCTGAACGTTCTGCTCAGGGAACCTGCGTACCGGGCCGATGTTCTCAGGCGGGTAGACGCCAACGGCACCCCGGAACTTCAGGCACTGGCCCGGGAAATCATGGCGAATGATGACGGGCAGCCACTGATGGCGAAGTCTCCCGATCAAAAGCTCGAATCCTCGACGGCACATCCCACCCATCGCCGAACCTGGTTTGGCCGAAACGCTTTGGTTCTGGTTCCGGTACTCGGCGTTGTTGTGGCAACCGTCGCCGGCTTCACCGCATTCGAAAACCGGGCGGTGCGTATCCATTCCGATATCACCACCGATACGGTCTGGGAAACCGGCACGCGTTATGTGCTTGAAGACAAAATATTCGTGGAAAACGCTCAACTGACCATTAAACCTGGCGTCATCATCCAGGGCGAAGCCGGCTCCGCTCTCATCGTCACGTCCAGCTCCAAACTCTTCGCCCGGGGCAGCCGGAACCAGCCGGTGGTCTTCACCAGTGCCAAACCAGAGGGCGAGCGGGCCCGGGGCGACTGGGGCGGAGTGGTCCTGCTGGGCAAGGCGCCGGTAAACGAACCTGACAGCGCCATTGAGGGCCTCCCCGACACCGATCTCAGGGGTCGATTCGGCGGTCAGAATCCGGACCACAGTTGTGGCGTCGTGCAATACACCCGCATTGAGTTTGCCGGATTCGAGGTCTACAAAAACAACGAACTCAATGGCCTGACGCTGGGCGGTTGCGGCTCGAACACCATTGTGCAGAACGTGCAGGTTCACCGGGCGCTGGACGACGGCATTGAAATGTTCGGCGGTACGGTCGACCTTAAAAACATCCTGGTCACCGGAGCAGCCGATGACAGCATCGACTGGGACTGGGGCTGGAATGGCCGGGTTCAGTTTGCGGTCATCCAGCAACACCGGGACGTTGGCGATAACGCCTTCGAAGGTGATAACAACGGCGCCAACCACACCGCCCTGCCGCGCTCGGAACCCACGTTCTACAACGTGTCACTGTACGGCAGTGGTCGCTCCGCCAGGGAACATCGCGCGATCCTCCTGCGCGAGGGTTCCGGCGGGCATTTTCACAACATGATTATCGACAGCTTTGCCATTGAGGCATTGGATACCCGCGACGAAGTAACCGCTCTGGTGGGCATGAACGCCCTGACATTCAGCCACAACCTGTTGTCCAATAACGGGCGCCTTGGCAACCTCACCGCCGCCGGGGAAACCGAGGACGACGATTTCGACTTCAACGAGGAGGAGTGGATTCGTACCCCCGCGCTTTTCAATACGGTGCAGCTGGAAAGCGGCCTTCAGACCTCGGCCAGCAACGAATCCTCGCCCCATTTCAGGCCTCTTGGAATGCTGCGCACCATGGAAGCGAAGCGGCCACCGAAAAGTGAGTTCTATGATGAATCCGCGGAGTATCAGGGCGCCATCAATCCCCGGGCCACATCGAGCTGGTTGGATGGCTGGACGGCCTTCCCCGCAGCCTGAACCCTCCGGAGGCGAGAATGTTCGGCGGGCCACTAAACTATCTGGCCAAAGACAACGAATCCACCCATAGTGTCGAGGATATGGAGTCAATCGCAAGCGGGCCCAGGAACTGGCTTCAGGTTATAATAAACGCTGAACCCTCAGTGGAGATCCTGCAAATGACAAACCCGGGCACCGAAAAACGCCGGCTGGCGGCGCTCGATCGCCTGGGCATTCTGGACACTCCACCGGAAGAGCGCTTTGAACGGCTGACAAGAATTGCGCGGCAGTACTACGGGGTGAAAACCGCGCTGTTCTCCATCGTGGATGAGGACCGGCAGTGGTTCAAATCCCGCCAGGGCCTTGAGACTGCGCAAACACCGCGTTCCGTGGCATTCTGCGATTACGCTATCCGACAGGACAAAATCCTGCTGGTGGAAGATGCCACCCTCGATCCACGTTTTCAGAAAAACCCGTTGGTCACCGGCAAGCCCCATATCCGCTTCTACGCCGGTATACCCGTGCGCGAACCCAGTGGTTTCAAGATTGGCTCACTGTGCATCATTGACGACAAGCCCCGGCAGTTCAGTGAGGTTGATCTGGACGTTCTGCGCAGCCTGGCCAGCATTGTTGAGGACGAACTGGAGCGCTCCTACCTGGCGTCCGATGACAACGAATATGTGCCGGTTTCCCACCTCAGCCGGGCAATCCACCGGGCCCAGAATGTGTTCCTGACCAATGACAACGAGCACGCTGCCTTCGAATTGATGCTCGGTGACCTGCTGGCCCTGACGGGTAGCCAGTTCGGTTTCGTCGGAGAAGTGCTCCATCAGGAGGATGACACGCCCTATCTGAAAATCGGCGCCATCACCAATATCGCCTGGAGCCCGGAAACCCAGGCGCTGTATCAGGATGTAGAGCGCCGGGGCCTGATTTTTGATCGCCTGGACAACATTCTCGGCCAGCCCATGGTGACCGGCGAGGTGATTGTCTCCAGCGATCTGGCCACCGACCCCCGTCGCGGCGGACTGCCCAGCGGTCACCCGCCCATTAGCACCTATATTGGCATCCCGGTCTTCTCCGGCGACCGGCAAATCGGGCTGATCGGCCTTGCCAACCGAACGGGGGGCTACAAGGCCCGGCTGGCGGAAGAGCTTGAGCCGCTGATGCAAACGGTCGGTAACCTGATTGAACGCAAGCGGCTTTACCAGGAAAAACGGGAGCATCAGAAGAAGCTGGAGCAGGCCGCCAACTATGACGCACTCACCGGCCTGCCTAACCGACGTCGGCTCACGGAGCTGTTCGAGCAGGAACTGTTTGAGGCCAGGCAGCGCAACGGCGTGGTTTCGGTCTGCTTTATCGATCTGGATGGTTTCAAGGACATCAACGATGAGCACGGCCATGCAGTCGGTGATGCCGTCCTGCGTTCGGTCGCCGAAAGGCTGCTTTTCGGCGTCCGGGCCCACGATGTGGTCGCTCGCCTGGGCGGTGACGAGTTTGTGGCCATTCTCCGGGATGTGGACGACGAACGGGTTTATGCCCGGCTGCTGGAAGCCATTCGCCAACCGATCAACTACCGGCATCATGTGCTGCAGCTGTCTGGCAGCATGGGTGTCACTGTGTACCCGGACGACGATGCCGACGCCGACGGGCTGATGCGCCACGCAGATCAGGCCATGTACGCCGCCAAGGAAGCCGGCAAAAACAACTTCACGCTGTTCGACCTGGACTCCCATTTCTCCCGCAAGGAACGGGTGCGGGTGATCGAGCAGATCGACGATGCCATCGGACTCGGCCAGTTGGAACTCTACTACCAGCCCAAAATCAGTTTTTCAGAACAATCGGTCAGCGGCTTCGAAGCCCTGATCCGTTGGAACCACCCGGACGACGGTCTGTTGGGGCCGGGCCACTTTCTGGACCATATCGAGTACACCGAATACGCACGCCAGGTTGGCAATTTTGTGCTCCGGGAAGCCGTGGCGCAGTTGCAGGACTTCCACCGCAAGCAGTTGCCCTACACCCTCAGCGTGAATCTCAGCCCGTCACACTTCCTGGGCGCCGGTTTCAGGGAGGATCTCACCACAGCGCTGGGTGACTGCCCCGGGGATATCCGCTCACGCCTGATTCTCGAAATCCTGGAAACAACCGCGTTGGACGACACCGACCGGGTACTGGAAAACCTTCGAGCCTGCTGCGAGCTGGGCGTTGACGTTTCACTCGACGATTTCGGCACCGGTTACTCCTCACTGGACCTCTTCCGCCGGCTGTCCGCCCAGGAAATCAAGATCGACCGATCATTCATTATGGCGATGCTCGACAACAAAGACAGCGACATGATCGTCAGTGCGATTATCAGCCTGTCGAAGAGTTTCCGCCGACGCCTCGTTGCCGAAGGTATCGAATCTGAGGCCGTGGAATCAAAGCTGATAGCACTGGGATGCGACCTGGGACAGGGATTCTTCTACAGCAAGCCATTACCACTGGCCCAGGCATTGGACTGGGCCAGTGGCTTTCAATGGGAGACCAGGGCGACCCCGTGTTAACTGGCGGCCGCCGCCACGTCCGCCTTACCCGTTTTCACCAGGGCATAGCCGAAGCCAATCACCAGTGATCCCACGGCAATGGCCATCAGGTACGGCAGCACCGCGCTGACCGCGTTTGGAATCGCCAGCACAAACAGCCCGCCGTGGGGCGCCATCAGTTTGATTGTGAACAGCATCGACAGGGCACCGGTAATGGCGCCGCCAATCATGCACACCGGAATCACCCGCAGCGGGTCCTTGGCCATGAACGGAATGGCGCCTTCGGAAATAAAGCACAGCCCCAGCACGAACGAGGCCCGGCCGGCCTGGCGCTCGGCCTCGGCAAACTTGCGGCGGGCGACAAACGACGCCACCCCCATGCCGATGGCCGGCACCATACCCGCCGCCATGATCGCGGCCATGGGGGCGGAACCGCCGCTGCCCTCAGACAGCAACCCCACCCCGAAGGTATAGGCCGCCTTGTTCACCGGGCCACCCAGATCAAAGCACATCATCGCGCCCAGAATGGCGCCCAGCAGGATGGCATTGGTGGTGCCCATGCTTGCCAGAAAGCCGGTCAGGCCGTCCATGATGGCGGCCATGGGCTCGCCGATCACGTAAATCATGCCCAAGCCGGTGACCAGACTGGCCAGCAGGGGAATGATCAGAATCGGTTTCAGCGCTTCGATGCTCTCCGGTAGCGGCAGTTTCTGGCTGATGAACCGCGCCACGTACCCGGCCAGGAAGCCGGCGACAATGCCACCCAGAAAACCCGCGCCCAGCTCGCCGGCCAGAAAACCGCCAATCATGCCCGGCGCCAGGCCCGGTCGGTCTGCGATGGACCAGGCGATGTAACCGGCCAGCAACGGAATCATCAGTTTGAAGGCGGTACCGCCACCGATCTGCATCAGGGCCGCGGCCAGGGTGCCTTCTTCCTGAAAGGCCTCGATCCCGAACACGAACGACAGGGCAATCAGCAGCCCGCCGGCCACCACCATGGGCAGCATGAACGACACGCCGGTCAGCAGGTGCTTGTAGGGGCCCCGCTTTTCGCCGCTGCCGGCACTGCTGGCGGTCTTCTGCGGCTCGGCGTCAAGAACCACGGCGTCGGCCAGGGCATCGCGGACGGTGTCGGCCGGCTTTTTCAGCGCGGTGCCGGTCGACGTTCGCCACACCCGTTTGCCGGCAAAGCGGCTCGGGTCCACTTCGATGTCGCAGGCCAGAATCACCACATCGGCGGCGGCGATTTCCTCCTCGGTCAGTGGGTCCTGGGCACCCACGGAACCCTGGGTTTCCACCCGGATGCTGTGCCCGGCGGCTTCAGCGGCGCCGGCCAGTGCTTCGGCGGCCATGAAGGTATGAGCGACGCCGGTGGGACAGGCGGTCACCGCGACAATGGTTTTCCGACCAGAACCGGCACTGACGGCATCGCCACTGGCCTCGGAAACCATCGGGCGATCAGCCGGGCGCCAGGGCCGGGCTTCCCGGGTTGCGGATTCCAGGACACGGTCCGGATCGGGCAGGGCAGCGGTTACCGGCAACGGATACAACGGCTTGCCAGCGTAGGCGGAGAGATCCACCTCGGCGCCCAGGGCCGCGATCACCAGGTCAGCACCGGCAATGGTGCCGGCATCGGGCCCGGATTGTGTCTGGCCACCGGGGCCACGGATATCGGTACTGACGTTCCAGCCCCGCTGGCTCGCCGCCCGTTCCAGTGCCCGGGCCGCCAGAAAGCTGGTGGCCACGCCCTGGGGGCAGGCCGTTACGATAATAAGATTCATGCTGTTTTCTCCCCATTGTTGTTGTCCCCGGACCAGGGGTGAATCCGGGTTTGTTCGAGCAGTTGCGGAAAATCCGGCGCACGGGCATCACCCACGCCGACATGGCGCACACAGTCCGCCGACAGGGCGGTGGCAAACCCCAGGGCTTGCCCGGCTGTTTGTCCGTTACCCTGGAAGAAGCCATGCACCATGCCCGCCAGCAGGGTATCGCCGGCGCAGACGGTGCTGACCACGGGAACCTGTGGCGGCTGCGAACGATGGCACCCGCCCGGCCCCAGCCACAGGACCCCGTCGGCCCCCAGAGAAACAATCACCTCGCGGATACCCTCGGCCCTGAGCCGGTTGGCGGCATCCAGGATCGCGGCCGGCGTGGCCAGGGGCTGCCCGGCCCAGCCGGACAGCTCATCCAGGTTCGGCTTGACCCCGTAGGGCCGGGCGCCGATACCGGCCGACAACGCCGTGCCGCTGGTATCCAGCCAGACCGGCTTCTCCGCCGCCACCGCCAATTCAATCAATCGCGCGACACCGGAATCCGGGTAGCCCGTGGGCAAACTGCCGCCAATCACCACCCCTTCGCAGCCCGGCAACAGGGCTTCCAGACGGGATTCCAGCCGGTGCCGGGCGTCCGCTGGTACGGCAAAGCCGGGGCCATTGATGTCGGTAACCCGGCCATCCGGCTCAGCCACCTTGATGTTGATGCGATTGGGCCCGGGAACCCGGAGGAAGTGGTCCTCCAGACCTTCATCCGTAAACAGTCGCTCGAAGGGTGCACTGTTATCTTCGCCCAGCAGGCCGGTCACGGTGACCGTGTGGCCCAGCCCCGCCAGCACCCGGGCCACATTGATGCCCTTGCCGGCGGCGTCCATCCGGGCGTTCCGGGTTCGGTTTACCGCGCCCGGAATCAACTCGGGCGTTTCCACACTCAGATCCAGCGCCGGGTTCAGGGTTACGGTCAGCAACCTGGCCATCACCATGCCTCCAGGGCGTCACGCACCTCGGCTGCGGTGGCTTTCGCCAGGGCCAGGGTTGCCTGCTCGCGGGCACCCGCCAGTGTCAGGCCACGAATACAGGCCTTGACCAGCGGCACGCGCCGGCTGGTCACCGAGAGCTCATCCACGTCCAGGCCCACCAGCACCGGAATGGCCTGAGGATCGGACGCCAGCTCACCGCACACCCCGACCCAGCGACCGTGGGCGTGAGCCGCCTCCACCGTTCGCCGGATCAGTTCCAGGACCGCCGGATGCAGGCCATCGGATTCCGCGGAAAGCTGGCCGTGGCCACGATCGATCGCCAGGGTGTATTGGGTCAGGTCGTTGGTGCCGATGGAAAAGAAGTCCACTTCTGGTGCCAGTGTGTTGGCCAGCAACGCACAGGAGGGAACTTCGATCATCACGCCCACCTGCACATCGGTGGCCGGTACCTCGGCCTGCACTTTCGCCACAATCTCCCGGGCCGCCCGGAATTCCGCCAGGTCCTTGACCATCGGGAACATGATCCGCAGGGGCCGGTCGCCGGCGGCGGTCAGCAGGGCGCGGACCTGGGTTTCCAGAACCTCCGGGCGGGTCAGGGACAGCCGGATACCGCGCATGCCCAGGAACGGATTGTCTTCCTGGGGCAGTGGCCAGTAGTCCAGTGGCTTGTCGCCTCCGACATCCAGGGTGCGGGCCACCAGGGGCAGACCGTTCAGGGCATCAAAGGCATGCCGGTATTCCCGGACCTGGGTCTGTAAGTCCGGAGCCTCCGGATGGGCCATGAAAATGAACTCGGTTCTGAGCAGGCCAATGCCGTCGGCTCCCCGCGCCACCGCATCGGGGGTGTGAGCGGTATTGCCGAGGTTGGCGCACACTTCAAGGGTATGGCCGTCCTGGGTGGTGGCCGGCTGGTGACGATTGTCGTGGGCCTGCGCCTGCAACGCCTCCAGTTGCTCGAGCCGGCGGCGGATACGCTCGCGCCGCTCGGCCCCGGGGCCTGGCACCAGGCAGCCGCGCTCACCATCGACAATCAGGTCGCTACCCTCGGCCAGGGTCAGCACCCGGTCGCCGGCACCGACCACGGCCGGCAGCCCCAGCGCCCTGGCCAGTATCGCACTGTGGGAAGTGGCACCACCGCGGGCGGTCACCAGGCCACGGACCCGGGAGGTATCCAGCCGGGCCACATCCGATGGCCCGAGGTCATCCGCCACCAGGATGTAGGGGGCATCCGGGGGGGTCGGCAAGGCCACGCCACACAGATTGGCGAGAACCCGGCGACCCACGTCCCGAAGGTCGGCGGCACGCTCCGCCAGCAGCCGGTCGGCCAGTGCTTCCTGGGCCTGCGCAGCGGTATCGATGGCCCGCCACCAGCCGGCTTCGGCGGAGGCGCTCTCGTTGATGGCTTCCAGGGCCGCCTGATACAGATCTTCATCCTGGAGAATTTCCACATGCACAGACAGGATCGGCGCTGCTTCTCCCCCTTCCGCCTGGCGAATCAGGGTCCGGAGCTGGCCGTCGGCCTCATCCACCGCCCGGTTCAGGCGCTCAATCTGTGCTTCGGCATCGTCCGCCGATTCCGGGTAATCCAGCGCTGGCTGGCGCATCACAAAGGCCGGCGCCAACGCCAGTCCGGGGGAGGCGGCCTCGGCTTTTACCGGCTGGTCGTCCACCAGTGGCTCGGGGGCTGCCGGCGACGACTCCGGCGCTCGCTGTTCACTCGAACGCAGAGGGGAGACCGCCTCTCCCAGGCCCTCGGTGATGGCGCGGGACAGGGCATCAATGGCCTGCCCGGCTTCGTCTCCGGTGGCCGACAGCAGCAGCGTCTGGCCCCGGCGGGCGCCCAGACTGATCACCCGGGTCAGGCTGGTGGCGGAAACCGCGCTGCCGTCACCGTCCAGCAATCGTATCCGGATGGCCGCGTTGTGACGGCGGGCTTCCTGAACCAGCTGTTTGGCCGGTCGGGCGTGCAGCCCGTGGCTATTGAGCAGCATCACTTTCGCGGTGACGGCGTCCGCCGCTTCCCCGGACAGCCGGGCCAATACCGCCTCCTGGCCAAGCCCGTCGACCGGCTCGCCAGAGGCCAGGAAATGATCGATCCGGTCCAGCAGGTCATGGCATTCATCCCCCGGGCCGGCGAGGCAAAAGACGCCCCGGAGCTCCGGGGTTGAACGCTTGGGCGTTGCCAGCGACAGGGTCGGGCGTTTGGCACCCACGGTGTGATGGGTCAGCCAGAATCCCTGGCCCAGGGCAACCGGCGCCTGGCCGATGATTTCACCCAGAAAATCGGTGGCCACGCAGTTCAGGCTCTGCAGCCGGGCCGCGGCAATCAGTGACAGCTCCCGTGGCGTGGAGGCCTCGACCCCCAGGCACAGGGTATCGCCATCACACTTGGGCACCACCGGCGCTTTCGACAACAACGCCACCAGCCCGGTCGGGTCGGTGGCACGGGCCAGCTGTTCCGCCAGCCCCGGTTTATCCAACACACGGGTAAGATGGCGGAGAATATCCAGGTGTTCATCGGACTGGGCCGCAATGGCCACCAGCACATGGACCCGGGCACCGTCGTGCCAGTCAACCCCGTCTGGAAACTGGAGAATGCGGATGCCGGTATCCAGTACCGCGTCCCGGCTCTCCGGCGTACCGTGGGGAATGGCGATACCATTGCCCAGAACGGTGGAGGACTGCTGTTCACGGGCCATCATCCCGGCCAGGTAATCAGAGGAGGTGCGGCCGGCACGTTCAAGATCCTGTGCGGCCTGTTGCAGTGCGTCCTGCCAGTCGGTGGCGGCGGCGCCCAGTCGAACGTCATTGGCGGTCAGCGTCAGCATGAATGTTGCCTCGCTTTGTTGTTGTGATACGGCGTGTCGGTTTTAGTTGCTGAATCGTGTCAGCAGGCTTAAAATCGATCATGAAACAGATATGATCAGAAATCAAGCAATCTTTGAATCGGAGCTCTCGCCCATGACCCTTGCCGAACTCGCCCGGCTTGCCGGCGTTTCAAGAACCACCGCCAGCTATGTCATCAACGGTCAGGGCGCCGCCCGGCGTATCAAGCCGGACACCATTGAAAAGGTGCTGGCGATCGCACGGGAACACGACTTTCAGGTGGACACCCAGGCGGCCGCCCTGCGCGGAGGCGCCAGCCGGACCCTGGGCTTTATCCTGCCGGATCTGGAAAACATCAGTTACGCCCGGCTCGCCAAGCTGCTGGAGCAAGGCGCCCGGGCCCGGGGTTACCAGTTGCTGATTGCCGGTTCCGATGACGACCCGGAGACCGAGAAAGCCCTGGCGCTGGCGCTCAAGGCCCGGCGTTGCGATGCCCTGATCGTGGCCAGTGCCCTGGCTCAGGACGACCCATTCTATCCAGGCCTGCAGCAGGACGGCCTGCCGGTGATCGCCGTGGACCGGGCCCAGTCGCCGGACCAGATCCGGTGCGTGGTCAGCGATAACCGGGCCGCGGCGAAAGCGTTGACCCGTTCCGTGCTGGAAGGCAACCCCGCCACCGTCGCCTGGCTGGATGCCGTACCGGACATTGCCATGACCCGGGAGCGCCGGGAGGGCTTTCTGGCGGCTGCCGATTACGCGAGCGTCACCACCCTCATCGAAAGCGGTCCCCAGTATGACCGCGCCTCCGGTGCCGCCATGATGAATCGGATTCTCCGTAAACATGGCCTGCCGGACGCCCTGGTTACGGCGTCCTTCACCCTGCTTCAGGGGGTTCTGGATGTACTGCTGGAGCAACCCGGGGGATTACCGGACAAGCTACGCCTGGCCACCTTTGGCGATGACCGGCTGCTGGATTTTCTGCCACTGGCGGTGAACTCGCTGCCCCAGGATCATGAGGCCATTGCCAGTGCCACTCTCGAACAGGCCCTGTCTGCCATTGCCCGGAAAGGCCCGGTCGAAACCGTGACCATCAACCGGACGCTGAGGACTCGTCCCGGGAGCCGCCCGACACAGGCTCCGCAAACCACCAGCGCGGCAAAAGCCGACTGATGCCCGGCTGCAGAAACCGGTCATCAATCAGCCAGATCACGCCCCGGTCCTCTGGGGTGCGAATCACCCGCCCGGCGGCCTGGGCCACTTTCTGCAGGCCCGGGATCAAATAGGTGTAGTCATAGCCTGCGCGAAAACGCTGCTCAAGGCGGGCTTTCAGGATGTCGTGCCAGGCATCGAAGGGCGGCAGGCCGAGAGTGGCGACGAAGGCGCCGATCAGCTGTTCGCCGGGCAGATCGATACCTTCACTGAACACGCCACCCAACACCGCAAATGCCACACAGCCTTCCGCTTCTTTAAAGCCCGCCAGAAACGCTGCCCGCTGCTGGGGTGACATGCCCGGTTGCTGGGCTCGCTGGGGAACATCCGGGGCCTGCTCGCCCAGAGCCTCACTGACCTGCTTCGCGTATTTGAAGCTGCTGAAAAACGCCAGATAGTGCCCGGGCCGGGCCCGGAACTGCCGGGCGATGAGATCGGCAACCGGCTGCAACGACGCCTCCCGGTGCACCTGGCGGGTGCTGATTCCCGGAGTGAAATGCACCTGCAACTGCTCGGCGCTGAAGGGGCTCGGCAAGGAGGTAAAGCGTGAATCTTCGGGCAGGCCCAGCAGGTCCCGGTAGTAGACACCCGGGCTTAACGTGGCGGAGAACAGCAGCACCGAGTGCGCCGCCTCGAACCGTTCCCGCAGGAAGTCCGCCGGTATCAGGTTCTGGATGGTCAGGCTGGCCCGGCCCCGGCCGGCGCGCTGGAACTCGCACAGGGAGTGATCACCAAAGGTATCCGCCAACTTCATGAACGCCACGCTTTCAAACAGCAGCTCCTGCAGCACCAGATCCGGCGGATGGTCGGCCAGGTAATCCGTCAGGTTGGAGACCATGGCCTGCAGGGCGCCGAGCAGCTGGGCGGGCAGGGTCTCCAGAAATACCGGGGGTTCATCGTCCCTCTGATAATCCCGGATCAGGCTCTGCCAGGCCCGGCCGGTGCGGTCTATCGACGCCTTCAACGGCTTCGGCGCCACCTTCTTTACTCTCAGCAGTCGTTGCTGCTCCAACCGAACGGAATACATGCCCCGGCCCCGGTCCACCAGGTTATGGGCCTCGTCCACCAGCACGCTGGCTTTCCAGTTGTTCTGACGGATCAGACCGTGGAGCAGGGCAGACTGGTCGAACAACCGGTTCACATCGCCGATCACCACATCGCTCCAGCGGGTCATCTCCTGGGCCAGAAAATAAGGGCAGATGTCATGACCTGCGGCGATCTTCGCCAACGCTTCCTGGTCAAGCGTGCTTTCGGTCTGGGCGGCTTCCGCCCGGGCATCCGGAAGCCGGTCGAAAAACCCTTTCGCCAGGGGACAGGAGTCGCCGTGGCAGGCCTTGTCCGGGTGTTCACAGGCATCGTCTTTCGACACCAGTTCCAGGGTTCTCAAAGGCCATTTCGGAGCGGCCTGAGCCGAACGCAGGCGCGCCACCGCATCCATGGCGAGCTGACGCGCGGTGTTGCGACAGGTGAGGTAAAACAGCCGGTCCTGCCGGGCTGACGGCATGGCCATTAACGCCGGGAACAGGGTGCCGAGGGTTTTGCCCAGGCCGGTCGGCGCTTCAAGCAGAAGCGTGCCGGACTTCACCGAATTCTTGTAGACCGTTTCCGCCAGCTGGCGCTGCCTGGGACGAAACGCGGGGAACGGGAACTGAAGTCCGGCAAGCAGGGCATCCCGCTGCTCCCGGTGGTGCGCCTCCTGTTCGGCCCAGGCTTTGTAGTGGCCACACAGGGTTTCCAGCTCTTGCCAGAGTTCCTCGGCGCTGGCGGTCTCCACCACCGGCGTTTCCCGGTCCTTGCCGGTGTCATAGTAGATCAGGGCAAGCTCGAGCTTCTTCCGGTTTTCCTGCCGGCACAGCAGGGCTCCGTATGCTCTCAACTGGGCGCGATGAAGCGCTCGCTGGTGCTCCCGGATACGAGACAAGTCGCCCCGGTGAGTCTTGATTTCCTCCAACCGGCCACGGTGCGGGTTGTAGACATCCGCTCGCCCGGAGAGGCTCAACCCCATGCACTCCCCGGTCAGCAAGTACTCGCTTTGATAGCCATAACCACGCCGGGACTGGATCGCCTGGTGGCCGGCGATGCCCTCCCCGGCGCTGGGTGCCGGGGTATACCGGAAATCCAGGTCACCGGTGCGGGCGGCGAATTCACAGAGCGTGCGGATGGCAACCTTCACCGTCATTCCACCCGCTCATTTTCCCGCCAGCGCACATAGCACACGCTGGCAGGGATGCCTTCACGGGCAAAGAAATGCAGCCAGCGGCGCTGATGATCCTGCAGGCGATCACCGGGGCCTTTCACTTCGATCATCTCGTAGCGTTGCTCCGGGTCGTCAGCATCCGGAACAAAGCGGATCAGGTCCGGAAAACCGCTTCGGTGTTCCTTCAGATTGCTGAGTAACCGTTGAAACAGGGCCGCCAGATGCGTCGTCGGGATACAGTCCATGGCCAGTTCCAGCAGTTCCCCGGACAGTACCGGCCAGACCACGAACGGATTGGCGATGCCCTGTTTTTTCCCGAAAGTTTCGAGAATTTGCGACCGGTAGTCGGCACTTTCCAGCCACTTGAAGCAGCGGTCAAAATCCTGCTGACGCCGGCTCACAAAATCTTCCCGCATCAGGTCGGCCGGACCACTATGGAAGGGATGGAAGAACGCCCCGGGAATCGCCTTAAAGATTGCCGGCCAGCACAGCAGGCCGAACAGGGCATTGATCAGGGTATTTTCCACATAAAATAACGGCGCATCCTCGGTGGCAAGATGCTGTAAAGCCACCCACTCAACACTGCCCACCTCCGGTTTTGGCAGGTCTACGGTGAATTCCCGGATGGCCGGAATGGGCGTTTCGGTGGGCGCTGGTTCGCCAACCCTGGCTGCCAGCCGTTTCAGAATTCGGCTCAGACCCTGGACTTCGGCATCGCTCAGCTCGTTGGTTTGCCACTGGCAGGCAATCGCCCAGGCCTCATCAAACCGCTTCATCCGTTCCAGCAATCGCAGTTGCCGGAGCCGAGCTTCCCGATGTTCACTGGCCGCCCAGACCTGCAATGCCAGCGGCCGGTCACCCTGGCGCTCAGCCTGTCGGCCCAGCTCCAGCAACAGCCGGTCACGACGGCCGGCCAGCCACGGGTTATCCACAGGCTCCGGAACACGCGGCCAAACGTCAGCCGCGGCCTCACCATTGTCGAGCCGTTCCCGGCACTGGTGTATCTGCAGGTAGCTGTCCACTTCGGCCCGGTGCCGGAAGGCCCGGGAGTCCGGGGTAAAGGGCACCACCTCAAATTGCTGAACACCCAGTTCCACCAGCACAAAGTCGGTCCAGCCCTGACGCAGGTTGCCGAAAAACATCAGGCGGATGCGTTCGAACAGGGCCATATCCTGAAGCTCCACCACGCCGGCGGCCGTGCCTTGTGCGGCTTCGCCCAGCCAGGCCTTTAACGGCCCTGGTTCGCTGAAAGCGTCCGCCAACAGGCTGCGCATCCGTGCCTTACCCAGGGTTCCCGGCTGGCCCTGGCGCTGTAGCCACGGGCCAAACACGGGCCGCAGTTCTGCCAGGGTGAATAGCCGGAACAGATCATCCAGGGTCAGTTCCGGCTCATCATCCAGCCAGCCGCCCTGTTGCAGCACCGCCAGGGCGTCGGCCTCCGGCATCGGCAGTTCCGGATAGCGGAGTTTGTCCGTCCGGAACAACTCACCGGTTCGCATCACCATGCGGGTCAGCAACGCCCGGGAACCGGTGTCCAGACAGGCAAACCGCTTCAGCCGTTGCCGCTCCGCTGCTGTCAGCAGATCCCCGTGGTGGCCTGCCACCCAGGCCACGAGTATGTCCATGTTCTCCAGGTAATAGAGAGGGTTATCCAGGCTTGCCGGGGCCGGTCTGTGCTCGGTCATGGATCACTGCTGCCGGGTGGAGAAGGTGCCGCAAACTGTACGACGGAACTCCGGCAAGCTCAAACCTGAAACAGTGCACAAAAATCGTCACTGCCGGCCTTGCCAATTCGTTCAATGATAATTATTATCATTTGCATCACGACAAGGAGGACGCCATGAAATTTCTTTGCCCCCGGCATCGCCAGATGTTTGCCAGCCTTTCCCTCAAAGAACAGAACGACCTCTGGATGTTCTGGATGGAGTACGCTTTAACCTTCTGCGAAGCCCGGGACGCTGAAAAATTGATTGCTGCGACGGGCAGTGCGTTTGATCTGGCCTGCCTGGCAAGGGCTGACCATCCAGACTGCATGCATGTGGAGCTCACCCTCTCCGCCATCCTGGTGTGTCGCGCCCTGCGAGATCGTGGTGATAGTGCCCAGGCCGACCACGTGTTGTTCAGCGCCCTGGAAAGCCTGCTGCCTGACGAGCCTTGCTATGGCAGCCCCAGCGGCGGCTGCAGTACCGACGAATGTATTGGGGTTCTGCTGGATACTTCACGCCAGCCGGAGTTTTTTACCGAATATCTGAACTGGCCGGACCTTTCTCCGGCGTCCCCGGAAAACCGACCCGTCAGGGTGGTTCACTGAACTCCGGAGGCTTCATGGGAATGCCTTTTCCGCACCCTCTGCGAATCCGGGGCGCATAGGGTAAGCTGTTGGTCCAGGAATCCAGTACCCAACGCAGCTAAGGAAACCCATGGCCGACATCGAACCCGGCTTCCACGCCATCCACGCCAACCACCTGGAAGACCTGCGCCGGGCCGTGGTGTTTATCTGCCGCCAGAATCCCATGCCGCCGCTGCAGAGCGAAACCTTCCTGGTACAGAGCAATGGCATCGCCCAGTGGCTGAAGCTGGCGCTCGCGGAGAAACGCACCGAAGATGGCGTCGACGGCGGGCTGGGCATTGCCGCCGGCATGGACTTCCTGTTCCCGGCCCGATTTATCTGGCAAGCCTACCGGGCGGTGCTGCCGGACGGCGAAGTACCGGAGCAATCACCGTTCGACAAGCGCCGGCTGGTGTGGCGACTGGTTCGGTTACTGCCGGAACTGGTCGGGCAGGACGAGGCTTTCACCCCGCTGGCCCGGTTTCTGGAGGGCACGGACCCGGATTTGCGCACGTTCCAGCTGGCCGAAAAAGTGGCGGACCTGTTCGACCAGTATCAGGTGTTCCGGGCAGACTGGCTGGCGGCCTGGGAGCAGGGCAGCGATGTCATCATCACCGCCCGCGGCGAGGAAAAACCCCTGGACCCGGAAACCCGCTGGCAGCCGTTGCTCTGGCGCAAGCTGGTGGAAGACGTGGGAGAGGCCGCCGACACCAGCCGCTCACAGATCCACACCCGCTTTATGGAGCAGGGCCAGCGCATCGAGACCCCGGCCAATCCCTCAAGACTGCCCGACCGCATCGTGGTGTTCGGGGTCTCATCTCTGCCCCGACAGGCCCTGGAAGCTTTGTACGTACTGAGCCGATTCAGCCAGGTGGTGCTGTGCGTCCACAACCCCTGCCAGTTCTACTGGGCCGACATCATCAGCGACCGGGAGTTGCTGACCGCCGAGCGTAAGCGGGGGGCGGCGCACCCGGTGCTGTCACAGATTGACGACCCGGACCAGTTGCACCAGCACGCCAATCCGCTGCTGGCGGCCTGGGGCAAGCAGGGCCGGGACTATATCCGGCTGCTGGATGAATTCGACAACCCGGACGAGTACCGCAGCCGTTTCCAGACCCCGGACCAGAAGATCGACATCTTTTCCGAGCATGGCGCCGGCGAAGCGCCCCGCCTGCTGCACCAGCTCCAGAATGACATCCACAACCTGACACCGCTGCAGGAAATCCGGCAACAGCAGCGCCAGGTTGATCTGAGCCACGATCACTCCCTGATGTTCCACGAGGCTCACAGCCCCCAGCGGGAAGTGGAAATCCTGCACGACCAGCTGCTGGCCGCCTTCAATGCCGATGCCAGGCTTCGGCCCCGGGATGTCATCGTGATGGTGCCGGATATCAACGTGTACGCCCCCCACATTCAGGCAGTGTTTGGCCGTTATCAGTCCGGGCGCATGCGCCATATTCCCTTTACCATCTCCGATCAGGGCCAGCGCCACTACGAACCCGTACTGATCGCCCTGGAAACCCTGATGTCCCTGCCCCGCAGTCGCTTTGGTGTGAGTGAAATCCTCAGCCTGCTGGAAGTGCCCGGGATCCGCGACCGCTTTGGCATCCACGAAGACGAGATTCCCCTGGCCCGGCGCTGGGTGGAAGGCGCCAATATCCGCTGGGGCCTGCACGGCAGACACCGGGAAAGCCTGGACCTGCCGGCGGAACTGGAACGCAACACCTGGCAGGCCGGCCTGCGGGCCATGCTGCTGGGCTACGGCATGGGCGAGGATGATCCCTGGGCCGGCGTCGAGCCCTACGGCGAAATTGGCGGCCTGCAGGCCAGCCTGGCGGGGCGCCTGAGTGAATTCGTGAGCCAGTTGGAAACCCTGTGGCAGGCCCTGCAAGCCTCCCGCGCACCGGGCGACTGGGAAACGCTGTTTTCAGACATGCTCGGGCGGTTTTTCCACCAGGTCGAGGGCAGCGACCTGCTATTGCTGAACCGGTTCCGCCGCCAACTGGAACAGTGGCTGGAAGACTGCCTGGCCGCCGGGCTGGATAGCCAGCCGCTGCCCCTGAACATCGTCAGGGATGTCCTGTTGGAAGGCCTGGACGAGGGCGGCCTGAACCAGCGCTTCCTGGCCGGCAAGGTCAACTTCGCCACCCTGATGCCGATGCGGGCCATCCCCTTCCGCAAGGTGTGCCTGCTGGGCATGAACGATGGCGACTACCCCCGCTCCAGGCCACCGGTGGATTTCGATCTGATGGCTCAGGATTATCGCCCGGGGGATCGCTCCCGTCGGGAAGACGACCGCTATCTGTTCCTCGAAGCCCTGCTGTCGGCCCGGGAACAGCTGTACATCAGTTGGGTGGGCCGCAGCATCAAGGACGATTCCGAACGGCCTCCTTCGGTGTTGGTGGGCCAGCTCCAGGATCATCTGGACAGCCTGTGGACCGTAGCAGGTGATCCGGAAACAGGCGTCACCAAAGCCCTGACCACCCAACACCCTCTGCAACCGTTCAGCCGCGCCTATTTCCCGAAAGCCAACGGCCTGGGTGAGGGTGAAGACAGCTCACCGAAACCGCTGGCTGAGGTTCTGCAAGCCCGCAATCTGTTCACCTACGAGCGGGAATGGCGCGGTGCCCATGGTGTTGACGCCACCGAACAGAGCCAGCAGGCGCTGACCTATCAGGCCCCGGAAGAGCCCATCAGCCTGAGCGATCTGGCCGGTTTCCTGAAAAAACCCATCGACACCTTCTATCAGCGCCGCCTGCAGGTGCGTTTCGAGGATGTGGAAGATGACGACACCGACAACGAGAACTTCGATCTGAATGGCCTGGATCGCTGGCGCCTGGACAACGAACTGATTCATCAGAGTCTGCTGAAAGCCGGCTCGGAAGAAGAGCTGCACGAACGCCTGGAAAGCACCCTGGACCGCATGGCCCGCCGGGGCGATCTGGGTATGGGCGTGACCGAGCACCGGTTGCGATCGGAACTGTCCGGGCGTTTGCCTGACCTGTTTGAGCGCTATCAGAGTGCCCTGGCCGAGTGGCCGGAAGCCATGGCCGAGCCCTTGCCCTTTGACATCCGGTTTGAAAACCCGATGGGCACCCTGGAAGTGGTGGATCTGATCGACAGCCTGCGCTGCAACTCCGAAGGCCAGCTGTGCCGGCTGGTGGTGGCCAGCTCGGGCCTGCTCACCGGCTCCGGCTACAGCAGGAAAGTGCGCTACGCCAACCTGATGCAGGACTGGGTGATGCACCTGGCCGGCCAGCTCAGCGGGCAGTCCTTTGAAACCCTGATTCTGGGCAAGGAAGAGGGCCGCAAATTCCGCTTCCCGCCCATGGCGCCGGAACCGGCCAGGCAGCATTTCGAGGCCATCCTCAGCCGCTGGATGGAGGCCACCAACCGGGCCCTGCCCATTCACTGCGAGGCCGGCTTTGCCTGGATTTACAGCTTCTATCAGAGCAGAAAATTCCTGGGCAACCATGAGCGGGCCATCGGCGATGCCGAGCAGGCCTACACCACCGCATTGGAACGGGACACCGGTTACCTGAGGGGGGCGTTTGAGAACGCCGGGTTACTGTTAGCCAGTGGCGAGTTCGAGGCCTTACTGCATGAACTCTATGTACCCCTGTGGGAAGCGGAGCAGGGCAAGTCGGCGGCCGAACAGATCGGGAGCGTGGAATGAGTAATCTGAACCCCAACCTGGAGCCGCTAGCGCTACCCCTGAACGGCAGCGCCCTGATTGAGGCCAGCGCCGGTACCGGCAAGACCTTCACCATCGCCATTCTGTATGTGCGCCTGGTGCTGGGCCATGGCCAGCCACCGGGCAGCCCGCTGCAGAACCTGCTGCCGCCCAACCTGTTGGTAGTCACCTTTACCGAGGCCGCCACCAAGGAACTGCGGGACCGTATCCGCACCCGGCTGACCCAGGCCGCCGAGGTGTTTTCCGAAGCCCCCGACGAGTCCGATCCGCCGGCGGAAACGGCGCTGATTTACCAGCTTCGGAACGAAAGCTACCCGGATCCGGCCACCTGGCCGGAGTGCCGGAAAAAGCTGCTGCTGGCTGCCGAATGGATGGACGAGGCCGCCGTATCCACCATCCACAGTTTCTGCAACCGCATGCTGAGCGAGCATGCCTTCGACAGCGGCAGCCTGTTCAAACTGACCCTGGAAACCGACCAAAGCGAACTGCTGGAGGACGTGGCCCGGGATTACTGGCGCACCTTCGTCTATCCGCTGCCACCGGCGTTGATGGATGAAGCCCTGAGCCACTGGAAAACCCCGACGGACCTGCGCAAGGCCGTGCACAACCTGATCGATGACCCGGACAGCCTGGGCACACCGCCAGACAACGTGCACCAGGCCATCAACCTGGCAGTGAGCCAGCGTCTGGAAAGATCACAGGAGCTGAAGGCCCAGCCATGGCCTCAATGGCGGGACGAGGTTATTGACCTGCTGAACGACCTGAACAAGCGCAAGCAACTGCACGGTGCCAGCAAGAACGCCATGCTCAAGGTCTGGGACCTGCTGGTGGGGTGGGCCGAATCCGACGAACTGTTGCCGGAAAAACTGGACAGTGCTGCCGGCTTTAA
Source organism: uncultured Marinobacter sp. (assembly GCA_966210405.1). Classification (GTDB taxonomy): domain Bacteria; phylum Pseudomonadota; class Gammaproteobacteria; order Pseudomonadales; family Oleiphilaceae; genus Marinobacter. Next base: position 31,213 of record CBIHLH010000003.1, read on the forward strand.
AAACCAGACCCCCGAAGGCCTGGACACTATTCTGAAAGGCGATGCCCCGGCACCCCGTCACCCGGCCTTCGACGCCATCGACGCACTGATGGCGTTCGGTCGGAACCAGCCCAGCGCCAAGTCCGACATCCTGCGCCATGCCAGCCACTGGATCGCCGGGCGGCTGGAATCGGAAAAACAGAAACGCTCGGAAATGGGCTTTGATGATCTGCTGACCCGGCTGGACGAGGCTCTGCACGGTGCCCGGGGCGACCAGTTGGCCACCACCATCCGCCGCCAGTTTCCGGTGGCGCTGATTGACGAATTCCAGGACACCGATCCGGTGCAGTACCGCATCTTCGACCGGATCTATCACGTGGCAGGCAGTGATCCGGGCACCTGCCTGCTGATGATCGGCGACCCCAAACAGGCCATCTATGGCTTCCGGGGCGCAGACATCTACACCTACCTGCGGGCCCGCCAGGGCGTGCAGGAGCGCACCTGGACCCTCGGCAGGAACTTCCGCTCCGCCAAACCCATGGTGGCTGCGGTGAACCGGGTGTTTGAACACAGCGACCAGAACAGCAGGGAAGGCGCTTTCCTGTTCGGCAAGGGTGACACCTCGCCGCTGCCGTTCCAGGGTGTGGCTGCCAACGGCACCAAACGCCTGTGGTCAGTGAACGGCGAGATTCAACCCAGCCTGATGTTCTGGACCCACGAATCCGGGGAAGAGGACAAGGACGGCAACCCGAAAGGCCTGGCCAAGGGCACCGCCACCGCCGATGTCGCGGAAACCTGCGCCAGCGAGATCGCCCGGCTGCTGACCCTGGGGCAAGCAGGGCGGGCCGGCTTTGCCCTGCCGGACAACCCGGCGGATCTGGAACCCGTGGCGCCCGGTGATATCGCCATTCTGGTCAACAATCGCAATGAGGCCAGCGCGGTACGGGACGCCCTCGGCCGTCGGCGCATCAAGAGTGTGTACCTGTCGGACCGGGATTCGGTGCTGACCTCGCAGGAAGCCCGGGAGATGCTCTGCTGGCTGCGGGCCTTTGCCGAGCCCCGGCACCTGGCCTACATTCGCGCGGCTCTGGCCACCCCCACCCTGGGGCAATCCTGGCAGGCCCTGAATCGGCTGCTCACCGACGAGCTCGCCCTGGAGCGGGAAATCGAACGCTTTATGGGTTACCAGCAGCAATGGCAGACACAGGGTGTACTGCCCATGCTGCGCAGTTTCCTGATGGATTTCACGGTACCCGGCCGGTTGCTGCAACGGGCCGATGGCGAACGTCGGCTGACCGATATTCTGCACATTGCCGAGCTGCTGCAGCAGGACAGCCTGCAACTGGATGGCGAGCACGCCCTGGTGCACCACTTCACCCAGATTCTTCGGGCCGCCGACGAGGAAGACGAACACCGCACCCTGCGCCTGGAAAGCGACGCCGGGCTGGTGAAGGTCATCACCGTGCACAAGTCCAAGGGCCTGGAATACCCGCTGGTGTTCCTGCCCTTCGGCACCGCCTATCGGGCCCAGAGTGAGCAGCAGGCGTTCGTGCGCTACCACGATCAACAGGGCGGACTGATCACCGTCTTCGACCCGGGCGCCGACGACATTGCCCGGGCCGACCGGGAGCGCCTGGGTGAGGATATCCGCAAGCTCTACGTGGCCCTGACCCGGGCCCGGTTTGCCACTTGGGTCGGCGTTGCCGCCCTCGACAACTGGCCACAAAGTGGGCTGGGTTATCTGATCGCCGGTGAAGGCGAACGCCGGATCACTGACTGCCTGACCCGGCTGGGCGAAGGCCGACCGGAGATCGCCGTGACTCCGCTACCGGAAGCGGAACAGACCCAATACACCGAACCGGCGCCGGAAGCCCTGGGCCCCGCGCTGGAATCCACCCGGGCGGCGAAAGAGGACTGGTGGATTGCCAGTTACTCATCCATCGAATACACCGGCATGGCCGGCACCGGGATTGCGTTTACCGGTGAAGTGGAGGATGCCCAGACCCAGAACCTGCTGGAAGAAAGCAGCCAGGAAGCAGGGCAGGAAACGCTCCCGTTGCCGGACAATCGCAATCACCACCACTTCCCCAAAGGCGCCGGTCCCGGTACCTTCCTGCATGAGTTGCTGGAGTGGTGCTGCCAGCAGGGCTTCCAGCGGGTTGTGGATAACCCCGCCATGCTCCGGGAACAGCTTACCCGCCGGTGCGGTACCCGGGGCTGGAGTGACTGGGTAGACCCACTGGAGCAGTGGTTGCAGTCTCTGATCAAAAAACCACTGCAGCTCCAACGCTCCGGCGCCGAGAGCGTCAGCCTGGCCGACCTGGCCACCCTGCGCCCGGAACTGGAATTCTGGTTTGAAAGCCGCAATGTCAGCATCCGTAAACTCGATCAGCTGGTGACCCATTTCACCCTGAACGGCGCCGACCGGCCCCGGGTGGAGGAGAACCGCTTCAACGGCATGCTCAAGGGCTTTATCGATCTGGTGTTTGAACACAATGGGCAATATTACGTGCTGGACTACAAATCCAACGCCCTGGGTGACAACGACAGCGCCTACACCGACCAGGCCATGGGCGACGCCATTCTCGACAAACGTTACGATCTGCAATACGTGCTCTACCTGCTGGCGCTGCACCGTTTGCTGAAGGCCCGGCTGCCCGGTTACGACTATGGCCGACACATCGGCGGCGCCGTGTACCTGTTCCTGCGCGGGGTGGATTCCGCCAGCGGTGGTGCCTTTACCGACAAGCCGCCGAGAACGCTGATTGAACAACTGGATGCCCTGTTTGATGGCGAGTCGGTCGCCGGGGAGGTGGCCGCATGAGCCGCAAGCGCACCGCCAATACCGAAAACCAGATTGCGCTGGATTTGGGGGATCACGGCCCGGCCATTGCGCCGGCTGCAAATGCAGAGCCCAAAGCTGTGGACACCTCTGGCGTGCTGGCCAGCCTGGAACAGACCGTGGCGTTGCTCGACCAATGGCAACAGGCGGACTGGCTACGCCCCCTGGATGTGGGCTTTGCCCGGCTGATCCTGGCGCTGTCCGAAGAGCAGGGCGAGAGCCCGCCCCCGTTGGTGTTGCTACTGGCGGCGCTGACCTCCCATCAGGTGGGCCGGGGCCATGTCTGTATTGATCTGGCCAGCCTGCTGGCCGATGCCGGCAACACCCTGTCGCTGCCGCCGGAGGAGCCGGCTCGCGATACGCTCACCGAATCCGACGCGCTGGTACTGAGCCACCTGAAACCCGCGGATTTACTGGACAGGGTTACCCTTGCTGAATGCCAGTCGGCTCTGGCCGGCTCTATGGCGGTCAGTGATGGCTTACTGACAACACCGCTGGTACTGAACGAAACCCGACTCTACCTGCGCCGTTTCTGGCGCTATGAACAGCGCATTGCCGACGGTATTCTGCAACGTCTGGCCCTGCCATCGACCCTGGCAGATCCGGATTCCGGGCCCGCCCGGACCCTGTCCAGAGCCCTTGGCCAGCTGTTCCGGTCAGCGGACCCGGTGGATTACCAGAAACTGGCCTGCGCCCTGGCCGCCCGTAACCGCTTCGCCGTCATCACTGGCGGCCCCGGTACCGGCAAGACCACCACCGTGGTGAACCTGCTGGCAGCGCTGCAGGCAGTCGCGGGCGAATCCCCGGAGCGACACGGACGCAAATACCGCATCCGTCTGGCCGCCCCTACGGGTAAGGCCGCCGCCCGCCTGAACGAATCCATTGGCGGCGCCGTCAGCCGCCTGCCGCTGACACAGCTGCCCGGCAACGTCACCCTGGACGACATTCCCACCAGGGTCACCACCCTGCATCGCCTGCTCGGCAGCCGACCGGATACCCGCAGGTTCCGTCACAACCCGGACAACCCGCTGCTGGTGGATATTCTGGTGATCGACGAGGCCTCCATGGTGGATGTGGACCTGATGGCCTCCGTGTTCGACGCCCTGCCCGCCAACGCCCAACTGATTCTGCTGGGGGACAAGGACCAGCTGGCTTCGGTGGATGCCGGTGCGGTATTGGGCGAGCTTTGCCAAAGAGCGCTGGAGGCACACTACGCGCCGGAAACCGCCGCGTGGCTTGCCACCATTACCGGCGATCAGGTTCCCGAATCGCTGATGGATCCGGAAGGCCAGTCCCTGGACCAGGCCGTGGCCATGCTGCGCAAGAGTTACCGGTTCCGGGAAGACAGTGGTATCCGGGCGCTCTCGGAAGCGGTAAACAGCAATGCGCTGGATAGCGCGGTGTTACGTCAGATCCGGGAAGCGGAATTCGATGATGTCATCTGGCTGAATGGCCACAGGGCAAAACCCGACCTGGAAGACACCCTGGAGCAGATCTGCCGCCATGCCATAAACGGCACACCGGAGGCGTTCCGCAACGCCGGGCAGGGTCGGGCGGTGAAGAATCAGGCCCTGCCGCCGCCCGTCGGTTACCGCCACTACCTCGAACGAATGCAGGATCACGGCCTGACTGAAACCAGCCCTCGCGAAGCCTGGGAAGCTCTGGCGATTCAGGTGCTGGACGCCTTCAACGACTTCCAGGTTCTCTGTGCACTGCGCAAAGGCCCCTGGGGGGTGGAAGGCCTCAACGAACGCATAGCCCGCCATCTGCTTTCGGAGAAACTGATCCGGAGGGCGGACGGCTGGTACCCCGGCCGGCCCGTGCTGATCACCGGTAACGATTACAACCTGGGTCTGATGAACGGCGATATCGGCATCACCTTCAACGTGCCCTGGGACCGGACCGAATCCGGTGAACCCAAAGACACCCTGAGGGTTGCCTTCCCTGGCGGCGACAGTCCCGGCGGCATCCGTTGGATCTCACCCAGCCGGTTGCAACAGCTGGAAACCGTGTACACCATGACGGTACACAAATCCCAGGGTTCCGAGTTCAACCACACCTGCCTGGTGCTGCCCGATCGCCTCAGCCCGGTGCTGACCAAAGAGCTGATCTACACCGGTATCACCCGGGCGAAAAACTGGTTCAGCCTGATCACCGGTGATGCCCAGGTGCTGAAAGACAGCGTGGGCCAGCAGGTGGTGCGTGCCTCCGGGCTGGCGCTTCGGCTTGGAGAACGTTAATACCCAGGCTTGATGCGACAGTAAGGGGAGGGGCCCTTCCAAAACCGTGCGGAGCCAGGGATGGCGGAGCCCGAGCGTCACATGGATGTGCCGAAGGAGCGTGTTTTGGAAGGGCCCCTCCCCTTACTGTTCGCCACTCCGATGCTGCTGCTCCCAAAGGTGGGCGTAGTGGCCACCGGCCGCCAGCAACTCGCTATGACTGCCGCTCTCGACAATACGGCCGCCGTCCATCACCAGAATGCTATTGGCATCGCGCACGGTGGACAGGCGATGGGCAATAACCAGCGTGGTACGGCGCTGGCTGACTTCCTTCAGTGCCTCCAGAATTGCCTGCTCCGACAGCGAATCCAGGGACGAAGTGGCTTCATCCAGAATCAGTATCGGCGGGTTCTTCAGAATCACCCGGGCAATGGCCACCCGTTGTTTCTCACCACCGGAGAGTTTCAGCCCCCGCTCACCCACTTTGGTGTGGTAGCCATCCGGCAGGCTGTGGATAAAGTTCTCCAGATGCGCCATGCGCGCCGCTCGATACACCTCTTCCTCGGTGGCCTCCGGTCGACCGTAGGCCAGGTTCCGGTACAGGGTATCGTTGAACAGCACCGTATCCTGCGGCACCACACCGATGGCCGAGCGCAGGCTGGCCTGGGTGACCCGCCGGATATCCTGGCCATCGATGCGGATTGTGCCGTTATCCACATCGTAGAAACGGAATAACAGGCGGGCGAGGGTGGACTTGCCGGCACCGCTGGCACCGACCACCGCCAGCGTATGGCCGGCCGGGATGGTGACATTCACATCCTGCAGGATCGGTCGGTCCGGGCGATAGGCAAAGTAAATGTGGTCAAAACACACCTCGGCGTTTTCCACCACCAGTTCCCTGGCATCCGGCGCGTCCTGGATCGCCGGTTTATCCCCAAGCAACTTGAACAGGCGCTCGACATTCACCAGCGCCTGGCGGATTTCCCGATAGACAAAACCCAGGGCATTCAGCGGAATGAACAGCTGCAGCAGATAGGCATTAATCATGGTGAAATCGCCCAGGGTAATCGCGCCGCTTGCCACTTCCCGCACCGCCATGGACATGATCACAATCATCGCCAGGCCAATGATCAGGGCCTGGCCGGCGTTCAGGGCCGCCAGTGACAGCCGGTTTTTCAGGCGGGCCTGTTCCCAGTCCTCCAGATCGACGTCGTATAATTGCGCCTCATAACGTTCATTGTTGAAGTATTTGACGGTTTCATAGTTCAGCAGACTGTCGATCGCCCGGGAATTGGACTGGTTGTCCCTGGCGTTGGCTTCCCGTACAAACTTGGTACGCCACTCGGTAATCTTGATGGAAAAGACCACATAAACGACCACCGCTATCAGGATGGCGACGACATAACCCACATTGAACGCCACCAGGAGGATGCCGGCGACCATCAGGATCTCCAGCAGGGTAGGCACGATATTAAACAGGGTAAACCGCAGCAGAAAGCTGATGCCATTGGTTCCCCGCTCGATATCCCGGGCCAGCCCCCCGGTTTTTCGGTCCAGATGGAACCCCAGTTCCCGCTGGTGCAGATGCTCAAAAATCCGCAACGACACCCGCCGCATGGCCCGCTCCGCGACCCGGGCAAAGACGGCGTCCCGCAGTTCATTGAACAGGGTGGCGCCGAAGCGCAGGGAGCCGTAAGCCACCACCAGGACCACGGGGATCCAGAGCAGCAGGTCCTCAGCACGGGTCTGGTCCAGATAGTCGACGATGTACTTGAGCGCTATGGGCGTGGCCACGGTGGCCAGTTTTGCCAGCACCAGCAAGATCAAAGCAAGCGCAACCCGGCCCCGAAATTCAGCCAAATAAGGCCAGAGACCAGAAATTACTTTCCAGTCTGGTTTATGGTCCGCAGAGTAGTCGTTATCGGCGTAGGCGCGCACTGTTGGGAATTACTCCAATATTGGGGAGTGCGCGTGAGTGGCAGGGTCTTCCGGGACCGTCAAAAGCCATGGATGGCTTTTGCCGAGCGTACAGGGACGTATTTACAGCGTGTCCCGGAAGACCCTGCCACTCACGCGCACTCTACCCGGATGTATGATAGGTCTTGTTACGAGTACAAACCGTATTGAGGTTGCAGTCTACAGCACCCCGTATCCTGGAGGCATATCATTAACACCCGTCACCGCAAGGCCCTGAAACTGGTTGTTGAATTTATCAGCCCTTACCGCCAGGCCGTCGCCGGCGCCCTGGTCGCGCTGGTCTTCACTGCCGGCATAACGCTGGGGCTTGGCCAGGGCCTACGCATTCTGGTTGATCAGGGATTGGCCACCGAATCCCCGGAAAATCTGGCCAAAGCGATTGGTCTGTTCTTTATTCTTGTGCTCGGCCTCGCGTTCGGTTCGTTCGCGCGGTTCTACCTGGTGTCCTGGATCGGGGAGCGAGTGGTGGCGGATATTCGCAAGAAAGTATTCAACCACCTGATTGATCTTCATCCAGGCTTTTTTGAGCAAAACCGGGCGCTGGAAATCCAGTCCCGGTTTACCGCAGATACCACCGTTCTGCAGTCGGTCATTGGCTCCACCGTGTCCATAGCCCTGCGTAATACGTTAATGCTGGTCGGGGGCTTGCTTCTGCTGTTTATCACCAACGCCAAGCTGGCCAGTATTATCCTGCTGGGCTTTCCCCTGGTGATCGCGCCGATTCTGTTCTTCGGCCGGCGGGTGCGGCAGCTGTCGCGTCTGAGTCAGGACCGGGTCGCCGATGTGGGCAGTTACGTGGGCGAGAATCTGACTCAGATTAAGACGGTACAGGCCTTCAATCACCAGCCTTATGACCGGCAGTTTTTTTCGGAGGTCTCAGAGAAGGCCTTCGATATCGCGCGGCAACGTATCCGTCAGCGGGCCTGGCTGACCACACTGGCCATCTCACTGGTGATGGGGGCGGTGGGAATTGTGATATGGATTGGCGGGCTGGATGTGATCCATGGCCGTATCAGCCCTGGCGAACTGGCCGCTTTTGTGTTCTACAGCCTGCTGGTGGGGGTAGCCGCGGGCGCCCTCAGTGAGGTGATTGGAGAATTACAGAGAGCGGCGGGCTCGGCGGCACGTCTGTTTGAGCTGCTGCAAACCGAACCGGAATTTGTTCGGGAGAATGGCGGCAAAGCCCTGCCGGACTCCATCCGTGGCGAGATTCGCATGGAGAACCTGGGGTTCAGTTACCCCGGTCGCCCGGAACCGCCAGCCCTCTCTGACTTCACGCTCGAGGTGAAGGCCGGGGAGACCCTGGCGTTGGTGGGCCCGTCCGGCGCCGGCAAGTCCACCCTGTTCGATCTGCTGCTGCATTTTTACCAACTCGGTCAGGGCCGGATTCTGATTGACGGCATAAACACGGCGGATGTCCCTCTCGAATCATTGCGCCGTTGCTTTGCATTGGTTCCCCAGAATCCGGCCCTATTCCATGGCACGGTGGCGGACAACATTCGCTATGCCCGGCCGGATGCAAGCCAGGCCGTTGTGGAGCGGGCCGCCAGGATTGCCCATGCCCATGAGTTCATCCAGGGCCTGCCAAACGGTTATGAGACACCTCTGGGCGATGCCGGCCTCGGGTTGTCCGGTGGACAGAAACAGCGCCTGGCCATCGCCCGGGCCTTGCTGGCCGACGCACCGGTTCTGCTTCTGGACGAAGCCACCAGCGCCCTGGATGCCGAAAGTGAAAACCTCATCCAGCAGGCCATGCCAGCCCTCACGTCGGGGCGCACCACGCTGGTCATTGCCCATCGCCTGGCGACGGTTCGGGATGCTGATCGTATTGCGGTTCTGGATCAGGGCCGGCTTTTGGCGGTGGGTACCCATGATGAGCTCATGCGTGATAGTGGCCTTTACCAGCGGCTGGCGAAACTGCAGTTCCGGGACGCACCGGCCTGACGGCGACAAACGTCGGTTTGTGTCCTGTCACCGTACTACTTACACTGGTAGGTGTAACTTTCGAACCTGAACCCAGGGAGAATGGCAAAGTGAGCAATAAAGAATTGCAGGCACTCAAAGAACGCTACGTTGCGGCGGGCGCGGCAAGTCCCAATGAGCAGTTTGCCGACCACGCAACCAACGCGGAACTGTGGGATGCCGACGGCAAACGCATGATCGATTTTGCCGGCGGTATCGGTGTCCTTAACATCGGTCATCGCCACCCCAAGGTGGTGGAAGCAGTCAAGGCTCAGCTCGACAAGCTGATGCACACCTGCCAGACGGTGATGCCCTACGAGGGCTACGTCAAGCTGGCGCAGAAGCTCAGCGAAGTGGTTCCGGTCAGGGGCCACGCCAAGGTAATGCTGGCCAATTCCGGTGCGGAAGCACTGGAAAATGCCATGAAGATCGCCCGGGCCGCCACCGGCAAAACCAATGTCATCTGCTTTGACGGCGGTTACCATGGCCGGACGTTCTACACCATGGCGATGAATGGCAAGGCAGCACCCTACCAGACGGATTTCGGTCCTATGCCGGGAACCGTGTTCCGCGCACCCTATCCGGTGCCGTATCACGGCGTGAGTGAAGATGAGGCCCTGCGCGGTCTGAAGATGACCATGAAAGCGGACTCCCCGGCCAACAACACGGCGGCCATCGTGATTGAGCCGGTACTGGGCGAAGGCGGTTTTTACGCGGCTCCGGCCAGTTTCCTGAAAGAAATCCGCAAGATCTGCGACGAAAACGACATCCTGATGATTGCGGATGAGGTCCAGAGTGGCTTTGGCCGGACCGGCAAGATGTTTGCGGTCGAGCATAGCGGTATTGAGCCCGACATCATGACCATGGCCAAGAGTATGGCGGATGGTATGCCGATTTCCGCCATTGTCGGGACCGACAAGCATATGGACGCCTCTGGCCCAAACTCTCTCGGTGGTACCTACACCGGCAGTCCGACGGCCTGTGCAGCGGCACTGGCGGTGTTCGATGTGTTCCGGGAAGAAAACATCCTGGGCAAGGCCCAGGCGCTGGGCGAGAAGCTGAACAAGCGCTTCAGCCAGTGGCAGGAGCAGTTTGAACATGTGGATAACGTCCGCAACCTCGGCCCCATGGCGGCCTTTGAGCTGGTCGAAAGCAAATCCAGCCGTACGCCCAAGCCGGAACTGGCGGCGGCGGTGACCAAGAAGGCCAAAGAGAAAGGGCTGATTCTGCTGAGCTGCGGTATGTACGGCAATACCTTGCGGTTCCTGATGCCGGTGACCATCGAAGATGAGGTGCTGGAAGAGGGGCTGGCGATTGTTGAAGAAACCCTGAAGGAAGTTGGGGCTTAATACGCCTCAGATTTTCAGTGATAATCAAAGCCGGACTCTTATTGGGTCCGGTTTTTTTGTGCCTGGATCTTTGGGAGTCCGCGTCAGCGGTGTACGGCTTTCCGAAACACGCTCCTTGCGGCACATCCCTGTGGCGCTTGGGCTCCGCCATCCATGGCTCCGCACAGTTTCGGAAAGCCGTACACCGCTGACGCCCCAAGCTATGAGTCTGACCTAAAACTATACCCTTCCTACGACTACGCCCCTTTTTGTCATCAAGAGGATGTTTTGACTACTTGTTGATCGCTTCATGTTGTCTTCAGACAGGGACAAAGACGCCGACGTTGCGCTCGTGCCTGTTGAATGCACCACAACAAAGACAACACAGGAGCATGCAATGATCTCATTAACTCGGTTTATCACCGGCGCCGCCCTTGGCGCGGCTTTGACGTTGCCCATGCAGCCGGCCCAGGCCGGTGCGTTTGTGCATCTGTTTGAATGGCAATGGAGCGATGTCGCCCAGGAGTGTGAGAATTTCCTGGGGCCGAAGGGGTTTAGCGCAGTGCAGGTGTCGCCGCCTCAGGAGCACATTCAGGGTGGCGCCTGGTGGACCCGGTATCAGCCGGTGAGTTATCGGCTAAACAGCCGCAGCGGTGATGCCAGCGCCTTTGCCGATATGGTTCAGCGGTGCAACGCCGCCGGAGTGGATGTCTATGCCGATGCGGTGATCAATCACATGGCCAATGGGTCCGGGACGGGCACAGCGGGTTCTGGCTACGATTCCGGATCGTTGAGCTATCCCGTGTACAGCAGTTGGGATTTCCACTCACCGTGCGGAATCAATCCCGAGGACTATGGCACCAATGCCTGGCGGGTGAGGAACTGCCAGTTGGTGGGGCTGCCCGACCTGGATACGGCCGACGGGTACGTGCAGAACACCGTCGCCGGCTATCTGAACGAGCTTGCCTCGCTGGGTGTGAAAGGGATACGGATTGATGCCGCCAAGCACATGTCACCCGGGGACATTAGCGGGATTCTGTCGAAAGTGAATAATCCGCTGTATGTGTTCCAGGAGGTGATTGACCTCGGTGGCGAGGCCGTGAGCGCGACGGAGTACACCGGCACCTCCGATGTCACGGAGTTCCGCTACAGCGCCTCCATTGGTGATGTCTTTAAAAATCAAAAACTTGCCTATCTGAATAGCTTTGGTGAGAGCTGGGGATTCCTGGCCGGGGGCAATGCGGTGGTGTTCACCGATAACCACGACAACCAGCGTGGGCATGGCGCCGGTGGCAGCAATGTCGTGACCTATAAGGACGGCAGTCTGTACAACATCGCCAATGTCTTTATGCTGGCCTGGCCCTATGGCTATCCGAAGGTGATGTCCAGCTACAGCTTTTCCAACGGCGATCAGGGTCCGCCGTCGCAGACGGTTTACCAGAACGGCAGTGCCCAGTGCGGTGGGGCCTGGGTCTGTGAGCACCGGTGGAGTTCCATTGCCAATATGGTGGCCTTCCGCAATACCACCGATGGTACCGGGGTTTCGCTCTGGTGGGACAACGGCAACGATCAGATTGCGTTCAGTAGGGGCAATAAGGGCTTCGTTGTGATCAACCGCGAAGGCGGCAGCCTGTCCCGGACGTTCTCTACCGGCCTGCCGGATGGTCAATATCGGAACGTAGCCGGTAATAATGCCTGTGTCCCGGTGCAGGGAGGGCAGGTCTTTCTGACGGTTCCCGCCATGCAGGCAGCAGCATTGCACGCAGGAGCGCGTTGTTGACGGCTGGTCCGGCGACGGGGTGGGCAACCGGGTGATCGGTTAACCCGCCTTCGAAACCCCTTCGATTCATCGTATACTGCCGGGAGTCTTCCGGCAGTGCTCTCTCTGGCCTGCCGCTGTTTCACCAACCGGGCCGAACCATGACCGCTCCGAATCCATCCGCCAAACCCGATCACAAGCCCCGTCCCTGGGTTGATCTGTTGGTCAGTATTATCATTCCATCGCTCATTCTGATGAAACTCAGCGGCGATGAGCATCTGGGCAGTGTCAATGCACTCATCATCGGGCTGGCCTTCCCACTGAGCTGGGGGTTATTTGAGCTGATTCGCTATGGCAAACGAAATTTCATTGCCGTGCTGGGCCTGATCAGCGTGGGGCTGACGGGTGGTATTGGCCTGCTGGAGCTGGATGCCGGCTGGCTGGCAATCAAGGAGGCAGCCATACCTGCTCTCATCGGCCTGGCAGTGTTGGTCTCCACCCGCACCCGGTACCCTTTGGTGCGCACCTTGCTCTATAACCCCAACGTGCTGGATATCGACAAGATCCATCGCGTACTGGAAGAACGCAATCACGTGCAGGAATTTGAAGAGCGGTTACAGAAGTCCAGCTATTTTTTTGCGGGCACCTTTCTGTTTTCGTCGATTATGAATTATGTGCTCGCGAGATGGATTGTCGTCAGCCCCTCGGGAACCGAAGCATTCAACGAAGAGCTTGGGCAAATGACGCTGATCAGCTATCCCATGATTGCCATTCCCTCCATGGTGATGATGATGCTCATTTTTTACTATCTCTGGCGCACCATCCGGCGGCTGACTGGCTACACCCTGGAAGATGTAATTGCAGCTCATCTTGCTGAAAAAGAAAAGAAAAAGTCTTCCGAATCAACATCTGGGAAGTGAAGTAGCACCAAACCTGTTTTGAAAAATCCGGGACAAAAAAGCGGCGAAGGTGCCAGGGAGGACCTTCGCCGCTTTTTTATGACTCATCGGAACAGTGACGAATCAGATGTCCAGATTGGTCACTTCCAGAGCGTTGGTCTGGATAAAGTTACGGCGTGGTTCCACATCGTCACCCATCAGGGTGGTAAAGATCTGGTCGGCCGCGAAGGCATCTTCAATGGTCACTTTCATCATCCGACGGGTTTCCGGATCCATGGTGGTTTCCCACAGCTGATCGGGGTTCATCTCGCCGAGACCCTTGTAGCGCTGAATACTGAGACCACGCTGGGCCTCCTTCATCAACCAGCTCAGAGCACCTTCGAAGGACAGCACTGGCTGCTTCCGCTCACCGCGCTGAACGTAAGCTCCTTCCTCCATCAAACCATCCAGGGTTTCGCCCATGCGGGCAATGGCGCCATAGGACGATGATTCAAAGAACTCATGGGTGAACACATGCTCGTGCGGAATCCCGTGCACATAAATGGTGACTTTCGGTAGATACAGATCCCGCTCGAGGTCTTTGGTTACCGAGAAGGTGTACTTGGTACCGGTACGGGTGTCCAGATCCAGGCCATCGCCGAGACGGGCAACCCATCGGGCTACCGTTTCCTCATCCTTCAGATGCTCGGACTTGAGGGTGATGTTCTGGAGCATCTGCTCCAGCACCTTGGCAGGGTAGGCCCGGGACAGGCGGCCAATCATGGCCATCACGGCCTGGTAATCCTTCACCATGGTTTCCAGAGCGGAGTCCTTGATTGCCGGCGCTTCAGGGTTCACATAGAGCTGTGCGCCCTCCAGAGCGGTCTGGGTGAGGTAGGCTTCCTTGGCCTTCTCGTCTTTGATGTACTGTTCCTGCTTGCCACGCTTGACCTTATAAAGCGGAGGCATAGCGATAAACACATGACCTCGCTCGATAATTTCCCGCATCTGGCGGAACAGGAAGGTCAGCAGCAGGGTACGGATATGTGACCCGTCTACATCGGCATCGGTCATGATGATGATGGAGTGATAACGGAGTTTTTCCGGGTTGAATTCTTCCCGGCCGATGCCGCAACCGAGGGCGGTGATCAGGGTGCCCACTTCCACGGAAGACAGCATCTTGTCGAACCGTGCTTTCTCGACGTTCAGAATTTTACCCTTGAGGGGCAGAATGGCCTGGGTCTTCCGGTCCCGGCCCTGCTTGGCGCTGCCACCGGCCGAGTCACCCTCCACAATGAACAGTTCGGAAAGGGCCGGGTCCTTTTCCTGGCAGTCCGCCAGTTTGCCTGGCAGACCTGCGATGTCCAGAGCACCTTTCCGACGAGTCATGTCGCGGGCTTTGCGGGCGGCTTCACGGGCACGGGCGGCTTCGATCATCTTGTTGACGATGAGTTTGGCCTCGTTCGGCTGCTCTTGCAGATAGTCCGCAAAGCTCTGGTACAGCTCCTGCTCCACGGCCGTCTTCACTTCCGAGGAGACCAGCTTATCCTTGGTCTGGGACGAAAACTTCGGATCTGGCACCTTGACGCTGACAATCGCGGTCAGGCCTTCCCGGGCGTCATCACCGGAGGTCGCCACCTTGGCTTTCTTGCCCAGCCCCTCGTGCTCAATGTAATTGTTCAGGGAGCGTGTCAGCGCCGCCCGGAAGCCGGCCAGGTGAGTACCGCCATCCCGCTGGGGGATGTTGTTGGTAAAGCAGTAAAGGTTTTCCTGGAAGGCGTCGTTCCACTGCATCGCCACTTCGACCGAAATCCCGTCTTCCCGCTCACGGTTAAAGTGGAAAACCCGGTTGATGGGTGTCTTATTGGTGTTGAGATGTTCAACGAAGGCGCGCAGTCCGCCCTCGTACTCAAAGACTTCTTCTTTGCCGCTTCGCTCGTCCGTCAGACGTATCCGCACGCCACTGTTCAGGAACGCCAGCTCCCGCAGGCGCTTGGCCAGGATGTCGTAGTGAAACTCGATGTGAGTAAAGGTTTCCGGTGACGGAATAAAATGCACCTTGGTACCGCTGGCGTCGGTATCGCCTACCGGGGCCAGTGGTGCATTGGGAACGCCATGGGTGTAACTCTGTTCGTAAACCTTGCCATCCCGACGAATAGTGAGCGTGAGGGTAGAGGAGAGCGCGTTTACAACGGAAACACCAACCCCGTGCAAGCCACCAGACACCTTGTAGGAGTTGTCATCAAACTTACCGCCGGCGTGCAGTACCGTCATGATGACTTCCGCCGCGGACACACCTTCTTCTTCGTGAAGATCCACCGGAATGCCCCGGCCATTATCCTTTACGGATACGGATTCATCGGGGTGGATGATGACCCCGATTTCAGAGCAGTGCCCTGCCAGAGCTTCATCGATGGAGTTGTCCACCAACTCAAAGACCATGTGGTGCAGGCCGGTGCCGTCATCGGTGTCGCCAATGTACATCCCTGGCCGTTTACGTACTGCATCCAGTCCTTTCAGGACTTTGATACTGGAGGAATTGTAGTTCGATTCACTCATTAGGGAACTCCTGAAGGTGATGACCGATTCGGCACGCCTGCCTTTCGCACAGGATTCGCCTGATAGAACCGGTTTTATTCTTCCGTCAATTTACCGTGTTCCACGTGGAACATTCTGTAGTCCGGTGCCTGCTTCCGGGGCCAGAGCCGCTCCGGCTCGGGCGGCTCAATAGAGGTGATAAACACCTGACAACGCAAAGCCTGAAGTTTCTGCGCCAACATGGAACGGTGCCCTGCATCCAGCTCCGCGTTAATATCATCCAGCAAAAACGTTACCTGCTTGCCGAGGCCACTCAATACCATGCCCTGGGCAATCTTCATCAGGATTACCAACGTCTTTTGCTGACCACGGGAGAAGGTTTCCGCCACTGGTCGACCCTGGAATTTCAACCGGATGTCCGCCCGGTTGGGACCGTACAGGGTATGCCCCATTTTGCGTTCCTGCTCGCGGTGATGACGCAACACGTCGACCAGCGACTGCCCGGTGTCCCAGCCCGGGTAAAACTCCAACTTCAAGCCTTCCGTCCAGCCGACATCCACTTCCTGAACCAGGGCGTCAAAGGCTGCCCTGAACTGTTCAAACGTCGTCTTTCGAGCCTGGCTGATCTGCTCACTGAGAGCCCCGTACTGACTGTCCCAGACCCTTAGCAGCGATTCGTCCAGTCTACCATTTCTGAGCGTTTGATTCCGCTGTGATGTGACTCTCTGACATTGTTGCCACGCGGTCGCAAAAGTAGGTTCCACGTGGAACACTGCCCAGTCGAGAAATTGGCGACGCTTGCCCGGACCACCGGCAACAATATCGAAAACGCCGGGGTCAATGACCGACACAGGCAGGTGCATGGCCAGGGACGACAAACTCCGGACTCCCTCTCCGTCCACCCGCAATATCGTCTCCTTTTGGGCGATGTCCCGGGAGATACCGAGCCGATGGCGCAAAGTATTCTGCTCCCCGTGGTTCGAGCCACCACTGGCCATGCCTTTGTCCAGACCGCCGAATACCGTCAGACGATGCTGACCGTGGCTGACCACAGCCTGATGACGACTAACCCGAAAAGATCGGCCCAGGCCCAGATAACCGATGGCTTCCAGGACGCTGGTCTTGCCGCTGCCGTTCTCACCATGCAGAAGATTGAATGACGGCGAAAAAGAGCAGGGCGCTGACGACAGATTTCTGAAGTGCTCAGTCTGGAGTTTTACAAGCGCCATAAAAGGACGAACCCGCCGGGGCCAGGAATGGGGGGAAGGAGACCGTCAGTGCAGCATGTTCAGGCGTTCATCCATGAACACATCCATCTCCGGCGCGAGGATGTGAACGTACCGGTCAAAATACAGGAATTGTTTCAGCAGCAACGCGAACTCCCGGGGAAAGTGCAGGCCGTGGCTTTCGCCGATTTTGACCATGTCCAACAGGATATTGTTGACATCGTCCTCCGCCTGTTCGGCTTCATAGGGAATGTGATCCGGAACCATCTTGTCCATCTGCTGGTACAGACGTCGCAGATCCGCCGCCAGCTCGCCGGCCTGCACTGTCTGCCGGGTGACGCCAATCCGGATCATGGCGTCTGCCATACCGTCGAAATTACCGACCATCACCGATGAAATAAAATCGCTGACCGCCTGCCAGGTATCCGACCGGATCCGCCCGACGATGCCGAAATCAATAAATCCGACACGACCGTCCCGCAGCACCATCAGGTTGCCGGCGTGGACATCGGCATGAAAAAATTCACATTGGGTGAGGCTGGCAAACCAGGTGTTCATGGCGGTAATCAGGGTCCGCTCCGGATCCCGGGCGTAGCCCCGAATACTCTCCAGGTCGGTGAGAGGTACGCCGTAGAACCGCTCCATGGTCAACACTCGCCGGGTGCTGCAATGTTCATAGACTTTCGGCACCGCGGCATCTTCATTATGGGTGTCGTGCAAAAAATTCCGGAACACCCGCAGGTTATTCGCTTCCTTTATGAAGTCACACTCTTCCATCATGGTCCGCTGAATTTCTTCCACGATACCAGACATGGACGTCCACGAAAGCTTCGGTGCCAGGGTCTCCAGAATGCGCGCCGACAGGTACAGAAAATTCAGGTCTGTCAGCAGAATATTTTCCACGCCGGGCTTCTGTACCTTGATCACCACATCCTCCCCGGTCACCAGCCGGGCTGCATGAACCTGGGCAATGGACGCGGATGCCAGCGCCACCGGATCAATGTCCGAATACACCTGCTCAACAGGCCGCCCGAGCTCCTCCTGGATGATGCGTTTGATCACACCAAAAGGCAGGTTCGGTGTCCTGTCCAGACAGTACTGGAATTCTTCGACGTACTCCTTTGGGAAAAACGTGGGGGAGCTGGCAATGAACTGCCCGAGCTTGATGTAGGTCGCGCCCAGTGACTCAAAGGTCTGGCGCAGCAACCGTGGTGTCGGGGGGCGATCCCCCCTGACCCAACCAACACCGGTCCGGCCCAGCACAGAAAGTGTCTGCCCTATCCTGAGTGCGCCTTTGATTCCGTTCGTCACGGTGCCCATCGTTTGTCTCCTATAACCTCATCGGCATAACCACATACAGGCAGCGGTTATCGTTCTGCGCTTCAATCAGAGCGCTGCTGTTCGGGTTCGACAGGGTAATCTTCACCTGTTCCTCATCCAGCGCATTCATCACGTCCACCAGATACCCTACATTAAACCCGATCTGCAGGGATTCGCCCTGATACTCAACCGGCAGCGCGTCTTCAGCCTGTTCCTGGTCAGGGTTGTTGGCAAAGACCTGAAGTTCGTTGGGAGCCAGATTCAGACGAACGCCCCGAATATTCTCGTGGGACAGGATACCCGCTCGCTGCAGGGTGTTTTTCAGGGTGGCGCGATCCGCCATCACCACCTTGTCACCACCACGGGGAATCACCCGGTTGTAATCCGGGAACTTGCCTTCGATCAGCTTGGAGGTAAAGGTATAGGAACCGACCGTCGCCCGCAGATGGTTGTCACCGATTACCAGGGTAACGGGTGTCTCTACTTCGTCCAGCAACCGCGCCAGCTCCAGCACCCCTTTGCGGGGTACGATCACCTGTCGCAGTTCCGGGCAGCCGGTATCGAGTTCCTGATGGGCCATGGCCAGCCGGTGGCCATCGGTGGCCACCGTCCGCACATGGCTACTGTCCACTTCCAGCAGCAACCCGTTGAGATAATACCGGACGTCCTGTTGCGCCATGGCAAAGGCAGTGGCGTCCAGCATCCGCTCCAGCTCTTTCTGGGGCAGCTCCAGCCGGAAACTTTCCGCCTCATCCTCGACGTTCGGAAAATGCTCTGCCGGCAACGTCGACAGGGTGAAATGGCTGGCACCGCACCGGACGTGCAACCGGTCGCCTTCGAGCGCCAGTTCAATCGGCGCTTCGTCACCCAGTGCCCGGCAGATATCAGACAGTTTCCGGGCCGGCACGGTAATCCGGCCAGGCTGATCCACATGCACCGGCGCTACCCGGCCTACCAGTTCCACTTCCATGTTGGTCCCGGTCAACGTCAGGCTGTTGTCTTCCGCCACCAGCAGAACGTTGGAAAGAACGGGCATGGTCTGTTTTTTCTCTACCACACCGGCAATGCTTTGCAGCGGTGTCAGCAGGGATTCACGGCTGATCGTCAGTTTCATGTCACTCAGCTTTCTTTTGTTGGAAGGGTGAATGTTTGTCGCCACCGCCTCGGATCAGGTGGTGAGCAGTCTCATAAAATTCTGATAATCCTCGCGGATGCCAGGATCGGTCTCCTGCAACTCCACAATCTTTTTGCACGCGTGCAACACCGTGGTGTGATCTCGACCACCAAAGGCGTCTCCGATTTCCGGCAGGCTGTGGTTGGTCAGCTCCTTGGACAGCGACATGGCCACCTGCCTGGGTCGGGTCACGGTCCGGGTCCGACGCTTCGACAGCAGATCCGCCACCTTGATCTTGTAATACTCTGCAACCGTCCGCTGGATGTTGTCGATGCTGACCTGTTTTTCATGCAGTGCCAACAGGTCCTTCAGGCTCTCCCGGATAAACGGCGGTGTGATCTCAGAGCCTGTGAAGTGAGCATTCGCTATCACCAGACGAAGCGCCCCTTCTAGCTCCCGGACATTCGAACGAATCTTCTGGGCAATGAAGAAGGCGGCTTCACTGCTCAGTTTTACATTCACCTGGTCGGCTTTCTTCATCAGAATCGCGACTCGGGTTTCCAGCTCCGGTGGCTCCACCATCACCGTCAGACCCCAACCAAAACGGGACTTGAGGCGTTCTTCCATGTCGACGATTTCCTTGGGAAACCGGTCGCAGGTCACAATGACCTGCTGTCCTCCCTCAAGCAACGCATTGAAGGTATGGAAAAATTCCTCCTGGGAGCGCTCCTTGCGGGCAAAAAACTGGATATCATCAATCAGCAACGCATCCACCGACCGATAATACCGCTTGAATTCGTTAATGGCGTTCAACTGCAGCGCCTTGACCATATCCGCCACGAACCGCTCCGACCGCAGATACGCCACCTTGGCCTTCGGGTTGCGGCGTACGATTTCGTTGCCGATGGCATGCATCAGGTGGGTTTTACCCAGACCCACACCGCCATAGAGGAACAGCGGGTTATAGGCCCCTCCCGGATTTTCCGCGACCTGCATCGACGCCGCCCGGGCAAGCTGGTTGGACTTGCCTTCCACGAAGGTATCAAAGGTAAACCCCTCGTTCAGAAAGCTCTGGTGTTTGATATCGCCTTCCACCTGCACGGATCGCCGACCCTGGCCAGCCCCGGCCCGCCGCGCTGCGGCTGAACCACCGGCACTGGCAGCGACACCTTTCTCTTCCTCGGTCACCCGACTGCCAAACTCATCCTGTACCGCCCCGTTCACCGTTGCCGGTACCTCGGAACGCAACACGGGTGCGCTCTCCCGGGGCGCCGACCCGACTTTCATGTCTACCCGGGGTGCCTGACCGCCATTCAGGTCCTTCAGCACCTCTTCGATACGACGCAGATACTTTTCATTCACCCAATCCATCACAAACCGGTTCGGGGCAAACAGCATGAGCTGGCCCTCCCGGTGGTCAGATTGCAGGGGCCTGAGCCAGGTATTGAACTGTTGTGCGGGAAACTCGTCCCGGAGTACTTCAAGACATTGATGCCATATGCTGTTCGGCACGACAGTCCGCTCCCGATAACCCAGAAATGTCTCGAACCGGAACCCTCACGATCCAATCCAGAGAGATGACCCCGGATTCTAACCCGACGGCCCGTTCAGTGAAAGCGCCCCGGCAATCTCATAAACAGCCTGTGGAAATTTAATGTTAACTATTTCATTTATTTACAGACTTACCTACAGGCTTGTGTACAGAAATTTTCTGGTGAAAAAGTTACCCACAGCCCTGTGTGCATACCTGCCCGTGAACCCTGTGTGCAGACCCGGGACGAGCACGGGGATAACTCGGGTTTTCGTCGCCATCGTTACTTACCCACAATTCCTCTCGCTCTCGTCCACAGGCCTTACGGGCATTTATCAGCCCCCTTATCAACCTTCCAAGCTTTTGAAAAATAATGAAATTAATCGCTTATACACAGAAAACACCGTGCCTAATAACAGTAATAATTAGTCTTTAAAAGAATTCTAAAAAGACCTATTGATTTAATTACTGCACGATTTGTTCATCCCCCACCGTCCCGGGTCCCGATGACATCGGCACAAGCCCGTACCAATAAACATTGAATCTGCCGGGGAATTTGCATAGAATGCCGCTCCTGTTTTGGCTGTTCATTTTCCAGCCAGTTACTGAATTTCCAACACACGAATTGTGAGATCGTCACCATGAAAAGAACGTTTCAACCTAGCGTCCTGAAGCGTAAGCGCGTTCACGGTTTCCGTGCCCGTATGGCCACAGCCAACGGTCGCAAAGTTATTTCCCGTCGTCGCGCCAAGGGCCGTGCCCGTCTGTCTGCGTAACACTCTGTTCGCCTGATGAAGGCTTTGAATTTTCCAAAATCGCACCGCCTGCTGCGGCCTGCTGATTACGGCAAAGTCTTCGATGACGTTCAGTTGAAAGTTCCGCACCGGAATTTTCTGATCCTGGCTACACCGAACACCTTCGGTCACGCCAGGATCGGTTTGGTGTTCTCCAAAAAGAACCTCAAACTGGCGGTTCAGCGTAACCGGATCAAACGGCACGTCAGGGAAACCTTCAGGCACCAGACCGATTTGCCGGGCCTGGATATTGTCATACTCGGTCGGCAAGGCCTTGGCAGCCTGGATGATCCGGCAGTACGAGCGGCCCTGTCCGATCTCTGGCGTCGGCTGAAGAAAAAGCATCAGCAACAACAGTCACCCCAGGCAGCATCCGCACAGCCTGCCGGTAGAAGGACGGGTTAATGCGCAAGTTCCTGTTACTGCCGATTCGTTTCTATCAGTACGCCATCAGTCCCCTGATGGTCAGCCATTGTCGCCATTACCCCACCTGTTCCCAGTACGCCCTGGACGCCATTAGCCATCATGGCGCCCTGAAAGGACTTTTTCTCGCTATTAGACGTCTGTTGAGGTGTCATCCCTGGGCGGAAGGCGGTTATGATCCGGTACCGGGTATGACAGACTCAGGCGGTACCAGCACCTGTGGGCACGCTGATCACCCTCTTACCACCACCCAGACCAGACAGTAACTCTATGGATATTCAACGCATCGTATTATTTGCCGGCCTGGCGATTGTCAGCTATCTGATGGTGCTGGCCTGGAACGAGGATTATCACCAGCAACCACAAACCGCCCAGACCGAGCAGGTGATGGAAGCAACCGGTTCCGGTGCGGACGACATGGTGCTCCCGGGAGAAACCACCAAAACAACGTCCTCGGAAGAGTTCACCACACCGGACTCCGGCCAGACAACAACGGTAACAACCGGTTCCGATACCCAGGTGACGGATCAGTTCATTCACGTCCGGACCGATGTATTTGATATCACCATTGATCGGGTTGGTGGCAACCTGGTCAGCAGCGCCCTGTTGAACTACGACAAATCCCTGAACAGCAAGGCCCCACTCAAGTTATTAAAGAACACCACGCATCAGACTTACATCCTGGAAAGCGGGCTTATCGGTCAGGACGGACCTGACAGCCGTAAAAGCGGTTCCGCCCCGGTCTACGATACCCGAGCCACTTCTTACACCTTGTCAGAAGGTGAAAACCAGTTGGTCGTGGACCTCACCCATACCACCGCCCAGGGTGTTGTCATCACCAAACGTTATCTGTTCGAGCGTAACAGCTACGAAATAGGCGTGCGTTATCTGATCAATAACAAGTCCGGTGAGCCCTGGAAAGCGAACTTCACCGGCAAGATTGTGCGGGATCAGGCTCCGGACCCCACGTCCCAGGCCAGTATGGGTATTCAGGCGTTTCTGGGCCTGGTAATCAGCACTCAGGAAGATCCGTACCAGAAATTCGACTTCAGTGATCTGCAGGAAACCCAGATCAACCGGACCGTTACCAATGGCTGGATGGCGTTCCTGCAGCATTACTTCCTCACTGCCTTAGTGCCGGAGCGGGGCGTTCCGGCCCAGTTCCAGACCACGCGGCGAGGGCCACTCCATGTGATGGGCTTTGTGTACCCGGCCACCAATGTGGCTCCGGGTGACACCGCCGAAGTGGGAGCCCGTGCCTATGTGGGTCCGAAAATCATTGACCGGCTGGAAGACGTGGCCCCGAACCTCGACCGCACGGTGGATTTCGGATTCCTGTTCTTTATATCCCTGCCGCTATTCATTGTACTCAAATGGTTCTACGGCATTGTTGGCAACTGGGGCGTATCGATCATCCTGCTGACGGTTCTGGTGAAGGCATTGTTCTTCCACCTGTCCGCGACCAGTTACCGTTCCATGGCGCGTATGCGTGCGGTGGCGCCACAGCTGACCCGGCTCAAGGAACTCTACGGCGATGACCGACAGCGCATGTCCCAGGAAATGATGGCGCTGTATAAGCGGGAGAAAATCAACCCGCTGGGTGGCTGTCTGCCGATCCTGGTGCAGATGCCGGTCTTTATATCCCTCTACTGGGTATTGTTCGAGAGTGTTCAGCTCCGGCATGCTCCGTTTATGCTGTGGATAAACGACCTGTCGCAGATGGATCCGTATTTCATCCTGCCGATCCTGATGGGCGCCAGCATGTTCCTGCAGATGCACCTGAACCCGACTCCGCCGGATCCGATGCAGGCCAAGATCATGAAGCTGATGCCTCTGATCTTCACGGTGTTCTTCCTCTGGTTCCCGGCCGGTCTGGTTCTGTACTGGCTGGTGAACAACATTCTGTCGATTTCCCAGCAGTGGTATATTACCCGTAAGATCGAATCGGAAATGGCCGGGAAGAAACACTGATCCGGTGTTTGACCTGACCCAGTAAAGGCTCCTTCACGGGGCCTTTACTGTTTTCAGCCTTTGGAAAACCCATGACTCAGACCACCGAAACTATCGCAGCCATTGCCACCGCACCCGGCCAGGCCGGTGTCGGCATCGTCCGGGTATCCGGTCCGGACGCCGGAACCATCGCCCGCTGTATGCTGGGCTACGATCCGAAACCCCGCTATGCGCACTACGGGCCCTTTCTGGATCGTCGTGGGGACCTGATTGACGAAGGCATTGGTCTGTTCTTTCCCAATCCGCAGTCGTTCACCGGTGAGGACGTGTTCGAGCTCCAGGGCCATGGCGGTACGGTGGTCCTGGACCTGTTGCTTCGGGAAGTCTGTGGGCTCGGCGCCCGGCTGGCCCGTCCCGGGGAGTTTTCCGAACGGGCATTTCTCAACGACAAACTGGACCTGGCCCAGGCCGAGGCCATCGCCGATCTGATTGAAAGCAGTTCCGAGCAGGCGGCCCGGTGTGCCGTGCGATCCATGCAAGGAGTATTCTCCCGGCGCATTGACGAGTTGGTGGCGTCGGTCACCCGGTTGCGAATTTATGTGGAGGCCGCCATCGATTTTCCGGAGGAGGAAATTGATTTTCTGGCCGACGGTAAGGTGGCCGGCGATCTGGGAGACCTGATCGCGCAATTGCAGCGTATATTGGCAGAAGCCCAGCAGGGGACTATTTTGCGGGACGGCATGAAAGTCGTCATTGCCGGTCGGCCCAACGCCGGCAAGTCCAGCCTGCTGAATGCCCTGGCGGGGCGCGAAGCGGCCATCGTGACGGCGATTGAAGGCACGACCCGCGATGTGCTTCGGGAACATATCCATATTGATGGTATGCCCCTGCATGTGATTGACACTGCCGGCCTGCGGGAAAGTGGGGACGAAGTCGAACAGATCGGCATCGCCCGGGCCTGGGATGAAATCCGTCAGGCGGACCGGATTCTGCTGATGGTGGACGCCACCACCACCGACAAGACGGCACCCCATGATATCTGGCCGGATTTTATCGACCAGTTGCCCGAATCGGCGCCAGTAACGGTCATCCGCAACAAGGTGGATCTGAGTAATGAACCGGTCGGGATTCTGGAAGGCCGCGTTGGCGAGGCGCCGGTCATCCGGCTGGTTGCCCGCTCGGCCGGGGGGCTTGAGGTGCTGCGTGATCACCTCAAACAGTGCATGGGCTTTGCCAGCACCACCGAAGGTGGTTTCCTGGCCCGCCGGCGGCATCTGGATGCCCTGGAACGTGCTCTCGGACACCTGTGTCAGGGCCAGGATCAACTTGAAGGTTATGGCGCCGGTGAGCTGTTGGCGGAAGACCTGCGGGCGGCCCAGGATGCCCTGGGGGAAATTACCGGTCATCTGACACCGGATGCCCTGTTGGGCAAGATTTTTAGCAGCTTCTGTATCGGCAAATGATACTGTACTGGAACAATCCATACGGGACCCCGACCATCATGTCACCGGTAACAGGCAGGTAAATTCGATGTACTGTCGTTATGTCTTAGCGCTGATTCTTGCGATCACCTCCGGATGCGCCAGTATCGACGAGGACCGGTTGCTGGATAACTCGGCGGATGTTCTGGACCGGACGGGCAAGGTGCTGCAGGGCATCGTCAGCCGCCCCGACCCCTACGAACAGGAGCAACAAGCCCTGTTCAGGCAGCCTTATATCGACCCGCTGACGGATTATCTGGAACAGTACGGCGATGACGAACGCCGGGCCACGATCGTTGATCGTGTGCGGGCTGAACGGAACCGGCGATGCCGTGCCGTGGCCGAGGAATACGCCGAACAGCCGGCGACGGAGCCGGTGCTGGAACAGTTTCGGGCCGGTTATCAGTACTCCTGCCCGGCCGAGGTCGTGGCCTTTGCTGATCGGGTCGCTGGGTCCCGTGCCAGCCCGCCCATGCCTTCGCCCCCTGCCCCGGAACCCGAGACGGTTGATTCGGCCCTGGGTCAGCAGGCGGTCAGCGATTGTTACCTGCTGACCTCAATCCGTAATTTCAGTGCCGCCCGGGACGCCTGTCTGGCGCCAGCGCAGGCCGGAGATTCCCAGGCCCAGGCCAACCTGGCCCTCATTGCCCATGCCTTCGAAGATTATCCCGAGGCGTTCCAATGGGCCAGAAAAGCGGCCGGGGACTCCGGTGAGGCGGCGTATCTGCTGGGCCAGATGTACGCTGCGGGTGAAGGCGTCGCGCCCAGTAAGCAACAGGCCGTATACTGGTACACCAAAGCAGCCGAGCAGGGCCACGAGCAGGCCATCGGCATCCTGAAGCGATATGGCCACAGGGTGTCCGGCAGCGATAGCTGATTTCAACACCCAGGGCCACCATGTATGTTGGGGATGCCTAGCAGCCATCCGTTATTCCGGAAACGTTCGTCCTCCCGGCAATCCATCATGTGGATGCTGGGTTTGTTGTTGCTGGTGTTTGTCGCCGGCATGTTGCTGCTCTCCGGCCTCAACCTCAATTATTCCCGGGAGGCCCTGTCGGAACTGCGCAGGCAGCAGATTGAAGAGGTTGTTGGTGCCGGGCTGGCCCGTATCAATGCCCGCCAGTCCGCGCTGGCCAGCTACACGGCAACGTTGGCCAATGTCGGTGAGAGTTTCCAGGCGTTGGCCAACGGCGAACGCTCGGGTGCCGGGCTGGAGCCCTTGCGGGCTCAGCTTGAGCAATCCCTGCAAGCCCACCTGCGGGATTTCGAAGGCGCCGCCGGCGCCGGCCTCTGGTTCGAACCCGGGGTCCTGGCCACCCCGGGTTCCAGCTACCTGCCGTATTTTGTCCTGAATAATGGCCAGACCCAGCGACTGGACAGCGAAAGCCGGTTTGCCCGATACCGGGACGCGCCCTGGTATACGCGCACCCTGAGCCCCGACTGGCGCCCGGAACCGGACACAGCCGGGTCTGTGTACTGGTCACCGGTGTATTTCGACCTCAACACCAACCGGGCCATCCTGACCCTGGCCAGCCCCATGTTTGATCCCGGCGGCCGGCTGCTGGGCGTGGCCACGACTGCCTGGGGCGCCGATCAGGTGATCGAACTGGTGAGCCGGATCAACGTCACCGAACACAGTTTTGCCTTCCTGAATGATCGCAATAACCGGAACCTGTCCAGCCTTAGCCAGGGTGAGGACACGCGCCGTGAACAGGCGATTATCGATGCCATCCTGGCCCTGAATCTGGGCGCTACCCTGGCGACCGCGCCGACCGGTACCGACGCCCCACCGGAGGGACTGACCACCCGCCGCCTGACGATTGACGGCGACGCCTACGAGCTCTACTTCGCGGCCACGACGGCCGGCATGGTGTATGGCGCGGGCGTGCCGATCAGTGAAATCAATGCGGTTTTGCTGCCCATGGAACGGACCAATCGCAACATACTGGCGGGCACCGTCGCGGCCATGCTGGTGCTCAGTCTGTATCTGCTGTTCCGGATTGCCCAGTTGATCCGGGAACTGCAGGCTTCCTACACCGACCAGATGACCGGCCTGCCGAACCGGGCTCGTCTGCTGAGGGACTTGCAGGCCAGGGACCGGGCGTCTTTGCTGATCGTCAACCTCGACCGGTTCAAGGAGATCAACAGCCTGTTTGGCAGTGTCTGCGGTGACCAGGTATTGCTGGCGGTGACGGCGCGGCTCCGGAACCTGCCCCGGGAGATTGGCGAGGAAAGGCTGGAGGTGTATCGCCTGCCGGGTGATGAATTTGCCATTGTGGTGCCACAGCTGGCGCCGGAGGTGATCGAGGAACTTGCCCGGCGGGTCCGCCTGGCGGTAACCCGGGAGCAGATCTACTGGCAACAGCAACCGCTCACGGTGGATGTCAGTATCGGTATGGCCATCCGGGCCGGCCGGACGCCGGAAGAGGCCCCGGACCAACTGATCAGTCAGGCCAAGATTGCAGTGTTACGGGCCCGGCAACAACTGCGCCATCACCGGCTGTACGATCCGGCGGTAGGGGTGGAGGAAAACTACGAAAACAACCTGCACTGGGCCAATCGCCTGAAGGCGGCCATCGATCACGACTGGCTGGTGCCCTGGTTTCAGCCCATCCATGACAACCACCACAACCGGATCAGCAAATATGAGTGCCTGGTCAAAATGGTGGAGCCCGACGGTCGCGTCGCCAATGCCGGCGAATTCGTCGAGATCGCCAGTCGGCTGCGCCTGAACGGCAGGATTGCCCGGTTGATGATCGAAAAATGTTTTGCCAGCTTCCAGGACCGGGACGAGGCGTTTTCGATCAATCTGTCTTATGGCGACATTGCTGAGCCCGAGACACTGGCGTGTATTCTGGAGGCACTGGAACAGACTGGCATCGGTGACCGGGTTATTTTCGAGATTCTGGAATCTGACGGTATCGAGAATTACGCGGAGATCCGCTCCTTCATCGACCGGGTCAAGGTGTACGGTTGCCGCATCGCCATTGATGATTTTGGTACCGGCTACTCCAATTTTGCCCACCTGCTCAGCCTGGATGTGGACTTTATCAAGATTGATGGCAGCCTGATCCGCCATCTGGATACCGACCGAACGGCCTATCTGGTGACCAGTGGCATTGTCCAGTTTGCCCGAAGCCTGGAGATCCAGACCGTCGCGGAATTTGTTCACAACGAGGCGGTGCAGCGGTGCGTCTGTGAGCTGGGCATTGATTTTTCCCAGGGTGAATACTTCAGCCTGGCAATGGCAGACCCGGATTGAGCGGTCCGGTCACCGGAATTCCAGGCAAAAAAATCCCGGGGCGAACCCCGGGATGGAAAGTCACCGGAAGGACTAACCGGTGAAGGCCAGATCGTCGGCGGCCAGCCGCATCAGGTTTTTACTGGGGCTGAGCATGCTGGTGGCATGGGCCTGGGCCCGGGGCAGCAGGCGCTCGTAGTAGAATTCGGCGGTGGCCAGTTTGGCGTGGTAGAAACGGTCCGATTCGGTGCCGTCCCCGGCGGCCAGTTTCTCCGAGGCCACGGTGGCCTGGCGGGCCCACAGGTAGGCCATGGTCACGTAGCCGCTGTACATCAGGAAGTCGTAGGCGGCCGAGCTGACCACATCCCGGTCCTTGCGGGCCGCCAGCATCACCCGCACGGTCAGCAGGTTCCACTGGGCCGTCAGTTTCAGTAACTCCACGGCGAAGGGGCGAGTACGCTTGTCGGCCAGTTGCTTGCGGGCAAAATTGGCGATTCTCAGGGTGAAATCGCGCACCGCCCCGCCCTGGGTCATCAGCAGAACCTTGCGGCCAAGCAGGTCCAGCGCCTGGATGCCGGTGGTGCCCTCGTAAAGCGTTGCAATACGGGTGTCCCGGACAATCTGCTCCATGCCATGCTCACGAATGTAACCATGGCCACCAAATACCTGAACCCCCAGATTGGCCGCTTCGTTGCCGAGTTCGGTCAGGAATCCCTTGAGAATGGGGGTCAGGAATCCCAGCTTGTCGTCGTATTTTGCGGCCTTCGCTTCATCCCCCGTGGCATAGCCCTCCACCATGTGATCGGCCAGGCGTGCGGCGTAATACAGCATCGCCCGGCCACCTTCGGCAATGGCTTTCTGGGTCAGCAGCATCCGGCGCACATCGGCGTGATGAATCAGGCTGTCCGCCACCTGATCGGGCTCCTTTTTTCCGGACAGCGCGCGCATGGAACGCCGCTCCCGGGCATAGGCCAGGGCCCACTGGTACGACAGCTCCGCCGGGCCAACGCCCTGGATGGCGGTTCCGATACGGGCGGTGTTCATGAAGGTGAACATGCACTCCAGACCCTCGTTCGCCGGCCCGATCAGATACCCGGTGGCGCCGTCGAAATTCATCACGCAGGTGGCCGATGCCTTGATCCCCATTTTCTTTTCCAGGCTGCCGCAGACCACGGCGTTGCGTTCGCCGAGGTTGCCAGCGCCATCGGGCAGGAATTTCGGCACAATGAACAGGCTGATGCCCCGGGTGCCCGGGGGCGCTTCCGGCAAACGCGCAAGAACGATATGCACGATGTTTTCGGTCAGGTCGTGGTCGCCGGAAGAGATGAAGATCTTGGTGCCCGTGAGGGCGTAGCCGCCGTCGCCCCGGGGTTCGGCCCTGGTCTTTACCTGCCCCAGATCGGTGCCGCACTGGGGCTCGGTCAGGCACATGGTGCCCCCCCACCGGCCTTCCGTGAGCGGCGTGAGGTAGGTCTGCTTCTGGGACTCGGTGCCGTGCAGGAAAATGGTATTCATGGCGCCCATGGACAGGCCCGGATACATCGAAAACGGCCAGTTGGCGGTGCCCATCATTTCCTGTTTCAGCAGGCCCATGGAGGCGGGCAGACCCTGGCCGCCAAATTCTTCCGGAGCGGAGAGGCCCTGCCAGCCGCCTTGAGCGTATTGCTGGTAGGCCTCTTTGTACCCACTGGGCGTGGACACCACGCCGTCCTTCAGGGTACAGCCTTCCTCATCGCCGGACTGATAGAGCGGGCCCAGTACCTGTTCGCAGAATCTGCCGCATTCGGTGAGAATGGCGTCCACGACGTCGGGTGTGGCGTTTTCGCCACTGGCCAGGGTTTCGTAGTGCCCCGGGTAATCGAATACTTCGTTGAGCAGGAATTTCATATCGCGCAGGGGCGCTTTGTAACTGGGCATGGGAATACCTCGCCGGTCATGGTCAGTCTTGCCCGGAGCCGATGTGTGCTCCATTGCCTGATGTTTTACGGCATTGTTTCGGGGGTTCCATTGACGAAAAGCACCGGTCCCACTGTCAGATTGGACAATTGGCCGAAATGACGAAATCGGCTCCGGGGGTACAAGCGCTGATCGAACCCGCCTGCACCGGCGTATCTGTGTGATTGAGCTGTCTGTAAACTCACCCGGCACGAGTGTAAAAATCATGCAAAGCCCCGTTTTAATGAAACCGCAAGCCCACCCGACCCTTATACTCTGGGTATTGGCCAGCCTGCTGATGCTGGCAGGCTGTGCCAGCCCCTCCCTGGAAGACTACCGCAACCGGCAGCCGGTTCTGGTTCCGGATCAGTTCTTTACCGGCGAACTTTCGGCCCGTGGTGTGGTCAAGGATTTCTCCGGCGAAGTGATTCGTACGTTTGATGCGGACATTTCCGCGTCCTGGACCGATGAAGGCGTGGGCACCCTGGACGAGGTATTCCGTTTCGACGATGGCGAGGTCCAGACCCGCACCTGGACCCTGACCCCGGTGGCCGAGGGTTACCGTGCCGAAGCGGGTGATGTGGTGGAGCCTGGCCTGATGCAGTGGCAGGGCAATGCCATTCATATGAACTATGTTTTGCGGGTGCCCTATGGCGACGGCACACTGGATGTCCGGATGGACGACTGGATGTATCTGGTCACACCAGACACCCTGATCAACGAGACCACGATGAGCAAGTGGGGCATCGATGTGGGCGAAATCGTGTTGGTCATACAGAAGAAATGATCTTTCGATAATTAAAACAAACGATTCAGCAGAGCCGGGTATTCTTATGTGGAAGCAGTGGTTGGTGGCGTTGATCCTGGTGGTTTCGGGCGTAGCCGGTGCCGTGGCGTTCCGGACATTGGGCACGGACACGGTGGCGCAGAACACCGGAGAACGACCGGCCAGCGTGGTCAACACGGTTCTGCCCGAACGGGACACCGTTCGTGACGTGGTCAAGGCGGTGGGCAGCCTCAGGGCGCTCAATGCGGTGGAGCTGACCACCGAGGTAAGCGGACGGGTGATCGAACTCAACCTGGAAACCGGCGAGCGGGTCGAGAAGGGCCAGTTGTTGCTGCGCCTGGATGACCGCCAGGCACGGGCCGATCTGGCGATCATCGAGGCCCAGTTGGCCGATGCCCGCCGGCAATACGAGCGCGCCCGGCAGCTGCGCTCCAACAACAGCATCTCGCAGTCCCAGGTCGACGAACTTCGCACCGCCGTGGACGTGGCCGAGGCCCAACGCGAGTCTGCACGAGTACGGCTGGAAAACCATCGTATCAAAGCGCCCTTTGCCGGCGTGGTGGGGCTCAGTGACATCAGTGTCGGCGCCTATCTGACTTCGGGCACCAGTGTCACCACCCTCGACAGCACCGACCAGATGGAACTGAATTTTGCCGTTCCCGAGCGCTTCCTGGGCGAGGTTGCGCTGGCGCAGCCGGTCAATGGTCAGTCTCCCGCCTACCCCGACCAGACCTTCGGCGGCAAACTGGCGGAGCTGGGTACCCGCATCAATGAGCTGAGCCGTACTCTGCCGGTGCGCGCATTGATCGACAATCCCGAAGGCAAGCTGCGGCCGGGTCAATTCATGTCCGCGACGCTGACCCTGCGGGAGCGGGAGGCTCTGGTAATCCCCGAACAGGCAGTGATGATCCGGGGTGATGAACAGTATGTGTTCGTGGCCGAGGACGGTATCGCCCGCCGGGCATCGGTCACCCTGGGCTCGCGGATGCCGGGGCGAGTCGAGGTGGTTGATGGCCTGACCATGGAGGACCGGGTGATTGTCACCGGGCAGGACCGGCTCAGCAGTGGTGACCGGATTAGCGTAAAGGACGGGGAAAACGTCATACCCGACAACCGCTTTGCCAAGTCCATGGAGTCCTGATCCGTGATCCTGTCCGATGTCTCCATCAAGCGTCCGGTCTTTGCCACGGTCCTCAGCCTGCTGATTGTAGTGTTCGGCCTTGCGGCCCTGTTGGGCCTGCCAGTGCGGGAATACCCCGATATCGATCCGCCGGTGGTGTCCATCTCCACCGATTACACCGGCGCCGCCGCTGAGGTGGTGGATACCCAGATCACCCAGGTGGTCGAGGGTGCGATCAGTGGCATTGAAGGCATCCGTTCCATCGAGTCGTCCACCGAGCAGGGCGAATCCCGCACCAGCATCGAATTTTCCATCTCCCGGGATGTCGACATTGCCGCCAACGATGTCCGTGACGCGGTGTCCCGGATTGCCGATGAACTGCCGGAAGAAGCAGAGGCTCCGGTCGTGCAGAAGGCCAACTCCGACGCCCGTCCGATGATGTGGATCACCCTGCGCAGCGATGTCTGGGACAGCGCCGAACTCAGTGATTTTGCCGAACGGGTGCTGGCCGACCGGCTGTCGGTACTGGACGGTGTCGCGGATGTCCGCATTGGCGGTGAGCGCCGTTATGCCATCCGGGTCTGGCTGGATCGCGAGCGGCTGGCAGCCCGGGATATCACCGTGGCCGAGGTGGAACGGTCGCTGCGGGCCAACAACGTGGAACTGCCGGCGGGTTCTGTGGATTCCTCCACCCGTAATTTTACCGTTCAGATGGATGGCCGGCTCACCAACGTGGAGCAGTTCCGCGACCTGGTGATCCGCCGGGACGGTAACGACCTGCTGCGGCTGGGCGAGGTGGCCAATGTTCAGATGGGCGTGGAGTCCGACGTCAGCCGGCTACGGGCCAACGGTCAGACCGCTATCGGCATGGGCGTGATTCGCCAGTCCAAGGCCAACACCGTGGCGGTGTCTGACGCGGTTCGCGCGGAGTTGGTGAAGATCCGGCAAACCCTGCCGCCGGAAGTCACCATTGCCGAGAGCTACGACGAATCCATCTTCATCCGCGCCTCCATCAAGGAGGTCATCATCACCCTGGCCATCGCGGTATCCCTGGTCATTCTGGTGATCTTTCTGTTCCTGCGTTCCTGGCGGGCCACGCTGATTCCGGCGGTCACCATTCCGGTGGCGGTCATTGGCGCCTTTATTGGTCTGGGCTTCCTCGGCTTTTCAATTGACGTACTGACCCTGCTGGCGGTGAT
>CBIHLH010000004.1:0-61837 GCA_966210405.1 uncultured Marinobacter sp.
GGGCTTTGCAGGTGGGGTGGCAACACCACCAGATGCAAGGCGGTGTTGCCACAGAGTTAACTAACCGATGTGGCCTTATAGTTCCTGGGCCGTTGGCCGCAGGATGATCTCATTGATATCCACGTCGGCGGGCTGTTCAATCGCATAAACGATAGCCCGGGCCACGGCGTCGGAATCAATAGCCACTTCGTAGAGCTCG
The DNA here is from genome assembly GCA_966210405.1 of uncultured Marinobacter sp. GTDB lineage: Bacteria > Pseudomonadota > Gammaproteobacteria > Pseudomonadales > Oleiphilaceae > Marinobacter. Next base: position 200 of record CBIHLH010000004.1, read on the forward strand.
TCCGCCGCCTTTTTGGCGTCCGGGTCGGTGATGGTGCTGGTGAGCTCGGTTGCTACGGCGCCCGGCGAGATGTTGGTGCTTCGGATCTCGTCACCGGCTTCCATGCGCAGCCCTTCTGACAGCGCCTTGACGGCGTATTTGGTGGCGCAGTAGACGGCAGCGCCCGGGAACAGTTTGTGCCCGGCAACGGACGACAGGTTGATCACATGGCCGCTGTGCTGTTCGCGCATGGTGGGCAACACGGCGGCGATGCCGTACATCACGCCCTTGATGTTGACGTCCACCATCTGCTCCCACTCATCGACTTTGAGGGCGTCCAGAGGTGCCAAAGGCATCAGCCCGGCGTTGTTCACCAGCACATCAATCCTGCCGAAGCTCTCTTTTGCCGTTGCAGCCAGGGATTCCACCTGGGCGCGGTCGGTCACGTCGGTAACCTGCCAGACTGCCTCGGCACCCCGGGATTTCAGATCCTCCGCCAGGGCTTTCAGGCGGTCTTCCCGGCGGGCGGCAAGGACCAGCCTGGCGCCGCGGTCGGCCAGGCGACGGGCCGTGGCTTCACCGAGACCACTGCTGGCGCCGGTAATAATGACGACTTTGCTGTTGATTGGGTCGTTGGTGTTACTCATGGTTTGTCTCCTTTTACGGATATGAAGCGTGATCAGGCGCTGGTTTCGAGTTCGCTCAGCGTCAGGTAGTCGGTGTAACCGTGTTCGTCACCGCCATAGAAGGTGCTGTCATCCCATTCGTTCAGGGGTGCGTTCTGGCGGAAACGCTCCGGCAGATCCGGGTTGGCAATGAACGGGCGGCCGAAGGTAACCAGGTCGCAGCGATCTTCGTTGATACGCTTCCGGGCCTCCTCGGCGGTGTAGGCACCGTTGGCGATGTAAGTGCCCCTGAAACCGTTACGGATGGCATCAATAACATCCTCCGGGCGGCCGTTGGCGTGATTGCCCTGGAAGGAGTCTTCCACCACTTCGATATAGGCAATACCCAGATCGTTCAGGTGCCGGGCGAAGGTGCCGAAGGTCTCGACAGGGTTGTCATCGGCCATGGCGTTGAAGCTGCCGGTGGGGCTGACACGAACGCCGACTTTGTCCTTGCCCCAGACGTCGATAACGGCCTCCACTACCTTCAGCGGCAGGCGCAGACGGTTTTCCACTGAACCACCGTATTCGTCGGTGCGGTGGTTGCTGCCGCTCTTGATGAACTGGTCCAGCAGATAGCCATTGGCGGCATGGATTTCAACGCCATCAAAGCCGGCTTCCTTTGCGTTCCGTGCACCCTGACGGAACTGCTCGACGATATCGGCCATCTCTGCTGCTTCCAGGGCCCGGGGCTCCGGAATATCCACCATGCCGGAGTTGGCGCTGATAAAGGTCTTGGCGCCTTCGGGTTTGATGGCAGAGGGCGCCACGGGTTTTTCACCATTCGGCTGAAGATCCGGATGGGAAATCCGGCCCACGTGCCACAGCTGCATGTGGATTCGGCCACCGGCCATGTGCACCGCTCCGGTGACCTTCTTCCAGCCTTCAATCTGTTCCGGCGAGTGAATGCCCGGGGTGAAGGCATAGCCCTTGCCCTGGGGCGAGACCTGAGTGGCCTCGCTGAGAATCAGGCCAGCGCTGGCGCGCTGCTGGTAATAGCGGGCATTCATGTCGTTGGGGATGTCCCCGGGCTGGCTTGAGCGGGACCGTGTCAGCGGTGACATCAGAACCCGGTTGGGCAGGGCCAGTTCACCCAGGTGACAGGGCTGAAACAGTGGGTCGTTTTGATGGCTCATCGGACATTCTCCTTCAGGATTAAACAAGTTTAATTAGACCAGTCTACTAGTAAGTCAGCGAAAAAAATTTCAGCCGATATTCAGGCACTGTTTGAAAAAGACCCGTACGAACCGCTCCATGGGTTCCACGGACTTGAGAACCTTCGAACGAAGGATGGCGCCTTCCCAGCCGGACAACAGAAAGCTGGCGGCGTCTGCCGGGTCGATGCCCGCATCAATGTCACCCGATTGTTGGGCGTCACGAAGGCATTGTTCGAAGCGTTTTTCCCAGCCGGCGAACACCGTGTTCAGGCGCTGCCGGAAGGCTTCGTTCTGCCCGGACAACTCCTGTCCCAGATTGCCGATCAGGCAGCCCCGGGTGTACTCGCAGCTGGTCATGGTCTCAAAGCCGGTGTCAAAATAGGCACGCAAGCGGTCAACGCACGTTCGGCTGGTGTCGTTGAGAATCCGCTCCAGCTTGGCGTCGTATTCCTCCGCAAAGGTATCGATAACGGCCAGACCAAAGTCGTGCTTGCTGCTAAAGTAATGGTAAAACGACCCCTTGGGCACGCCGGCGGCGGTCAGCACGGCATTGATGCCTGTCGCGCCAAAGCCCTTCTGGCCGATCAGGTCGGCGCCGGTGTGAATGATATGAGTGCGGGTGTCGTTCGATGTCATGTTTGGTATATTAGACCGGTCGTCTAGACTTCGTCAAACCACCGGGATCCGCAATATCCGAGATTCCGAACCGATCCAGAGGAGCCTGCCAGTGATTAAATCCCGTGCCGCGGTGGCGTTTGAAGCCAACAAGCCGCTGGAAATCGTTGAAGTTGATGTGGCCCCGCCCCAGAAAGGCGAGGTGCTGGTGCGCATTGTGGCCACCGGCGTTTGCCATACCGATGCCTATACCCTCTCCGGCGCCGATCCCGAAGGCCTGTTCCCGACCATTCTTGGCCACGAAGGCGGTGGCATTGTTGAAGCCGTGGGCCCCGGCGTAAAGAACCTGGAAGTGGGCGACCATGTGATTCCGCTGTATACCGCGGAATGCGGCGAGTGCAAGTTCTGCACCTCCGGCAAGACCAACCTGTGTGGCGCGGTGCGAGCGACCCAGGGTAAGGGCGTGATGCCTGACGGAACCTCCCGCTTCTCCTACAACGGCAAGCCGCTCTATCATTACATGGGCTGCTCGACGTTCTCCGAATACACCGTATTGCCGGAGGTTTCGCTGGCGAAAATTCCCAAGGAAGCCCCGCTGGAAAAAGTGTGCCTGCTGGGCTGCGGCGTCACCACCGGTATCGGTGCCGTGTTGAACACCGCCAAAGTGGAGGAAGGCGCGACGGTGGCCATTTTCGGGCTGGGCGGCATCGGCCTGGCGGCCATTATCGGAGCCACCATGGCCAAGGCCGGTCGCATCATTGCCGTCGACATCAACCCGGGCAAATTTGATATCGCGAAACAGCTGGGCGCTACCGATGTGGTCAATCCCAATGACTACGATAAGCCGATCCAGGAAGTGATTGTTGATATGACCGACGGTGGTGTCGATTACTCCTTCGAGTGCATTGGCAACGTGAAGGTGATGCGTGCTGCCCTGGAGTGCTGTCACAAGGGCTGGGGTGAATCCATCATCATCGGCGTGGCCGGTGCCGGTGAGGAAATCAGCACCCGCCCGTTCCAGCTGGTGACCGGCCGGGTCTGGAAAGGGTCTGCGTTTGGGGGCGTGAAGGGCCGTACCGAGTTGCCGGGCTATGTGGAGAAAGCCGAGAAAGGCGAGATTCCACTGGATGTGTTTATTACCCATAACATGCCGCTGGAGGATATTAACAAGGCGTTCGACTTGCTTCATGAGGGTAAGAGTATTCGGACAGTGATTCATTTCTGAGAATACCTGGATGAAGTCTTATTTCTCGGGCAAGGACGCCCTTACTCCATATTTCTGCGCATTTCCGCTAAGCAATGCGCATACGGGTTAACCCTTAGCTCTATTCCCTCAGCAGACTGATGTTGACCACAAAGCGTGGCACAACAACAAACTGACTGAGGGCATGACATGTACAACAACAATGCACTGCTTCGTCGGTTGGGTATGGCGCTGGGGCTGATGACAGCTTCAATGATGGTTTCTGCCAATAACGCCGAAAAGCCCAACTTCCTTCTGATTATGGCCGATGATCTGGGCTACTCCGACATCGGCGCCTACGGCGGGGAAATCGAAACCCCGACTCTGGATGCGTTGGCCGATTCTGGCATCCGTATGACCAACTTTCATACCGCGCCTACCTGCTCGCCAACCCGTTCCATGCTGCTGTCTGGTACAGACAACCACCAGGCAGGCATTGGTAACATGGCTGAACTGCTCACAGCTGAGCAGAAGGGTAAGCCCGGCTACGAAGGGTACCTGAACGATCTTGTCGCCACGCTTCCGGAAGTACTCCGGGATAACGGCTACAGCACTTCCATTGCCGGCAAGTGGCACTTGGGCAGAACCGAAGAACTGAGCCCCGCTGAACGCGGATTTGATCATTCTTGGGTTCTGGTGCAGGGCGGCGCCAGTCATTTTGATGACGGCCGTGCGATCATCGGCGTGGATCCGATGGCAATCTATCGTGAGAACGGCAAAAAGGTGGGAGTGCCTGACGGCTTCTACTCGTCCGATTTCTACGCGGACAAGGCGATAGAGTACATCAAGGCTTCGGGCGATAAGCCATTTTTTACTTTCCTGTCGTTTACCGCACCCCATTGGCCGCTCCAGGCGCCTGATCCCTACATCAAGAAATACGAAGGTCGATATGACAAAGGTTATGACGCCATTCGCCAACAACGCATGGATAGGATGAAGGAGATGGGGCTGATTGGCCACGAGCTCAGCGCCAACGTTCCCTTTGACGAGTTGCCAACCTGGGATGAGCTGACCAAAGAACAGCAAAAGATTGAAGCCCGCAAGATGGAAGTCTACGCAGCGATGGTCGATAGCATGGACGACAACATTGAGCGAGTCATGGATCACCTCAGAAAGACCGGTGAGCTGGAAAACACCGTGGTGATGTTTATGTCGGACAACGGCGCCGACGGTAACAGCCCGGAAGTGCTACCGAGAAATGAACAGTGGATTGCCTCGGAGTTCAACAATAGCTTTGAAAATATTGGCCGCCCCGATTCGTACATCTGGTATGGCCCTCAGTGGGGGCAAGTCAGTGCTGCGCCTTTCCCTATGTGGAAAGGGTTTCCATCTGAGGGTGGTCTGCGGGTACCAGCGATCATTGATCTTCCCGGCAATGTAGACAAGGGCAGGATAAATCACGAGTTTTTCCACGTGATGGACATTATGCCCACTTTCCTGGAACTGGCTGGCATTGAAAAGCCCACCAGTCCCTACAACGGCCGGGAAATTTTCGAGATTCAGGGCCTCTCCATGCTGCCAGGGCTTGAGGGTAATGCACCTGAAAATCGTGTGGTTGGCTGGGAACTCTATGGTCGCTCTGCCGTGCGTAAGGGCAACTGGAAGATCCGGCTTCTGGAAGCGCCTTACGGTCCGGGCCAGTGGCAGCTCTTCAATTTGGCGGAAGACCCGACCGAAACGACAGACCTGGCCCAGGAGAAACCAGGGAAACTGAAAGAACTGGTTGCCGAGTGGGACCAGTACGTCAGCCGAAATGGTGTGATCCCTGCTGATCCGGCGGACATGCGAAAAGTGGGTTACAGCTTCACCACCTGCCTGTACGGCGAGTGTGTTGAGTAATTCAATCCTAACTTCGTGAGCAGGAGTAATACCATGAAACTGAAACAAACCATCTTGACTGCTGCGGTCTCCGCAGCAGTCGCCAACTCAGCCTTTGCAGTTGAGCTGGAGAAACCGAAGTTTTACGGGTATCTGAGTGCCGGTGCCCTCAAAGTGGAAAGCCAGGATGCCGAAGCAGAAGCCTTTGAAATTGAGATGGGGCTCCAGGGCAAGGCTGCCATTGATGACACGTTAAATCTCCATTATGCGATGGAGGTCGACCTGGCGACAGCTGCCAACAGTGCCGACGATCCAACGACAGGTCGTGATGGTGAAGCGGATGTACACGTCAAAGAGGCAAAATTCTGGTTGCCGACCAGCTACGGCCTGTTTGTCGTCGCGCCGCGCGGCACCAGCGGCCAGTGGGGGGACATCTATGGGCCGATTAACCACTATGAATACAACGAGCCCCATGCGGATCTGAACGCGGATGGCATTTTCGCCCAGCCAGACAGAACCTCTGGAACCTTTGCATACCATACGCCTTGGTTCATGAAGACCAAGTTGGTTTTTGCAGCAATCACCCTGAATGATGGCAATGACCAGGCTGCGGATGGACGGGCGGTGCGGCTGGTACACAAGGGGGAGTACGTGGAGTTTGCCATGGGCACCACCGTGCTCAAGCAGGAGCAGTTGCCGCCATTTACTACCGAGGACTACCAGATTTCCGCGGCCGGGGTGAGCTACCAGATTGGCGGCCTGGATTTGGGTGCGGTATGGGAGAATAACCGTAATTCACCTTACCCGCTGGATCCGGAAGGAAAGGCAGACTTCAATTCCTACGGTGTGTCAGCTCAGTACCTCACCGAGAGCGGTGCGGGCTTCGCAGTCGGCTTCAAGGAGAAAAACCACGACTACGACGCCGCTGACGAAACCGTCTACACCCTCAAGATTGAGCAGCGAGTGGCACCACAAATAAAGGTTTGGGCGGAAACGGGTCAGTACGACAACCTGCCCAGTAACTATGCGGTGGGTTTCAACGTAATCTTCTGACTCTGAAAGCGACTTGCCCAGCCCTGTTCGGCGTTATGCCGGATACGGCTGGGCCTTTTTGCTAATCACCACCCGCGATTCGCGGTGTTGACGGAGGGTTTCCGATGGCAACTCGCCGAAGGCCTCCTGATATTGGCGGGTGAAATGGCTCAGGTGATTGAAACCATACAGGAAGGCTGCATCCCCGATTTTGATGTCGGGCTCGGTTCTAAGCAGATGGCGAACGCCTTTCAGTTTGTGGCAGAGAATGAATTTGGCGGGTGTCGTATTCAGGTATGTCCGGAATCCGGATTCCAGTGATCGTCGGCTGGCACCGGTGACCCGCAACAGGTCGCAGACCGACATAGGCTCTCGAATATGAGCCAGTATCCATTCAGTCACAAGACGAATACGGCCCGGAAGGATGGACGGGTTTTCCAGTTCGGAGCGGTATAGCTGGTTGGAAAATTGGGACAATAGCAGGCCTTCCCAGTGTCTCTGGACAGCAGGAGAAATCCTGCCGTGACAGATTTCGTGCTGTTGGGCTAGGCAAGTGATGCCATTTCTGAGCAGTTGCGCGTCCTGATGGTCGGCGGGAATCAGGGCATTTGACTGTCGCAGGAACTCAAGATCCGGGACACCCAGGGTGTCAATCAGGGTCTGGCGCCCCAGGCTTATCACCACGGCGCGGGTGCCTTTTTCCCATACCAGGTCGGCCTGTTGCCCGGGTGCGATCAGCACTACGCTGTTGGCAGGGATATCGATGCCCAACGATTTACAGCAAATACTGCCGGAGAGAACCAGCACCGCATGAAACGTGGTTTGGGTATCCGACCGGATGTGGACCTTCTCGGACCACATGGCACCGAATAGCGCGCTTTCTCCCAGAGGCTGCAGAGTCAGGAGATTTTCGGTGTTGCCACCCCTTGAAAGAGGCGACACTTCACGATCATCAATGTGAGTGTTGATAAAGGCTCTCGCCTCCTCGAAATCGGGAGAGCGAACACCCACGTTGTAATGGAATGGAACCCGTTTTTCGTTCATGGCGATGTGATTGTTGTTGTCGGTTCAGCCAGAGTGCACACGGTAGCATCTATCATAAATCAAGCAATCGACAGGCCATATTCCCAGAAGTGGGTCGATCCTCGTAGCGGCAGCCCATGAGGGGAAGGAGTTCCTAAAAACCTGGGCACTATGGTTCACGATCTGGTGAAATGATCCAATACGTAACACGGAATTGAACGATATGGTCAAACGACCACTGAGCCTATTGGCTATCTGGTTCCTGATTCTGGCATGTGGGCAGGCAAAGGCAGGGCCATTAAATTGTGCGGAATGCCATGCCAACGAAGTGGCGGAATGGTCCCGGTCCCAGCATTCGGTTGCCATGGCACCCGCTACCTCTGATACCGTCGCGGGCGACTTTTCAGGCACCAGATACGAAGATCCTGACCTTACCGTTAAATTCCTCAAACAGGGTGGTCAGTATCGAATCCACACTAATGAGCGTGGAGAAGACCGAGAGTGGATCGTGAAATACACATTTGGAGTGTATCCACTCCAGCAATACTTGATCGACACCGGCGATGGCCGGCTACAGGCCTTTAATGTTGCCTGGGATACACGCGAAAAATCAGAGGGTGGCCAGCGCTGGTTTCGCCTGGATGAACCAGGCCGGAACCGCCCCGGCGATGCGATGCACTGGACGGGCATCTACCAGAACTGGAACAACCAGTGCGCGGACTGCCATTCAACCGGCCTTCAGCGCAATTACGACAGCGAATCCGATAGCTACCAGACCCAGTATGACCATGTAGCGGTCAGTTGCGCCGCCTGCCATGAATCCGCATCTGAGCATGCAAAAGCTCAACAGGACGGCCGGAACCAGACCACCGGTGTGGAGCTTGCTGCCATGGGCGTATGGTTGGCCAGTCAGGCTGATCAGCCGCCGAGGCACATAGGGCCGGCCTCCAGCGATGCCCAGGTGCCTATCTGTGGCAAATGCCATGCCCTCAGAACCCGCCTTGCGGATTCGGGCAATGGCCGGGTGCACGACCAGTTCAGTCTGAGCCGGCTCGATCCTCCCCTTTACTACTCCGACGGGCGGGTCAGCGAGGAAGTCTTCGTGCTTGGTTCATTCGAACAGAGCCGGATGTTCCAAGCGGGCGTCGTTTGTACCAACTGCCACAACCCTCACTCCGGCAAGCTGAAAGCTGAAGGTAACGCTGTCTGTACCCAGTGCCACAATTCCCGCGAATTTGACACCCCCGGGCATCACCATCATCCAAAAGGGAGCGAGGGCGCCCAGTGCGTGAACTGCCATATGCCGGAAGCCACGTTCATGAAAATCGATGATCGCCGGGAGCACAGTTTCACGGTACCCCGCCCGGATGTGGCCCAGGAAAGTGGTAGTCCGGATGTATGCCTGGCTTGTCACACAGACAAGACTCGAGGCTGGTCTATCAAAGAAGTCGAAAACTGGTTTCCGGAACTCTACCGTCAGCAGACGTGGCACGATGTGCAGCAGCGCCCATCCCCGGGCATGATGACGTATCTGCAAAATCGTAGCGCACCGGCCCTGCGCCGGGCCACTTTGCTGGAACAGCAGGGACAGTGGCTGGCCGAAAGACAGCCCTCTCTGGTGGCGAAACTGGCAACCAGCGACGAAGCGGTTATTCGTGAGAGCGCGTTCCGGGTACTCCGGAACGGTTCGGCTGATCAAGCGCTGGAATTGGCCAGGGCAGGCCTGACGGACGAATCATTGGCGGTGCGGATTGCTGCTTTCGAATCGTTGATTATGCTCGGAATTGAGCTGGAGTCACAGCAGTGGGCGGAGGTGCGTGGTGAGTATGAGCGCTTTCTGGGCATGCAGTCTGACCTGCCCTCAGGGCTGGTGCTGAAAGCCCGCTATCTGCTGGCGGGAAATGACATATACAAGGCCGAGGAAGCGTTGAAAAAGGCTCTGGATAAAGATCAGGGATATGCACCTGCCGCCATCCTGTTAACCAGAATCCTGCGCTCTGGTGATCGTAATCAGGAAGCCATTGATGTCATCAATCGCGCGCTTCAGTTTATGCCGAGCGAGGCACGACTGGTTCACTTGCGTGGTCTGATTCATTTGAAATTGAAAAACGACGATCACGCTCTGCAGGATTTGGAACAGGCTGCGGGATTGGCACCTGATCAGTGGCTCTTTGGTTACCGTTATGCGGTAGCGTTATTCCAGCTTCAGCAGAAGGACAAAGCCCGCGAGGTGACCCAGGCTCTGATGGAGCGCTTCCCGGATAATCCCAGGCTTCGGGCGTTATTGCAGCATCTCTAGCTGGTTTTTCCAGCGCAGAATCCTAGGGGAGCTGCGCCAACAAGTTGCCATTGCGGGGTAGCATGCCCGATTTCCTCAGTGATCCAAAAAAAGGCCCGCAATCGCGGGCCCAATAGAGGAGCAACGATGATCGCCAGATCAGCTACCGGTAGCCCGTAGGTGCTGAACGTTGAACATTTGTGGTGGAGACAACTCCGGATCCAACTGGCCCTTGAACTGGCCGGTCGTGCAGTGGCTTGCTTGTACATCAATCATGCTGAAGCTGTCATCAATGGAGACACCAGCACCTTTGTTTTTCGGCAAGTGATGGTCAGGATGGGCCTGGCCAATGGTGAAGGTCTTCCACAGGTCGCCCTTCCGATCATAAGAGACCGTGCGGGGAATGGTAAAAGTCTGGGCGTCCATAAAATGCACACGCTTCGACAGGGGGTGGCTCTCATCCACGGGGGCGGATTCCACTTCATACACCTTGCGCAATTGCCAGGTAATATCGGGGAAGCAGCCACCCTTGCCGCTGAATGCGACCACCTGGTAGCCCTCATCATCCTGGTGAGTTTTGGTATCCAGTGTCAGTTCATTGTGGTTGTAGAACGGCATCAGCATGTAACGGGTGCCTTTATAGGTCCAGTTCATGTCCGAAATACGACCGTTATAGCCCTCGAAATCTTCGATCATCAGATCAGAGCCAAGGAACGCATCGGTCACCTGGCCGGTGGCCAGTCGTCTGACACGACGCTGGAAGCCCAGATACAGCCAGGAGTTATCCCGTTTCAGATCGTCCGAGGCACGGTGGATCAGCAACTGGGTGTTGCGGACATCTGCTGGGTCCAGCACTTGAAGATAGATGGCGCGGAACAGATCCGACGGATTCGGAGTGATTTCCGGAGTCGGTTCCTGGATTACGCGGCCCTTGTAGTTCAGAAAGTGGAAATTGAATTTGATGGTTCGCTCGACATCACCGGACTCCATGTCACGGTACTTCCAGTAAAATGGCATGATGGCGGCACTGTCACCCCAGTTATAGCCGTACTTGTAATTCCAGGCCAGCTTCTCACCTGCACGAGGATCGTCGGCGCTCGGCTCCTGTGGGAAAGGGCGACCGGCATTCCAGCCATTGATTTCCCCGACCTGGTCTCCGAGACTTACCTCCCCGAGGGCAACCCTTGTGGCTTCAACATAGTTCGGGTGAAGGTCAAAGGAGGTGGTTTTACCGACGGACATTGTCGTCCAGCCTTGCTCGATGAAACGATAGAAGGCGGGGTCAATGATGTCCTTGAATTGCGCGACGTTTTCCTTGCTAATCACCATGCCTGGCTCAAGACCCTTGAACTGAGGTATTTCAGCTTTATAGGGGTAAAAGGATTCGGTGATGACTGCCTCGTTTGCCAACGTGGCTGTGGCCATCAGGCTTGCCGTACAGCCCGCGATGATAGTGCGCGTCAGTGTTTTCATTTTGCTATGCCTCATGTTGTTACTTTTCGGTCAGAAGCTGTAACGGACAGCCAACTGAATTTCGTCTTCTTTCTGAGCCATGCCGATCGGGCCAGACTTGAAGCGGCCGAGAGGCTCGAAACCTGAGAGACCGGCGGTTTCACCCTGCTCATGCGAAGTGACACCCGGAGTTTGTGTGAACGGGTCCCAGGGGTTACAGGAACGACAGTCGTCAAACTGGCGCGCACCCTCACCAACCTTGATATTGGCACCTGCACTCACCTTCAGCTTGTCGGTCACTAGCCAGTCGACACTGGGTGCAAGCGTGGTGGCCTGGGCCCGGAAATCATGAGCCATGATCATCTTCGGTATCAGGCGGTTGTTCATATAGAAACCCTGAATCAGCAGAGTGCCTATCCAGTTATGCTCCCAATTTGGAATACCGGCTTCACCATAGGTGCGCTGCTCGCGCTCATGATCGAGGATGTGCTGGCCAAAGATCTGGCCGGAAAACAGGAAGGACTGGTTTTCGTTGAGAAAGGGAATGGAGACATTCTTATCGGCTCCGATAACGTACCTAAGCACATCGGATTCCGAGTAGAGCTTCTCCCGGAGCGTATTAGCGAATTCTTCCCCGGAGGTATAAGCGGTTTCAAACCTGAAGACGGTGTCCACGCCCTGGGAGTAGTAATCCAGTGAGCCGCCCACCAGGTTGACCCGCGGGAAGTGGATATCGAAAGCGATCAGGCTGGGCCATACATCGGTTTGACCGGTAAAGGCGTTTTCAGCCGGGATTCCGCCGCGTAGTGACGGTAGTTGGGAGCGGTACGTCAGGGCGTTCAGGGAGAAGCCCAGATCGCCATAGACACCTTCCATTTTCAAACCAAGCTGGGTGTTGGACAGTTTCCAGCCTGGCATGTTCGCCCGACGGATACCGATTTGCCCTGGCCCGAAGTCGGTGGCCAAACCACCGTCTGGCGTTGCGCCTGCGAAGTTCGCTACGGTTCCACCGTTCTCCCACAGGTTGTTCATGCCCCGGAAAAAGCAGCCGGCATCCAGAATGACATTGGGCTGGCCGCACTGGCCGATGTCGTGAGGCCGGAACTCATCAAAGTTCCAGACCACCTGGAAGTTGAGGTCGTCGAATGCAAAGCCCTCAAAGACTTCAGTTGGCCCCATCCGGTAGTCGGTCTTGAGAATCCACATAGGAATCCGGATGTCTTCCAGCTCGTCGTAGATATTGTTTCGGGAGTAGTCCACCGGGTTGATGACATCCAACACCCGGAAGAGGTCTGTGCGACCCCATATCACCTGTTGCTTACCCAGGCGCGTACTGAGAATGTTGCCGCTGTCGAAGTTCAGGTCGAAATCAACGTACAGCTCGCGAATGAAGTCCAGGTTGTCGTTGAATTCCTGGAATCTCAGATCATCGGTGTCCTTGTCCAGGTAGCCATCGATACAGCCTCGGCTGTCCACATCACAGGGCCGGACAGGCACGCCGAAGGCGACCCCATTGGCCTGATTATGTAGGTGCTCGCCCAGAACAACCATGCCTTCGTTCGGGTTCTGGCTTGTATCGAACCCGAATGTGTTGCCTGGTGGAAGAGGGACAGCGCTTCCAGGACTGCCGACACCGTTGCCGTGGGAGACATAGCCCTGGGCCTGATCCTGGAGCAGGACCGGGCCGCCGGCTTCATCGCCGTATTCATCTTCGTTCAGATCATACACCCCGTCATAACTGCCTCTAAGGGTGGCATTGACGGACACGTTGCTGAACAGGCCGACCTCACCGAAACGCTTCTCCCCTTCGATTTGGAGGGTATTACGGAACTTCGACAGCCCCACCCCCTCGCGCGCATAGGTTGCGTTTTCGTAAAAGGCGTCAATTTTGGCATCTTCGGCGGCTATGGCCTGTGTCAGCGGCACCAGTGCGAGTCCAGCGGCGCCACCCAGGACAGCGCACCAGAAACTCAGGCCTTTTGTTTTTGTTTGCATGGCAGTTCCTCACTTGTGTTGTGATGGAGAGCATCCGGGTCAAGCGCCGGATGTCACTCCGGCTTCGTATCCGTCATCGCCTTGTGTTTTGTGGTCAGATGATGGATGCGGTTCGGAATGCTGACGATCAGCATGGAGAATGCCGTCTTCGTCGGCGTAGACGTTGGTGATAAAGCGCGGTTCGAATACCAGTACCCAGGAGGGCACCAGAAGCATGGCGGCAATGCCGTTGATCACGATCATCACGCACAGCAACAGGGCGGCATCGGACTGGAAGCGCAGGTCGGAGAAGATCACCCACATAATGATGCCGGCCATCAGGGTCAGCGCGGTGAAGCTGATAGCCATGCCAGTGGTGGCGATGGCTCGACGAACGGCCTCGCGTAGTTCACCGCATTTGGCCATTTCCTCGCGAATGCGGTCCATCATGTAGATTGAGTAGTCGATTCCTACACCGATGCCGACGGCGATGACGGGAACGGTGTTGATGTCGATGCTCAGTCCATAGAGGCCCATATAGGCGTAGGTCAGGGTGGTTGCGAACAGCATTGACAGCAGCATCATTAAGCCTGCATGCCAGGATGTGTAAAACAGCATCACGAAAATGAAGATGAGCAGGAACACCAGCGGCAGAACGATGACGTTTGTCTCGAACGCCGACTCGTTCATCGCCGCTGCGACACCCAGGGTGCCACCGGCCAGGCGGATGGTTAGCCCTTCTACGTCGTCGCCGTGTTCGGCAATCCACTGTTTGGCCATATAGATGGCGCGCCGGATGGTTTCGCCTTGGCGATCCTTGTAGAAGAACACCAGATTGGCTACACGGTCATCGGTGTCGTTGAATTCGTCCAGCGCGCCAGGAATGGGGCTTGAGGCCATATAAGTGAACATCAGCCCACCGACATAGCGTGCATCATGCGGTATCTGATACCAGCGTGGATCGTCGTTGTGCATCAGGCGGTTCACCTGTTTGACCAGATCCGGCAAGCCTTTGGTTCCGCCGACGCCGGGATCTGTCAGCATATGGGCCTGGAAATCAGATAGCGCCTTGAGGACCTCGGGCCGCTTTAACCCCCCTTTCTCGTCGGTTTCTGCGATTACATACAGTTCCTCGGAGCCTGGGAAGCGGTCGTTCACGACACGGGATGAGATGTTGTAATCGTGATCCGGATACAGGATCGGAGAGCCTGGTTCGGAATCTCCGATCTGCACGTTGGTGGAAGCCAGAATTCCGAATGCCATCAGGATAACGGCGCCAAAAAGCACGATTTTGGCCCGCCCGGGGCGGGTGACCGTCCGGGAGCATGCGCCACCGATATGACGTAGGGCGGTTTCACGGATTTTGGTATTTTTTGGTGTCGGTAGAACAGACAGCAGAAGGGGGACTCCAATTAACACGGTAAGGACGACAGTTATGGCCCATAGGGAGGCATAAATACCCAGGTGGGTGTTCAGCGGAATTGAACCGATTGCGATCAGCGACAAACCGATGGCATCCGACACCACACCAAGGGAGCCCGGACGAAACAGGCTGTCGAAAGTGGCTTTGGCGGCTTTCGGGCCTTCACCAAGAATTTGGATTTCAGAGTAGTAGCGTTCCACCAGTTGCACGCCGTGGCTCATGGCTCTGGCCGCAATCAGGAAGGGGATCACCAGTCCGAGTGGGTCCAGGTTGTATCCGAGTACACTAATGATCCCAAGCCCCCAAATGGTGGAGATCAGGACACCGCCAAGCGGAATAAGCACGCCGTAGGCCTTGCGGAAGTGGAATACCAGCAGGGCGAGCATCGCGAGCACAGTGAAGATAAAAATCTGCAGAATCTGGTCCATGTAGGTGTAAGCCCAGCCCACAAGTACCGGCTGCCCGGTGGCATAGATAGTGACGCCGTCTCGAACCTCCTGCTTACGCAGTTTCTGGAGCTGGGAAAAGGTTTCTGCGTAATCGAGTTTGCCCTCGATAAGCTGCGCCTTGACCAGTGCCATTTTTAAGTCCGGAGAAACCAGCGGGCCATAAACTCTTGGGTTGGCGGCAACTGCCGCTTTCATGTCGGCCAGCGCCTGCTTGGAGTACTTACCCTTTGTTGAGTCGTAATAGGGTTCGGAATTGATACTTCCGACTTCTGTCAGCCAGATTTCCCGTGAGTTACGGTGAGTGACGCTGGAAACAAGGTTGTGGTTGACTCCGGGCAGGCTATCCACGGCCTGGGTTATCCGGTCTATCGTTGCCAGATTCTTGTTGGAGAAGATGTCGCCTTCGGCGAATTCGACGCCAACGACCAGCACGTTAGCCCCGCCAAAATCATCCTTGATGCTGTTATGCAACTGTATGTAAGGATGCTGCTGTGGAAGTAGATCAGCGAAATCGGTATAGATTTTCAGGCCGGGAATACGCAAGGCAAATGCCAGCGTAAGGATGGCGATAACGGCCAGCACTTTGCGGGGATTGTTGAAAGTCCACAGCTCCAGCAAGTGCAGTAGATGGGTAAAGCGATGCAGTCCGGGCATGGTGGAGTTCCTCAGTCAGAGCTGGCCGAGAGGGCCGAGGGAATTTCAAGGTTCAGCAGAAGGCCGCGACCACCTGCGGCGAGCAGTTGCTGGCCGGGGAGCAACAGTCCGCTTCGCAGATACAGCGGCTGGTCGGAGGTGGAAATCTTTCTCCAGGACTGACCGGTGTGTTGCAGGACCGTGGCGTTATCCGCCAACGCATAGAGTCCCGTGGGGCCGGGAACGAAGCCGAATATGGGTGCGTTGATCCCGGTCGGGGACTTCTCCCAGCTCTCACCGCCGTCCGTGGTGTGGTAGATGAATCCGTTCAGGCCGCCAACCCAGCCCTCATTTCGTGAACGGAAGTGGCTGGTGTGGGCGTAAAAATCATTAGGCAGATAACCCGCGTAATTCCAGTTCGCGCCGCCGTCTTCGGTGGTAAGGACCAGGCCATATTCGCCCGTTGCGAAAGCCTTGTTGGGATCTACAAACTGCAGATTGTTGAGGATCGCGTCTTCATTGAGGGTTGTTTCACTCCAGGTCTGGCCTTTATCTGAACTGCCCTGGATGGTGGTAAAGGCGCCCGCCGCCCACCAGCTGCCATCGGGGGCACAGGCTGCCGTCACCATCTGTTCCTTGCTGGGTAATGCATGCGCGGTCCAGTTTTTCGCACTGGCATCGCCATGCCAGATTTCGTTGGTGAACGTCAGTGCGATAAAGCTGTTATCCGGACAAGCATCCAGGGCTAGAAAACTGTCGGAGGTAGGATTCTGACGACGCCAGGTTTCACCATTGTCAGCGCTGACCAGAACAACACCGTTGTTGCCGGAGAGGACAATAACTTCGTCGTTGCGGGCCATGGCCTGGTAGAAGTCTGTCCTTTTAACAGCCTGCTGTGACTGCTCCCGGACAGCTTCGAGATTCAGTGGTGCTTCGCAGCCTGTCATCATCAAAGAAGACAGTCCCGCCAGAGATACGGCTTTGCCGATGGTGCGCCATGAGCACAGGGGGGCATTTCGCATTGTGTGTCACCGTCTTTGTTTTTGTGGATAAAGCGACTGAGGGTGAATTAGCAACGCGTATGCCATGCATAGAGTTATTTTTATAACTCAATGATAAAAATGAAAAAAATTTAAATTCAGACTGTGAAGTCTGGGATTACCGGGAAATCTGGCTGGTTGATTTTTATCAAATGATCAAGTGGCGGGGCTGCTTGCTGATTTCGTAAAAGGAGAGTAGAAGGAACGGACATCCTTGTCCCTGAGAGGCTATACAGCAACTAGCTCTCGGCCAGGATGCCGGATTTTTTCAACCTGTAGGCGAGCGCGGGGCGGGTCAGGCCCAGCAGGCGAGCGGCCCCCGATACATTCTGGTTTGCTTCTTCCATGGCACGGCGCATCAGGGTTTCTTCAACTTCGTCCAGGCTGATGCTGTTGCCCATTATCTCACTTACCCAGTCCCCGGTGGTGGTTGCATTGAGCTCTGTAACGAGTTGGCCCTGGCTGTCGACAACACCCTGAGGCTCTTTTGGTCGTAGCTCGGGGACGCCTGCAAAGAGGGATTCTCGGCTGATGGTTTCATTGTTATCGGTGAGAATCACGCCGCGCTCAATCACATTTTCCAGCTCACGAATGTTGCCCGGCCAGTGATAATGCGTACACAGCTCCATGGCCTTGTCGGACAGGCCCAGTGTGCGTTTGTTGTACTCCGAATGGAATTTACCGAGGAAGTGTTCAACAAGCAGTGATAAATCTTCAAGCCGTTCCCTTAAGGGTGGAATTTTTACCGGAAACACGTTGAGTCGGTAAAACAGGTCGGAGCGGAATCGGTTTTCTTCCACTGCTTTCTCAAGGCTTTCGTTAGTGGCGGCAATCACTCTGACGTTTACCGAACGGGTGCGATTATCGCCAACCCGCTCCAGTTCCCCTTCCTGTAGCACTCTCAATAATGTGGCTTGGGCACGGGGCGTCAGCTCCACCACTTCATCAAGAAAAATAGTCCCCGTGTTTGCGCGTTCAAAACGACCGGGCCGGGACTGGTTGGCACCGGTATAGGCGCCTTTTTCGACACCGAATAGTTCGGCTTCGATCAGGTCCGGCGGGATGGCGGCGCAGTTGACGGCAATAAAGGGTTGCTCGGCCCGTTCACTGCGAAGGTGAACGCTGCGGGCAATGACTTCCTTGCCCACGCCGGTTTCACCCAGCAACAGCACCGACACCTTGCCCATGGCAGCTTTGTCGATCATCTTGCAGACTTTGTTATAGGAGGCAGACTGGCCAATGCCATAGTACTGCCCCTGTTGTTTCTCGAGGCTGCTGCGCAGAGAGCTGACCTGGCTCTGAAGATCGTACAACTCTTCAATAATGGGGTCGGCTTTGAAGTATTTGGTGAACTCCGTCATGTCTTCCCACTCTTCCGCAGGCTTGCCGACGATCATACACTTGTCGTCGCCGGAACCACGGCAGCTGACCTCCCGAAAGATGATTTCACGGCCCATAAACGAAGAGGTATAGGAGCAGGCGTATCCTAGCAGTGACCAGCAGGCGGGCTCTTCCATCTGTCCCAGTTCTGTCTGGCAGATGTCCACTTCAAAGGAGTCGATCCATTCCAGTTCGCAGTAAAATCCGCCAGTTTCCTGGTTTATGTCGATCTCAATGGGAACGGCTTTAACCATGCCCTTAAGCGAATGCAGTTGGGGCCCGGCGAGGAAAATATCCAGTTCACTGCAGTGGGGACGAAGCTTGCGAGCCAGCTCTGCATCCTTCAGTCCTGACTGGTAACCCAGACGCAGGAAAAAGCCCTTCGCGCGCTCGATGCCCATGGTATTGACCATTTCCCGACGAAAGGCCGCCATGGCGCTGACCTGCATGAGTAACATGCGTTGCTCGCCAAACCAGATTTTACCTTCCATGCTTTGAAACCGGATCTGCTCCGTAAGATCCCGAAAATCTACATACTGAAGCTGTGGCTTGTAGGTGCTGGCCATACTCAGAAGCTCTGTTTGTTGTTGTAAAGGGCATCAGGCGGAAGCCTCCGGTACGAAGACATCGACCCTGTACCTTCTTTTATATGTAACACCCGTTCCCTGCCCGAAATCAATTAAATGATCAAATTTCAGCCGCTAGACCGTTTACAACATGGGTCTGAGCATTTGCTCAGACCGGGGTTTTCAGTTGATCAAATGATAAAAAATGTGGCTGTTCCAATCACTGGGTCCTTATCGGTTTACGCGTTCGTCAACTTTCGCCGAGTCTGAATTAGTTATTAAAAACAGAAGCATGGAATGGTTTCGAGCTGAGTAATTATCGGCTTGGCACAGCCGTTGCTGGCACCCGGGTAACCGATAACAAACACAGCGGTGTCAACAATGACTGAACCTGAAAACAGTTTCGACGAAATGCCCCGGTACATCCGGGTGCGTAGTGGACCGGAAGACCGGTTCGTGGAGTTCGACTTTGCCATCGGCCATCCCGAACTGTTTGTTGAGCTCGTGCTTCCCTGGGAAGCGTTCAGAATTTTCTGTGAGCACAACAAGGTGATCCACATGGACTCCGAGATGATCCGCGATATTGATGCCGACATAGTCAAGTGGCGTTTTGGTGAGAAAGGCCACCGCTAGACATCACCCATTGGGTTATTCACTCACAACAACAAGACGGTAAGTTGATATGAGCATTGAAATCAAAACCACCTCGGTGGAGCCAATTCGCAACACCTACAGCCATATTGCCCGTCGTTTTGGCGATAAGCCGGCGTCGCGCTATCAGGAGGCGAGTTACGACCTGGAAGCTAAAACCAACTTTCATTATCGCCCCCAGTGGGACTCCAGATACGAACTCAACGACGATCGGCGCACCGCCATTCGCATGGAGGACTGGTATGCGGTTTCTGATCCACGCCAGTTCTATTACGGCGCCTATGTGGGCAACCGGGCAAAAATGCAGGAAGCAGCCGAGACCAGCTTCGGTTTTTGCGACAAGCGCAACCTGCTGACCCGCCTGCCGGAAGAAACCCAGAAGCAACTGGTGCGCCTGTTGGTGCCCATGCGCCATGTTGAGCTGGGCGCCAACATGAACAACAGCAAGATTGCTGGTGACGCGGTAGCCACCACCGTTTCACAGATGCATATCTACACCGCAATGGATCGCCTGGGCATTGGCCAGTATCTGTCCCGTATTGCCCTGATGATCGACGGTAGCACCGGTAAGTCTCTGGATGAGTCCAAAAGTTACTGGATGGACGACGAACTCTGGCAGCCCATGCGCAAGCTGGTGGAAGACACCCTGGTGGTTGATGACTGGTTTGAGCTGACGCTTGTTCAGAACGTTCTGATCGACGGCCTCATGTGCCCACTCGTGTATCACAAGATGGATGCCTGGTTTGAAAGTCAGGGTGCCGAGGATGTGTCCATGCTCACCGAATTCATGCGTGACTGGTACAAGGAATCCCTGCGCTGGACCAACGCCATGATCAAGGCGGTAGCCGGTGAGAGTGAGACCAACCGCGAGCTGCTCCAGACCTGGATCGATCAGTGGGAGCCGCAGGCCTACAACGCACTCAAGCCGCTGGCAGAAGCATCCGTTGGTGTTGAAGCATTGGATGAGGCCCGGGCAGAGCTTTCTACCCGCCTGAAGAAATTCGGACTGCAGAGCCAGGGAGTCTCAGCATGAGCCAACTTGTATTTATTGTGTTTCAGGACAACGACGACTCTCGCTATCTCGCCGAAGCGGTTATGGACGATAACCCTCATGCGGAAATGCAGCACCAGCCTGCGATGATCCGGATCCAGGCCGAGAAGCGCCTGGTGATGAACCGGGAAACCATGGAAGAAAAGCTGGGGCGCGATTGGGATGTTCAGGAAATGCTCATAAATGTCATCAGCATCGGCGGAAATGTCGATGAAGACGATGACCACTTCATTCTTGAATGGAAATAATCAGGAGAACCATCATGGCTGTTCAAAACAAAAAATTGAACCTCAAAGACAAGTATCAGTACCTGACCCGCGATATGGCCTGGGAGCCTACTTACCAGAACAAGAAAGACATTTTCCCGGACGAGGACTTTGAAGGCATCAAGATCACTGACTGGTCCCAGTGGGAAGATCCGTTCCGTCTGACCATGGATTCTTACTGGAAGTATCAGGCGGAGAAAGAGAAAAAGCTGTACGCCATTTTTGATGCTTTTGCCCAGAATAACGGCCATCAGAACATCTCAGACGCCCGTTACGTGAACGCGCTGAAACTGTTCCTGACCGGCGTGTCTCCGCTGGAACACGCGGCTTTCCAGGGTTACTCCAAGGTGGGTCGTCAGTTCAGCGGTGCCGGAGCGCGTGTTGCCTGCCAGATGCAGGCCATTGATGAGCTGCGTCATTCCCAGACCCAGCAGCACGCCATGAGCCACTACAACAAGCACTTCAACGGTCTGCATGATGCCGCGCACATGCACGACCGGGTGTGGTTCCTGTCCGTACCCAAGTCGTTCTTTGACGATGCCCGCACCGCTGGCCCCTTCGAGTTCCTGACCGCGATTTCCTTCTCGTTCGAGTACGTGCTGACCAACCTGCTGTTCGTACCCTTCATGTCTGGGGCGGCCTACAACGGCGATATGGCAACTGTGACCTTCGGTTTCTCCGCCCAGTCTGACGAAGCACGGCACATGACCCTGGGTCTGGAGGTGATCAAGTTCATCCTGGAGCAGCACGAAGACAACGTGCCCATCGTTCAACGCTGGATCGACAAGTGGTTCTGGCGCGGTTTCCGCCTGCTGAGCCTGGTGAGCATGATGATGGACTACATGCTGCCGAACAAGGTCATGTCCTGGTCGGAAGCCTGGGAGGTGTATTACGAACAGAACGGTGGTGCCCTGTTCAAGGATCTGGAGCGTTACGGCATTCGCCCGCCGAAATATCAGGATGTGGCCAACGATGCCAAGCATCACCTGAGTCACCAGCTGTGGACCACTTTCTACCAGTACAGCCAGGCCACCAATTTCCATACCTGGATTCCGGAAAAGGAAGAGATGGATTGGATGTCCGAGAAGTATCCGGACACTTTCGACAAGTACTACCGCCCACGATACGAGTACCTGGCGAAAGAAGCCGCCGCTGGTCGTCGTTTCTATAACAACACACTGCCGCAACTGTGTCAGGTGTGCCAGGTGCCGACTCTGTTCACAGAAATGGGCGCGCCCACCAAGCTCAGCCATCGCCAGGTGAAGTACGAGGGTGAGCGCTATCACTTCTGCTCCGAAGCCTGCTGCGAGATTTTCCAGCACGAACCTGAGAAGTACATCCAGGCCTGGCTGCCGGTGCACCAGATCTATCAGGGCAACTGTGAAGGTGGTGATGTAGAGACGGTGGTCCAGAAGTACTACCACATCGATGTCGGCGTGGACAATTTCGAGTATGTCGGGTCCCCGGACCATAAACGCTGGCAGTCCATTAAAGGGCAAAAACCGACTGGCGAGGACAAGGACGCAGCTTGACATTGATCCGGGAACCGTCCGGCCGCTGATGGCGCCGGGCGATTCATCCGACAAAACAACACGGTGACCATCATGAGTGTTAACGCTTTATACGACTACAAGTTCGAACCAAAAGACAAGGTAGAGAATTTCCATGGCATGCAGCTGTTGTATGTCTACTGGCCGAATCATCTGATGTTCTGCGCACCGTTTGCGCTGCTTGTTAAGCCGGACACGACCTTCCGCGCGCTGGTAAACGACATCATCAAACCAGCTACTGCATCGCATCCGGACTCAGGAAAAGCAGACTTTCTCAATGCGCAATGGCTGCTGAACGATGAGCCTTTTACACCGGATGCCGATGTCAGCCTGGAAGACCAAGGCATCGACCATAAAAGCATGCTGACAGTGACCACTCCGGGCCTGGACGGTATGGCAAACGTCGGATACTGAGGATAGCGCCATGACTCACACCGTTACTATCGAACCCATTGGCGAGCAGATTGATGTCGAGGATGGCCAGACCATTCTTGCGGCTGCCTTGCGGCAGGGTGTCTGGCTTCCTTTTGCCTGTGGCCATGGCACTTGTGCCACCTGCAAGGTTCAGGTTCTTGAAGGTGATGTTGAAATTGGCGATGCCTCACCCTTCGCCCTAATGGATGTCGAACGGGACGAGGGCAAGGTACTGGCCTGCTGCGCCACCGTTGAGAGCGACGTCACTATCGAAGCCGATATCGATGTAGACCCCGATTTCGAGGGTTATCCGGTTGAGGACTACAGGGCAACTGTGAGCGACATCGTTGAACTGTCGCCGACGATCAAGGGTATCCATCTGAAACTGGATCGCCCGATGACCTTCCAGGCAGGGCAGTACATCAATATTGAACTGCCTGGCGTTGATGGCGCAAGAGCATTCTCCCTGGCCAATCCGCCTAGCAAGGCCGATGAAGTAGAGCTTCATGTGCGCCTGGTGGAGGGCGGTGCTGCAACGACCTACATCCATGACGAGCTGAGAATCGGTGAGGAGCTGCATCTGTCCGGCCCCTATGGTCAGTTTTTCGTGCGCAGTTCACAGCCGGGCAACCTGATCTTCATTGCCGGCGGCTCCGGGCTTTCAAGCCCGCAATCCATGATTCTGGACCTCCTGGAGCAGGGCGATGATCGCCAGGTCACGCTGTTCCAGGGCGCCCGCAATCTGGCGGAGCTATACAACCATGAGCGGTTCGAAGGTCTGGCCCGGGACAACGACAATTTCACTTATGTGCCCGCGTTGAGCCAGGCGGATGCCGGTAGTGGTTGGCAGGGCTTCCGGGGCTACGTGCACGATGCGGCCAGGGAGCACTTCGGTGGTCGTTTCTCCGAGCATAAGGCCTATCTGTGTGGGCCACCGCCCATGATCGATGCCGCGATCACGGCACTGATGCAGGGCCGGCTGTTTGAGCGGGACATCTTTATGGAGAAATTCCTGACAGCGGCAGACGGCGCGGAAGAGACGCAGCGTTCGGCCCTGTTCAAAAAGATCTGACCGGAGGTGGGCTGTGGCTGAGGGGTTCCGGGTTATCAATAGCACAACAGGAGAAAGCTTTACCTGTTGCGAAGGGCAAAGCGTTCTTAAAGCCATGGAACAGCGGGGAATGAAGTGCGTGCCTGTTGGCTGCCGGGGCGGCGGCTGCGGCTACTGCAAGATCAGGGTGGTAGAGGGTGAGTTTGAGTGCGGCAAGATGAGTAAAGCGCATGCACCGCCCGAGGCCGTTGAGCAGGGGGAGGTTCTGGCCTGCCGCATCTATCCGCTGACTGATTTGATCATTGAATGCCTGCCGCAACCGGCGGCGGGCCTGGCAAACAAGCAGACAACAACAAAATCGATGAGGTAACTGTCATGAAAAAAGGTGTAATGCGTCCCGGCCACGTCCAGATCCGGGTTCTCGATCTGGAAGAGGCCGTCAAACACTACACAGACCTGATGGGTCTGATTGAAACCGACCGTGATGACCAGGGCCGGGTCTATCTGAAGGCCTGGACGGAAGTGGACAAGTTCTCCGTGGTTCTGCGCGAGGCTGCTGAGCCAGGTTGTGATTTTATGGGCTTCAAGGTGGTTGATGAAGCTGCTCTGATTCAGCTCGAGAAGGATCTGGTGGAGTTCGGTGTGGATGTGGAACAGGTCCCTGAAGGTGAACTGAAAGATTGTGGTCGCCGGGTTCGTTTTACGGTGCCTTCCGGCCACGCCTTTGAGTTATACGCCGACAAGCTGTACACCGGCAAATGGGGTATCAACAATGTCAATCCGGAAGCCTGGCCCCGCGGTTTGACTGGCATGAAGGCGGTTCGTTTTGACCACTGCCTGTTCTACGGCCCCGAGCTTGCGGCCACCTACGACATTTTCGTCAATGTATTGGGCTTCCATCTAGCGGAACAGGTTCTGGCGGATGACGGCACTCGCATTGCCCAGTTCCTGACCGTGTCCATGAAAGAGCACGATATCGCGTTCATTCACCATGCAGAGCCAGGCAAGTTCCACCACGCCTCTTTTTTCCTGGAGACCTGGGAAGACGTTCTGCGCGCCGCGGACCTGATATCCATGACCGATACCTCCATCGATATCGGTCCGACCCGTCATGGCCTGACCCATGGCAAGACCATCTACTTTTTCGATCCGTCCGGCAACCGCAACGAAGTGTTTTGTGGTGGCGACTACATCTACCCGGACCACAAGCCGGTGACCTGGCAGGCCGAGCAACTTGGTAAGGCCATCTTCTATCACGACCGGGTACTGAACGAACGGTTCCTGACGGTATTGACCTGACCATTTACCAGCTCAACAGGACATAGCAGCAATGAAAGATATCAAACACTACATCAACGGGCAGTACGTTGGTTCCGCTGGCGGCAAACTGTTCGACAACATCAACCCGGCAAACGGCAAGGTGATCAGCAAGGTTCACGAAGCTGGCCGGGAAGAGGTGGATGCCGCAGTGAAGGCCGCGAAAGCTGCCCTGCGTGGCCCCTGGGGAAAAATGACCCTGGACGAACGCACCAGCATCCTGCACAAGGTGGCAGACGGCATTAACGCCCGGTTCGACGAGTTCCTGGAAGCGGAATGCCTCGATACCGGCAAGCCGAAATCCATGGCGAGCCATATCGACATTCCCCGGGGGGCAGCCAACTTCAAGGTTTTTGCGGACATGATCAAGAACGTGCCCACGGAATCCTTTGAAATGCCCACACCGGATGGCACCGGTGCGCTGAACTACGCTGTGCGTCGCCCCAAAGGCGTGATTGGCGTGATCAGCCCCTGGAACCTGCCCCTGCTGCTGATGACCTGGAAAGTCGGCCCCGCCCTGGCCTGTGGCAACACCGTGGTGGTCAAGCCTTCAGAGGAAACGCCGACCACCACCGCCCTGTTGGGCGAGGTGATGAAAGACGCCGGTGTACCGGACGGAGTGTTCAATGTGATTCACGGTTTCGGCGGAGATTCCGCTGGCGCCTTTCTGACCGAGCATCCGCTGGTGGATGGCTTCACCTTCACCGGCGAAACCGGCACCGGCGAAGTCATTATGAAAGCCGCCGCGAAGGGCATCCGGGATATCTCCCTGGAACTGGGCGGCAAGAACGCCGGCCTGGTGTTCGCCGACTGTGACATGGACAAGGCCATCGAAGGCACCATGCGCTCGGCCTTCGCCAACTGTGGCCAGGTCTGCCTGGGCACCGAGCGGGTCTACGTGGAGCGTTCCATCTTCGACGAGTTTGTCGGCCGCCTGAAAGAAGCGGCGGAAGGCCTGAAAATTGGCCCGCCGGATGATGCGGAAGCGAACCTGGGGCCGCTGGTCAGCCTTAAACACCGTGAAAAGGTTCTTTCCTACTATCAGAAAGCCGTGGATGACGGTGCCACCGTGGTTACCGGTGGCGGTGTGCCGGACATGCCGGCAGAGCTCGCGGGCGGCGCCTGGGTACAGCCCACGATCTGGACCGATCTGCCGGATGACTCGGCGGTGATTACCGATGAGATCTTCGGCCCCTGCGTCCATCTGCGTCCGTTCGACACGGAAGAAGAGGCTATCGAGTTGGCCAACAGTCTGCCTTACGGTCTTGCCTCCGCAATCTGGAGCGAAAACATCACGCGTGCCCATCGTGTTGCCGGTCAGATCGAGGCAGGGATTATCGGGGTCACCAGCTGGTTCCTGCGGGATCTGCGCACACCGTTTGGTGGCAGCAAGCAGTCCGGTGTTGGCCGCGAGGGTGGTGTGCACTCCCTGGAGTTCTACACCGAAATGAAAAATATCTGCGTGAAATTGTGAGGTAGCCATGAATGCCACCCAAGAAAACACGGCAATAGAAAGCCCGGAAATCGGGCGCGAGATTACCGCTGCCGGCTACCGGACCAACCTGCATGACCAGGGTGAGGGCGGTTTCCCGCTGATGATGATCCACGGCTCCGGGCCCGGAGTGACTGCCTGGGCCAACTGGCGGCTGGTGATTCCGGAACTGGCCAAGCACCGTCGCGTAGTAGCGCCGGACATGCTCGGATTCGGTTACAGCGAACGTCCCGAAGACCAGATATACAACCGGGAGCGCTGGGTGAAGCATGCTGTCGGCGTTCTGGACGAACTGGGGCTGGAGCAGGTTGACCTGGTGGGGAATTCCTTCGGTGGTGGACTGGCCCTGGCGCTGGCCATCGAACACCCGCAACGGGTTCGCCGGCTGGTGTTGATGGGATCGGTGGGTGTGAAATTCCCGATCACCAAAGGCCTGGATGAAGTCTGGGGTTATAAACCTTCACTGGATGCCATGCGCCGGTTGATGGATGTGTTTGCCTTCAATAAGGGCCTGCTGACGGAAGAGCTGGCAGAAATGCGCTATCAGGCCAGTATTCGTCCCGGTTTCCAGGAATCCTTTGCGGCGATGTTCCCGGCACCGCGCCAGCGCTGGGTAGACGACCTGGCCAGTAACGAGGATGACATCCGGGCATTGCCCCATGAGGCCCTGATCCTGCACGGCCGCGAAGACGAAGTGATTCCACTGGAAGCGTCCCTGAAGCTGGCGGAACTGATTGACCGGGCTCAGTTGCACGTGTTCGGCCGTTGCGGACACTGGACCCAGATTGAACACGCCGACCGGTTTGCCCGGCTGGTTAACGACTTTCTGACCGAGGCCGATCAAGCGGCTGCAGGAGCACAGTAATGGAACAGACACGAATTCAGGCGCTGGGCGACGAGCTCTACCAGGCCATGTTGAGTCGGGAGGCGGTAGAACCGCTGACAAGCCGTGGTGAAGACATCAGTATTGATGATGCCTACCACATTTCCCTGCGCATGCTGGAGCGCCGTCTGGCGGATGGTGCCTCGGTCATTGGCAAGAAAATCGGCGTTACCAGCAAGGCCGTTCAGAACATGCTTAATGTTCACCAGCCGGATTTCGGTTATCTCACCGACGACATGGTGTTCAACAGCGGCGAAACCGTGCGCATCAGCGACAGATTGATTGCACCGCGGGCCGAAGGCGAAATTGCCTTCATTCTGAAA
The DNA here is from genome assembly GCA_966210405.1 of uncultured Marinobacter sp. Classification (GTDB taxonomy): domain Bacteria; phylum Pseudomonadota; class Gammaproteobacteria; order Pseudomonadales; family Oleiphilaceae; genus Marinobacter. The sequence goes on from CBIHLH010000004.1 coordinate 27,925, forward strand.
AAAGACCTGACCGGCCCGGGCGTGACTAATGCCGACGTACTGGCGGCCACCGAATGTGTGATGCCGTGTTTCGAGATCGTCGATTCCCGCATTCGTGACTGGAAGATCGCCATTCAGGACACCATTGCCGACAACGCTTCCTGCGGCCTGTTTGTGTTGGGTGACCAGGCTGTGTCCCCTCGTAAGGTGGACCTGGTGACCTGTGGCATGGTGGTGGAAAAGAACGGCAGTGTGCTAAGTGCCGGCGCTGGTGCGGCAGCTCTTGGGTCACCGGTGAACTGTGTCACCTGGCTAGCCAATACCCTGGGCGAGTTCGGGATTTCCCTGAAGGCGGGCGAAGTGATCCTGTCCGGCTCGCTGGTACCGCTGGAGCCGGTCAAGGCCGGCGATTACATGCGGGTTGATATAGGTGGCGTTGGCAGTGCTTCGGTGCGCTTTGCCTGACCGGCAAGAATGATGAGGAACAGGCTATGAGCAAGAAAATCAAAGCAGCGATCATTGGCTCGGGCAACATCGGTACCGACCTGATGATCAAGATCCTGCGCAATGGCAGGCATATTGAAATGGGTGTGGTGGTGGGCATTGACCCGGAATCCGACGGTCTGGCCCGCGCCCAACGCATGGGCGTGGCCACGACCCACGAGGGTGTGCACGGCCTGGTGAAGATGCCGGAATTCGCCGACATCGACATCGTGTTCGATGCCACCTCCGCCGGCGCTCACGTACAGAACGACAAGTTCCTGCGCGCGCACAAGCCGGACATTCGCATGGTGGACCTGACGCCGGCCGCCATCGGCCCCTACTGCGTGCCGGTGGTCAACCTGGAGCAGAACCTGGCGGAAGGCAACGTCAACATGGTCACCTGCGGTGGCCAGGCGACGATTCCCATGGTGGCGGCCGTGTCCCGCGTGGCCAAGGCCCACTACGCCGAAATCGTCGCCTCGATTTCTTCGAAGTCCGCCGGCCCCGGCACCCGCGCCAACATCGACGAGTTCACCGAAACCACGGCCAAGGCCATTGAAGTGGTGGGCGGCGCCCAAAAGGGCAAGGCCATCATCATCCTGAATCCGGCCGAGCCGCCCCTGCTGATGCGGGACACGGTCTACGTGCTCTCCGATGCCGCCGACCAGGCGGAAGTGGAAGCCTCCGTGGAAGAAATGGTCAAGGCCGTCAACAGCTACGTACCGGGCTATCGTCTGAAGCAGAAGGTGCAGTTTGATGTGATTCCGGAAGACCAGCCCATGAACGTCCCGGGCCTGGGCCGCTTCAGCGGCCTGAAGACCTCTATCTTCCTGGAAGTGGAGGGCGCCGCCCATTACCTGCCGGCCTACGCCGGCAACCTGGACATCATGACCTCCGCCGCACTCGGTACCGCCGAGCGCATCGCCGAATCGCTGGTCAACTGAGGAGGAACGAACCATGACCTTCAATCCCGGAAAGAAACTCTACATCTCCGACGTGACCCTGCGCGACGGCAGCCACGCCATTCGCCATCAGTACTCCATCAAGAACGTGCAGGACATTGCGCGGGCACTGGATAAAGCCAAAGTCGATTCCATTGAAGTGGCCCACGGCGACGGCCTGCAGGGCTCCAGCTTCAACTACGGCTTTGGTGCCCACACCGACCTGGAGTGGATCGAAGCCGTAGCCGACGTCATCGAGCATGCCAAAATCGCCACCCTGCTGCTGCCCGGCATCGGTACCGTCCACGACCTGGACAACGCCTACAACGCCGGTGCACGCATCGTCCGTGTCGCGACCCACTGCACCGAAGCCGACGTATCAAGGCAGCACATCGAACACGCCCGCAAGCTGGGCATGGACACCGTGGGCTTCCTGATGATGAGCCACATGCAGACCCCACAGGGTCTGGCGGAACAGGCGAAGCTGATGGAAGACTACGGCGCCACTTGCCTGTATGTCGTCGACTCCGGCGGCGCCATGAACATGAACGACATCCGGGACCGTTTCCGGGCCCTCAAGGATGTGCTCAAACCGGAAACCGAAACCGGTATTCATGCTCACCACAACCTGGCCCTGGGTGTGGCTAACTCCATCGTGGCGGTGGAAGAAGGCTGTGACCGTGTCGATGCTTCCCTGGCGGGCATGGGTGCCGGCGCCGGCAACGCCCCGCTGGAAGTGTGCATTGCCGCCTTCGACAAGCTGGGCTGGGAGCACGGCACGGACGTGTACGCGCTGATGGACGCCGCTGACGACATTGTGCGTCCGCTGCAGGACCGCCCGGTGCGGGTGGACCGCGAAACGCTGGCCCTGGGTTACGCCGGTGTTTACTCCAGCTTCCTGCGCCATTCGGAAGTGGCGGCCCAGAAGTACGGTTTGAAGACTGTGGATATTCTCGTTGAACTGGGCAAACGCCGCATGGTGGGTGGCCAGGAAGACATGATTGTGGACGTGGCGCTGGATCTGCTGGCGGCACAGAAGGAGCATAACGCATGAGCAAGACATTGAATCGCGAACAGGTTTTGGCCCTGGCTGAACACGTGGAAAACGCCGAACTGCAGGCTCACGACATTACCAAGGTCACCAACGATTACCCGGAGATGACCTTCGAAGATGCTTACGACGTGCAGTGGGAAATTCGCCGTCGCAAGGAAGCGCGGGGCAACAAAATCGTTGGCATGAAGATGGGCCTGACTTCCTGGGCCAAGATGGCCCAGATGGGTGTGGAAACGCCGATTTACGGTTTCCTGGCGGATTATTTCAGTGTGCCCGATGGCGGCGTGGTGAATACGAAGGAACTGATTCACCCGAAGATCGAGGCCGAAATTGCCTTTGTCACCAAGGAGCCGCTGAAAGGGCCGGGCTGTCACATTGGCCAGGTGCTGGCCGCCACCGATTTTGTTATTCCTGCGGTGGAAGTGATCGACTCCCGCTACGAGAACTTCAAGTTTGACCTGGTGAGTGTGGTGGCGGACAACGCCTCCTCCACCCGCTTCATTACCGGTGGCCAGATGGCGGATGTGGCGGACGTCGACCTGAAAACCCTGGGTGTGGTCGTCGAGAAAAACGGTGAAGTGGTGGACGTGGGCGCCGGCGCAGCCGTACTGGGCCATCCAGCTTCCAGCGTGGCTATGCTGGCCAACCTGCTGGCCGAGCGTGGTGAACACATCCCGGCTGGAACCTTCATTATGACTGGCGGTATTACTGCAGCCATTACCGTTGAACCCGGTGACAACATTACGGTCCGCTACCAGAACCTGGGCACAGTGTCTGCACGGTTCGAATAAGGAGGCAACATGCCGATTGCACAGCTTTATATCATAGAAGGTCGGACGGATGAGCAGAAAGAGACGCTTATCCGGGAAGTCTCCGAAGCCATGTCGCATTCCCTCGATGCGCCTCTGGAGCGCATTCGGGTGATGATTACCGAAATGCCCAAACAGCACTTTGGTATTGCCGGACAATCCGCGAGGAAGCTGGGGCGATGAGCCCCGGCTTCTGATCTGACTATCTCCGGAGAAATGCCCATGAACAAGCTGCCCGTGTTATTTGTCTCTTGCAACGTTGAGAGCCTACAGACTAAGCAACAGGCCAGCTCGGGGCCTGCGAGGATGATCTGGGGCAAGTGGTACAAGAGTGTGGTATTGATCAGTACAGATTCTGACCTTCGCGCGCCCCTTGTGATGCACCTGAGCGGCAGTGCCGACAGGGCCGAGGCTATACACTCGCAGTTGAATCAGCAGGGATTCACGCCTGGCATTCTGACAGAGGTAGCCAATACCCGACGAGACCTGCTCAAGGTGCTGCTGTCCGAAGAACCGGGAGATCTGTCTGAATTGCGCCTGAATACTGGAATGAGTGAATATGACTATCGGCGCGTCGGTCAGTGCCTGGAGGTCTTGCGTGAACAGGGGGTTCTGATCGTTTGCCTGGACGACAAAGCATCCACCAAGGTGTCTCCGCACGACCGCCACCTGCGAGAGATGATCAGTGGTTGGGTCCAGGATCAACAATGGGGCGCGGTTATGACCTTTAAAGGGATCACTGAGCAAAACGCTGCGCCGAAGCTGGATGACCCGACGGTATGTCTGCTCAATGCCGCCTTCTCGCTGGGAGGCTCCCGGTTTCCCCAGAGGATGTTCAGTAGCGGTATGAATAACGAGGCACAGACGCTTTCGGGATTTGGTTGGATGCGATAATGCCTTTTCGATTTCTGATGATTGGTGCCGGAGGCATTGGTGGCTATTATGCTGCAAAGCTGCTGGAAGCCGGACATCGGTCGGTACTGACAGCGCGTGGTGCACATCTGTGCGCCATTCAAACGAACGGCCTGACGGTCCGTTATCATGGCCGGGAACTGGCTCAGCGGCTTGAGGCAGGGACGATCGCCAGTGCTTTCCCTGCAAAACGGTGTCGACAACGAACCGCTCCTGTCCGAGACCGTTGGCGCTGACAGAGTCATCGGCGGGTTGGCCGTGCGAATCGGCGGCCACATTGTCAGCCCGGGTGTTATCGAAGCCGAGGGTGCCGCACAAATCGTCTAGGGTGCGATGGCCGAGACCATCGCCGCCTCACAGGCAGACGGTGTAAACCTTACCAGGAAAGACCTGGACGAGATGTTCGAGCTGATCAGCAGTTTCAATGCTATCAAGACGTCGATGTTGGTGGATAAAGAATAGGGGCGGCCTCTGGAGCTGGATAGTATTGCCGGAGCGGTGTTGCGGCGTTGTGAGCATCTGGGGATTGAGGCGCCGGATACTGCGACAATGCATGCGTTGCTACAGCAGAATGATTAACTCAGGATGTCGCGTTGACTGGCAAGGCCAGTAAGCGTTGAATGATTCCCCTTAAGGCCTGTCATTCACATCGGCTCCGGGTTCTCGTTCCATCACGGATTGTGAACGCTTCTTTGCCTGGGAGCGCGCTATACTGAAATGGTAACTCGCCAACCAGGTAGTTATCGCATGCGTGAGATGGATGCCCTGGCGTATTGGCAGGAGAAGGGCTCTGCTTATTTTCGGGAGCTCTCGACTTTTGGTGCGATTCCGGACAAGGTGATTCGGCGCTTGCTGGAAAAGGGACGTGTGATCCGTCTTGATACAGGGGAGTGCCTATACTCTGTCGGCGAACGCAGCGAGGCCTTCTATATCGTTCTGAGCGGGACGGTCAGCACCTGGATGCCACGGCAGGACGGCGAACGACCCTCGCCCGCCGTCATGAACCAGGGGACGATATGGGCTTTGTCCCGATGGTCGCGCTCTTGGACCGGCCGGTCGCTTTCGGCCTGATGCTCCTAAATCTTGTTCGCGGTATGGCCAGATCCATTATTACGATGGCGTTGATGCTGGCCGAACAGGATACACAACTGCACAAGATTTATTCCCGATCATCCGGGGTTGATTGAGTTAGGGCTTTAACACGCCGCCATGCCGGTCGAGGGTCAGCGATCCGTCAACTTGATCTCAATCCGCCGATTCTTCTGCAGTGCCTCCGGCGAGGTACCCTCAGCCACCGGGAAAAACTCACCAAACCCGGCCGCCACCATGCGTTTTTCGGGGACGCCCTGGCCTGCCAGGTAGCGCACGACGGCGACGGCCCGTGCGGTGGACAGTTCCCAGTTGGAGGGGAACTGCGGTGTGTTGATGGGAATGATGTCGGTGTGGCCGTCAATGCGAAGAATCCAGTCCACATCATCCGGAATCTTGTCGGCGACATTCAGCAACACCTTTGCCAGTTTGTCCAGTTCCCGCTTGCCGTCTTCGCCAAGCTGCGCGGAGCCTGAGGCAAACAGCAGTTCCGACGGCAGCAGGAAGCGGTCGCCGACAATCCGGATGTTTTCGTTGGCGGCCAGGATATCCCGCAGCCGGGCGAAGAATTCGGACTGGTACTGCTCCAGTTGGTTCACCCGCTCCGCCAGCAGCACGTTGAGGCGGCGGCTGACATTCTCGAGTTCTCCGGCCTTTTCCGCGGTCCTTTCTTTTTGCAGCTTCAGGGCTTCAGCAATTTGCGCCAGTTGCGCCCGGAGCGAAGCAATCTGATTGGAAAGTCGAAGGATCATGTTCTGCTGGCTGGCGGACAGTTCATCTTTCTCGTCCAGCGCCTGGTCCAGGCTTTGCAGTCGCTCCGACTGGGCCTGGGCGTTGGCGGTTTGTTGCATCAACCGTTCACGGGTATTTTCCAGTCGCGCCAGGCTGGCACTGTAAGTATCCTGCACCGACGCCATTTCCTGCTCCAGGGCCTCGGTTTTGCTGCGTTCCAGGCCCAGCAACTCGGAAATTTCCGACAACCGCTGGTTCAGCCGGGCCAGTTCGGAGTTGCGGTCAGACAGGGTCTGGGACAGGTAGAGCTGGCTCACCACATACACCAGCAGCATGAAAATGATCAGCATCAGCAGGGCGGACAGGGCATCCACATAGCCTGGCCAGACGTTGACGGTGCTGCGGGTGCGACGCCGGGAGCCGATCATGTCAGCTCTTTCTCGGCATCAACCCGGTCCACCAGGTTGGTCACGCTGGTCAGCCATTCCTCCAGTCCGTCATAGAACCGGTTCTGGGCGTGGCCGGCCTGGATATCCAGGAACCCGAGAATCAGCGAACCGCCCAGCCCCAGCAGGGAGGAACTGAAGGCCGTGCCCATGCCCTGTAGCGGTGTCAGCAGGCCGGCCTGCAAATCCGCGAAGACCTTGCCGAAATCTCCCTGGCTCATGTCCAGGTTGGTAATGACCTCGCCCACGGCGTTGATGGTGCCGAGCAGCCCCCAGAAGGTGCCCAGTAACCCCAGAAAAATCAGCAGACTGATGAAGTAGCGGGTGATCTCCCGTTGCTCGTCCATGCGTGAGTGAATGCCGTCCAGTACCGTGCGCAGGGACAGGGTCGACAGAGTAAAGCGATCCCGTTTGGCGTCTTCGCCCAGTTGCCGTGCCAGGGGTTTGAGCAGGCGTGGCTCCTGCAGCACCGACAGGCCGGCATTGCCGGTGCGGAACTGGGAAATCCAGCGCATTTCCGGGAACAGCACGAATACCTGCCGGTAGGTGAGCCCGATGCCAATCAGCAGAACAAAAACGATCAACAGGTTGAACACCCAGTTGGCCATGAAGGCCTCGATCAGTGGTGCGTGGATCAGCACACCGACCACGGCCACGACGGCCAGGAAAAGCGTCATCCAGAACAGGGTGTGTTTGGGATTGCTCATGAGCGCAGCCTTTGGTTTGAGTCTCGAAAAACCATAGCACAGGAGAGGCGATCTGGCGGATTACGGATCCCGTGCAGGGGCTGGATTGGTTGTTGATTGATCACTTCGATTTATATAAAGTAAACGAGTTCACAATAAATACAACGGAGCACATCATGTTCTGTCAGTCGTTAGCTGGTGCGCGGGTCTTTCACGGGGCTCATCCGGAAGATGTGTCGGCTTTTGTCAATCGCCATATCGGTCGTCACAGTCTGGAATTACTGGGGGAAGAGAACCGGGCTTCGAGCCTGAGTTTCCGCGAATTTGCCGGTTTCGGATTGTCTGAAGTCAGCTACGGCAACCATGTGCGGGTGAAAAGCCCGGCGCTGGAGGCGGTTTACCACCTCCAGATTGTCACTCGCGGACAGTGTCTCTGGCAGAACCGGGATGACCGCCTGATGATCCGCCGGGGCCAGGCATTAATGGTGAATCCCGACGAGCAGATTGACCTCGAATACTCGACGGATTGCGAGAAGCTGATCATCAAAATACCGGAGCCGGTGTTAAACAGCGCCCGTGCGGCGACGACCGGCCGGATTCCCGATGACGGCATCCGGTTTGTCAGAAGTCCCGTTGATCTGCGTCTTTGCCCGGCCCTGACCAACATTCTGGGGGCGGTATTCTCGGAGATCGAGGAGTGCGGAAACAACGACGTCTCCCTGGTGTCTGGCCCCTATCGGGAAATCATCCTGAAAAAACTGTTGACCGTGTTTCCCTCAAACTGGAGCGAAACCGATCCGGCGCTGACAAAAACGCCGGCCATGGACCGGATCATCCGTTATATCGATGAAAACCTGAAACGGGATATCGGGATGGAGGAGCTCTCCGGGATTTCCAACATGAGCATACGGTCCATCTACAACGCCTTTTCACGGGCCTTTGACACCACACCGAAGTGCTATGTCAAACATCGGAAGCTGCGCCAGTTGCGGGAAGATCTGCAGGCCGGCCAGTACCGGAATGTCACCGAAATTGCGCTGGATTACGGCTTCAGCCACCTTGGCCGGTTCTCGTCCGATTACCGGAAGTTATTCGGCGAGTTGCCATCTGAAACCCTGCGAATGGCCGGTTAATTGGCGGATGCCTGCTTCTGCTCCCCGCAGATTTTCCGGGTGACCCGGCGGGCGCAATCCTGCACCTGCCGGAACAGTTCGGAACCTTCACTGATGTCGGTATCCCGGTCCATGCCCAGCAGGGTGATGATGGTGACGATGCTGCCGTTGATATCAAAGACCGGCATGCTCAGCACATTGATCTCCGGCAGGTAGTCACTGAAGAACGCGCAGTACCCTGTTTCCCGGATCATGTCCAGGTGGCCGCCCAGTTCTTCCCGGGTGATGGGCTTGCCTTGGTGCCTGGGCAAAACGCGGGCCTGTTTGTAGTGCTGGTCAATCAATTGCCGGCGTCGCTTGGCCGGCAGGCTGGCGAGGTAGATGCGGCCAGACGCGGAATTCAGCGGCGACAGCTCCGCACCCAGGCGAACGTTCACGGAAATGGGCTGGCTGGAGTCCAGCCATTTGATGATCAGGGGGCCATTGCCATTCCAGACTGTGACCGACACGGTTTTGTCGGTGTCCTCGTTCAGCCTATCCACCGCCTCGTAGGAAAGCTGGATCGGGTTGATCCGCCGCAGCGCGGAGATGCCCAGGGTGAGGCTGGAATTGCCCAGGGTGTACTGGGCGTGGTTGACCTGGTTGATGAAGCCTTCCCGCAGCAGGCTGACCAGATATTTGTGAGCCCGGCTGGGGGACAGGTCCAGCGCCGAGGACAGCTCCTTGAGCGTGGGTGGCCGGGGCGCGGTGGATATGTAATTGAGAATGTGCAGGCCGATTTCCAGTGAACCGATGCCCTGACGTTTGGGACTTTCTTCTGCCATGGAGATCGCCGTAATCAGGTTGCTGATGGTGCCGTTGGCGGCGGGATAGCAGGTGCCGCCGACATCGACGGCACCTGTATCTGTCTGGGGCAAGCTTACCAATTCCGAGCGCCCGGATCAGAACGCGTATTTGGCCATGATTTCCACCTGCTGGCCTCGCGGCAACAGCGGGCCAAAAGCCAGGTTGTACTTGCGCCACTCCACGCCAACGTCCAGATCCGGAGTCACGCTGTGGATCAGGTTTGCGCGATGGGCCTCGTAGTTGGTTTCGGCATTATCGTCTACCTCAACCGCCGTGTAGGCCACGTTGGCTCGCCAGTCACTGTTAATAACATAGCGGAAGCCGATGTCAAACCCCGTCTGGCTGACGGCTTCACCGTTCTCAACATCCGGTGATGACAGGCTGTTGTTCACGCCCACCCCGGTAAAGGCGCCCAGGCCTTCGCCGTAGTGGGCATTCAGGTTGAGGCTGTGCGGGCCGATCATGAATTTCGAGCCGACGGCGCCACCGGCGACAAAGTCACCGTTTTCCACTTCGCGCCCGGAGGCGGTGAGGATCACGCGATGACCACCGTCGACGTTCAGGTTGTAATTGACGGCCAGATCCGGAATGTCGGCATCGTTATTAACCGGGTCCTGGGCCGTAACGCGGAAGCCGGCGATCTGGTGGCTGATCAGGTTGGTGCGGAAGTTGAAACCGCCCAGAGTGCCTCGGGGACCGCCCAGGAAGTCCAGGTAATCGTGGTAGGCAACGGCCCAGAACTGGCCCGTCCAGGTTTGCCCGACCGTGGTCTGGTCAACCTTGATGAAGGCATGGCGCAACCGCAGATCGTTGTTCTCGCCCGGGTAGGTGCCACCGTAGAAGTCACCTTCCACAAAGCCGACGATGGTATGGCCCTGCTTTTGGGTAACGGCTTTGAGGTTAACGCGGGACTGGCTCGAGCGGCCGAAAATGCGGGAGTCACCGTTGTCCGGCTTTTCGTAAATTCCTTCGGCCTTGAAGTAACCGCCAATGCTGAAGGCGGTGTCGTTGAAGGTGCCGAGTTCGAGCGCGTGGGCGGCGGGAGCGGCGCTGAGGCCGGACGTAATGGCCAGCGCCAGCAGTGAGTGTCGATAGTTCATGTGCCTTCTCCTTGTTGTTGGGCACCTGAACTATCGGTGATTCAGGCCGGCTCAAATATCCGGTTAATGAACTTCCCTATCCGTTTTTTGTACATTCAGACGCTGAGCGCGGTTTCGACTTTCTCCAGATTCTGATCCAGCTCGGCGGAGCTGCCATCAAAGTGAACCTTGCCTTTTACAATCACCACATGGCGGTCACAGAGCTTCTTCAGGGCCTTGATGTTCTTGTCCACCACCAGTGTGGAAATGCCGGATTCCCGGATGCTGGCAATCACGTTCCAGATGTCCTGGCGAATCAGCGGGGCCAGGCCTTCGGTGGCTTCGTCCAGAATCATCAGCCGGGGGTTGGTCACCAGGGCTCGGCCAATGGCCAGCATCTGCTGTTCGCCGCCAGACATTTCCGTTCCCAGGTTGGACAGGCGTTCCGACAGGCGGGGGAAGGTGGCCAGCACCCGATCATAATCCCAGTTGGTCTCTCCGTTGCTGCCGGGCCGCGCCGCCATCTGCAGGTGTTCTTTTACCGTCAGGTTATGGAACATGCCCCGGCCCTCGGGCACATAGGCAATATCACGGCGCATGCGCTTCCAGGTGGGCAGGTGGCTGATGTCCTCGCCATCGAAATACACGTGGCCACTGCGCGGTGGCACGATGCCAAGGATTGATTTAAGGGTGGTGGTCTTGCCCATGCCGTTGCGCCCCATCAGGCTCATGGATTCGCCTTTGGCGAGCCGGAACGACAGGTCGTGCAGGATGTGGCTGCGGCCATACAGGGTGTTGAGGTTATGCACTTCCAGAAGCTGGTCACTCACGCCGCTTCCTCCTCTGTGTCGTCGTCTTTGCCCAGGTAGGCTTCTTTAACCCGCGGATCGTTGCGCACCTCGTCGACGGTGCCGGTAATCAGGTGGGTGCCGTTGTCGAGCACGGTTAACTGGTCCGAAAGCTCGAAAATGGCGTCCATGTCGTGTTCCACCAGCACGATGCAGTAGTCCTGTTTGAGCTGATTCAGCAGGGCGATGATGCGCTGGGATTCCTCATGGCCCATGCCCGCCATGGGCTCGTCCAGCAGCAGGATGCAGGGATCCGTCGCCAGCACCATGGCCAGCTCGAGCTGGCGCTGTTCGCCATAGGAGATCTCGGCGGCTACGGTATGAATCCGGCTTTCGAGGCCCACCTGATGCAGCGCTTTTTCCGCGGCTTCGGTCACCCGCTGGTTGGTGTGCCTTGAGGCAAACAGATTGAAGCTGCCGGCAAACCGGCGCTGGGCCGCCACCGCGCAGTTTTCAAGGCAAGTAGCGTCGGTGTAGATGTTGGTTTTCTGGAAGCTCCGGCCGATTCCCCGGCGCACGAACGTCCAGGGTTTCATGCCGTCAATCTGCTCGCCCTTGTGAAAGATACAACCACTGGTGGGCTTCAGGGTGCCGCACAGCATGTTCAGCAGGGTGCTCTTGCCGGCGCCGTTGGGGCCGACCACGCCGTGCAGTTGGCGGTCGTGGAACCGCAGCGAAATATCGTTGAGTGCCTTGATACCGCCCCAGTGCTTGCTGAGGGATTCGGTTTCCAGAATGATGTCGTTGGCCATGATTATTTCTCCAGCAATTTTTCGAGGTAACCGGCCAGGCCTTTGCGCAGCACAATCACCATCAGGATGATGGCCGCGCCCATGAACAGCAGCCATTCCTCGGTCAGGTGCTCAAACAGGTACTGCAGTCCCTCGTAGGCGAAGGTGCCGAGAATGGCGCCGTAAATCGTGCCCATGCCGCCGAGAATGGACATCACCAGCGCGGTGCCAGACATTTCCCAGGTCAGGAACGACGGGTTCACAAAACCGTACTGGAGCGCGAACAGGAAGCCCGCATAGGCACCCAGGGTGCTGGCGATCACGTAGCTGATCAGGCGGAATGCAAAAATGTTGTAGCCCAGGGCTTCGGTGCGTTCGGGGTTCTGCCGGCTGGCTTCAACAATGCGCCCGAACCGGGAACGGAGGATGAGCTTCAGGAACAGCAGGGTGTTGAACAGGGACAGTACCGCCAGATAGTAGAAGTGCATCGGATCGTCCAGATTCAGGAAACTCAGGCCGAAGATGCTGGTTTCCGGTTTCATGAAAATGAACACGCCGTCGCTGCCGCCGAAATCCAGGGAGTCGAAGAAAAAGTAATAGGCCATTTGCGAGATGGCCAGGGTAATCATGATGAAGTAGATGCCGCTGGTGCGGAGCACGACCACGCCAACCACCAGGGCAATCAGGGCAGCCAGGGCACACACGTAGAACGTGTACAGCCAGAAATTCACGGCCTCGTATTCCGGGGCAATGATCACGAACAGATAGCCGCCCAGGCCATAGAACAGGGCGTGGCCCAGGGTGACCAGGCCAACACGCCCGACCAGGAAATCCAGAGACATCACAAAGGTCGCCAGGATCAGAACGGTGGTGACCTTGCTCACGAAGAAGGAATTGGCCTCCAGGAACAGCGGAAGGCACAGAACAATCAGCAAAAACACCGGCAGAAACAGGCGTTCGGTGCGTTTTTCAAAGATCATGATCGGCTCCCGATTATTTGGCAAAGAGGCCCTGGGGCTTCACCAGCAACACCAGGATCATAAAGATGTAAATCACCATGTTGGACATACTCGGCATCAGCACGGCGGCAAAGGTGCTGATCACCCCCACCAGCAGCGCGCCGACGAAAGCGCCCTTGATGGAGCCCATGCCACCGATCACCACCACCACAAAACAGGTAATCAGCACGCTTTCGCCCATGCCCGGGACAATTGAGCGCATGGGGGCGGCGATGATGCCGGAAATGGCGGCCAGCATGACGCCGATGGCGAACACAACGGTGTACAGGGTCCGGATGTTGACCCCCAGCGCCTCGACCATCTCCCGGTTGGATTCGCCCGCGCGAATCAGCATGCCCAGGCGGGTTTTGCTCACCACGAAATACAGGGCCCCGGCGATCGCGACACAGACCACGGCCGCAAAAATGCGATAGACCGGGTAGCTGGAGTTTTCGGTAAACGGAATGGCGGCGCCGAGGGCATCCGGCACGGAGACCCCATAGGGATCGTTGCCCCAGAGGATGCTTTGCAGGGAATTGAAAACAAAGATCATGCCGATGGTCAGCAGTACCTGGTCCAGGTGGTTTCGGTTGTAGAGCCGCTGTATCAGCAATCGCTCGATCAGGATGCCCAGCCCGAGCGCAATCACCGCGGACAGCGCTGCCGCAACCGTAAAACTGCCGGTTACGTTCACGAAATACCACACCAGATAGGCACCCACCATGTACATGGAGCCGTGAGCCAGGTTGAGAATGCCCATCACGCCGAACACCAGGGTCAGGCCGGAGGCGATCAGGAACAGCAGCAATCCGTACTGGATGCCATTAATCAGTTGTACAAAGAAGAGTTCGGTCGACATAACGGTACCCAACGGGTTTACGGGGAATGCGGTTCGGTTCAGGCAGGCGCTTCATCTCGGAAATGCCCCCGGCGGGTGGCCGGGGGTACGGCAGCCGGTATCAGAGCTTGCAGCCGCGAGCCGGATCTTCCAGCGACTTGGCGGCAATGCTCTGCACCACGTTCACGCCATCTTTCACTTCCCGCAGATAGATGTTCTGAATCGGGTTGTGGGCTTTCGAGAAGGTGAATTCCCCCCTCGGGCTGTCGATGGTGAGTTTTTCCATGGTGCTGATCACCGCCTGCTTATCCGTGATGTCACCGTTCAGCTTCTCAATGGTGTTGGCGATTGCCAGGCCAGCGTCGTAACCCTGCACCGCGTAGATGTCCGGGTAATGGCCGTATTCGGTGTTGAAGGCCTCACGGAAGGCCTGGTTGGCCGGAACGTCCAGTTGCTCGGCGTAGTGCAGCGTGGTCATCACGCCTTCGGCCGCCGGGCCCTGGGCCTCAAGGGTCCCCTCGGTCAGGAAGCCGGAGCCCAGCAGTGGGATCTTTCCGCGCAGGCCCATGGCGTCGTAGTTCTTCACAAACTTGATGGCGCCGCCTCCGGCAAAAAAGGTGAACACCGCATCCGGGTTGGTGGCGGCGATATCACTGATATGAGGCTGGAAGTTGGTGGACGGGAAGGGCAGCAACACCTTCTCGACAATCTCGCCGCCACCGGCGGTAAAGGATTCCTCGAATGCATCCAGGCTCTCGCGGCCCATGCCGTAGTTCCAGCTGATCGCATACACCTTCTCATAACCTTTATCCAGAGCCACCTGGCCCATGGGATAGGAAGGCTGCCAGGATGAAAACGAGGTCCGGAAGATATTTGGTGCGCACAGGGGGCCAGTGGCGGCCGCAGCCCCGGCGTTCGGGATAATCATGACAGTGTCCTTGCCGCGCAGCATCTTGATCATGCCCATGGCGACACCGGAATGAACCGGCCCGACAATGAAATCAGCGTTGTGCTGGTTCAGCAGGGAAGACGCCAGTTCCGGCGCCCGGGCGGGCTTGGCCTCGGTATCCAGGGCGATGTACTCGAAGGTGACACCGTCCAGTTCGGCCGCGCTCTGTTTCAGCGCCAGTTTCAGGCCATCGCGTCCGGCTTCACCCAGCTGCGCGTAAATGCCGCTGAAGGGCAGCATCAGTCCGATCTTTACCGGGTCGGCGGCGGCCAGGGCGGACGTTGAAAGTCCGGCGGTGAGGGTGGTTGCCAGCATAGCGCTGGCCAGGGTTCTGGTACGGGTCATTTCAACACCTCAATTTGTTGTTGTGCGGTACTTCCATTAGAGGCGTGTGGGAGCTGGAGGAATATCCGTTTTCTGCACAGGGGTGTCCGGTGGTTGCAGCGGGACTGGAATTAAAGCATTCGCAACCAAGGGAGCTGCCAACTCAGGCTCCTCAACTCAGGTCGGAGAACAGTCGGTTGGTCAGTTCCCGCTGAACCTGCAGCCGGTCGGTAATACCTTGCACCACTTCCATCCGGGCCACCGCGCCCGTCTGGATATCCTTCATCGCCTGTAAGGCCTCACCAGACAGGCCCAGACACTGGTTGCACGACTCCCGGATCCGTTCCATGCCGTTGCCCGCCTCTACCGAGGTGGCATTCAGGTTGTTGGCAATGGCACGAATGCCCTCGCTGGATTCATTGGCACGCACCGCCAGGTGGCGCACCTCGTCGGCAACCACGGCAAAGCCGCGACCGTGCTCGCCGGCACGGGCCGCCTCGATGGATGCATTCAATGCCAGCAGGTTGGTCTGTTTGGCGATGTCCTGAATATTACCCACGATGGTACTGATTTCCCCGGATTGTCTGCCCAGCTCGGTAAATACCTCGTCGATCCGGGTCATGTAGTTGGCCAGTTCCCGAATCGAGGCTTCGGACCCGGAAATACTGCTGGCGCTCTTGGCCACGTTGGCGCCGGACGCTTTGGCCAGTTTGCCGGCTTCCGCCATTTCCTCAAGGATCACATCCACGTTGCTGCGCAGGTCGTCCAGATGGCGGAGCAGGGTGGGGTCCTGCGATTCTGGCTCGGGCGTTTGCACTTCCGGTTCGTGAACCGGTTCAGGCATGGCCTCGGGCGTGGGCGCTGGTTCCCTGATCGTAATGGTGGCCGGCTGCATTCTGGTGCAGAGAACAAGGCCGGTGGCTGTTAGTCCAAGGGTGATGGCCGCGAGAATGGCCAAGACGGCGTTGTCGGCCATGGTGATCATTGCCGTAGTGCCGGCGATTGCCAGACTCAGTGTTCCGTAGACGGGCGCTTTGGAAGATCCGGATGCCGAGGTTTGTTGTTCGAAAGTGACGGTGTTGTCCATGGTTCTGTTTCCGCTGGGCAAGGGTTCGCATTGTGCGGAAACGCTAAGGGATATTTGAGGGAGAGCCTATCCGCTTGATGCAGAGGTTTATCCGCATCCTGAAAAGCGGGTGTGGCGGGAAACAGGAGGCCAGGTCGGGAAGCACCCCGGCCTGGCTTCAGGGGCGGCGGTCAGGGCAGATGATCGATCAGAATCTGGCTGAACCGGTCAGGGCATTCCACCGAAGGAACGTGGCCGACTTGCTCCAGAATGAGCGGTTTCGGCGCGCCACTGAATTGGGCCAGCGCCTGGAGCGCTTCCGGTGGCGTGGCCACGTCGTCCGCGCCGGCAATCAAGCGAAGCGGCACCGGATGCCCGCTGAGTTGCTCCCGGAAATCAGCCCGGCCCAGCAGCTCGCACAGCAGGGCATAACTGCGGTCGTCACCGCGCCCCATGATCACGCGCCAACCCTCTACCAGAGCCGGCTGCTGTTCACAGGCCGCAGGGCCAAACCAGCGCGGCACGATATCCACCGACATGGCACTGAGACCGAGCTCCACTACGTTGGCGGAGCGGGTGTTCCAGGCCTCGGGTGTGCCGATAACGGCACCGGTGTTGGTGAGCGTGGCGGAGAGGAGTTTGTCAGCGTGCTGGCTGATGAGCTGCTGTCCGATAGCACCGCCAATGGATGTGCCGACAAAGTGAAAGGTCTCGGCACCGGCCAACGCTGCCAGTGCCAGTGCTTCCCCGGCCAGGTCTTCCGGGGTGATTCGGTCGGACTCCTCCGGCCAGGCTGCACTTGCGCCATGCCCCGGCAGATCCCAGGTCATGATCCGGAAGCTTTCCAGTAACGCTGGAATCATGTCGTCCCACACGCCCTGGGTCATGCCCAGGGGATGGGCCAGTATCAACAGCGGTTTGTTGTTGTCACCCAGCAAGCGGTAGCAGATCGTGCGGCCGTTGTGTTTCAGAAATGCCATGGTGGCTCCTTGGTTTCAGACCCGTTCGATGAGTGTAGCAATACCCTGGCCCACGCCCACGCACATGGTACACAGGGCGTAGCGGCCCCCGGTGCGTTGCAGCTGGTGGGCGGCGGTCAGCAACAGGCGTGCACCGGACATGCCCAGCGGGTGGCCCAGTGCGATGGCACCGCCATTCGGGTTTACCCGGGGATCGTCGTCGGCGACACCCAGTTCTCGCAACACGGCCAGTCCTTGTGCGGCAAAGGCCTCGTTGAGCTCGATAACGTCAATGTCGCTAATACCGATGCCCTGCTTTTCCAGCAATTTACGCACGGCGGGTACCGGGCCAATGCCCATGACGCGAGGTTCCACACCGGCGGTGGCCATGCCCAGGATTTTCGCCATCGGTTTCAGGCCGTGGGCTTTCACGGCGCTGTCGCTGGCGACCAGCATGGAGGCCGCGCCGTCATTCACACCGGAGGCGTTGCCAGCGGTGACGCTGCCGTTCTCACGGAATGGGGTGGGCAGGGTGGCGAGTTTCTCCAGCGTGCTTTCACGGGGGTGTTCGTCCGTATCGAATAGCAGTGGATCCTGCTTGCGGCGCGGAATGGACACCGGCACGATTTCCTCGGCGAAGCGTCCTTCCTTCTGGGCGCGCGCAGCCTTTTCCTGGGAACGGAAGGCAAACAGATCCTGATCTTCCCGCGAGACCTTGTATTGCTCGGCGACATTTTCCGCCGTTTCCGGCATGGAATCGATACCGTACTGTTTCTTCATCAGCGGGTTCACGAAACGCCAGCCGATGGTGGTGTCCTCGATCTTCTGGCCACGTGAGAAGGCAGAATCCGCTTTGCCCAGCACGTAAGGTGCCCGGGACATGGATTCCACGCCGCCGGCCAGCACCAACTCCATCTCACCGGCGCGAATGGCCCGGAAGGCGGTGCCCACAGCGTCCATGCCGGAGCCGCACAGGCGGTTCAGCGTGGTGCCGGGTACCGAGGTGGGCAGGCCCGCCAGCAAGGCGGACATGCGGGCCACGTTACGGTTGTCCTCGCCGGCCTGGTTGGCGCAGCCCATCATCACTTCGTCAATGGCGGCCGGGTCCAGTTCCGGCGCCTGTTCGAGAACCGCTTTGAAAATGTGTGCTGCCAGATCATCCGGGCGAACGCTGGCGAGGGTGCCGCCGAAGCGGCCGATGGCCGAACGGCGGGGGTGGCAGAGATAGACGTTAGTCATGGTGGACCTCAGTGTTGACCGGCATGATGGGCGTTAGTGCGAGCTTTCAGGTCACGCAGTACTTCCAGTTCCTTGGCGCTTGGCTCTGGCGTGGTCTCCAGCGTGTCGGCAAACCGGATCTCCCAGCCGGTGGCCTCAATCACCTGTTCCCGGGTCACGTTCGGGTGCAGGGAGGTGACCACCAGTTCTTTGGTGTCCGGATCCGGCTTCAGGATGCAGAGGTCGGTGATCACCACCGTCGGGCCGCGGCCGATATTAGGGACATTGTCCCGGGCCTTGCCATCCCGACCAAAGCCGACGGTGGTCACGAAGTCCACATCCTTCACGAAGGTGCGCTTGGAGTGCTTCACGGTAATGAACACTTCTTTCGCATTGGTGGCAATTTCCGGAGCGCCTCCGCCGCCGGGCAGGCGGACTTTCGGCTCCCGGTAGTCGCCGATCAGCGTGGTGTTGAGGTTGGCGTAGCGGTCAATCTGGGCAGTGCCCAGGAAGCCGACGCTGATATGCCCGCCCTGCAGCCAGTAACGGAACATTTCCGGCACGGCGACCGTGGTCAGGGCGGATTCGCACAGTTCGCCATCGCCGATGGACAGCGGCAGCACATCCGGTTTGGTTTGCAGGGTGCCGGATTCGTAGATCAGGGTGACATCGGGCGCGTGGGTGAGGCGGGCCAGGTTGGCGGCCTCGCTGGGCAGGCCGATGCCGACGAAGCAGGTCATGTCGCTGGTCAGTGCGCGGGCGGCAGTGACGCTCATCATTTCCGAGGCGGTAAATTCAAGGCTCATCACGCGGCTCCTTTCTCGAATACGTTTTCTTTCAGCCAGGTCTGGAAGGTGTCCCGGTTGCGGGCGATGCCGTCCCATTCTTTGTAAAAGGCGTTGTCACGGTCGTAATAGCCCAGGGCATAGGACGGGCTGGCGCCTTTCGGTGCCTCGGCGATGGCGGTGATCGCCCAGGACGGCAGCACGCAAGCGTTCACGCCGGCGCCCAGGTCGTCGACGATTTCTTCCACCGTCACGATGCTGCGCTTGGCGGCCAGCACGACTTCCTTCTGAATCCCCACGATTCCTTCAATCAACACGTTACCTTTGCGATCAGCTCGCTGGGCGTGAATCACCGACACATCCGGGCGCACGGACGGCACGGCGGCCAGGCGCTCACCGGTGAACGGGCAGTCAATGAATTTGATCTGGTCATTCACTTTCGGCAGGTCGCTGCCCACATAACCGCGCAGGGCCGCGAACGGCAGGCCGGCGGCACCCGCTTCGTAGGCACAGGCCATGGCGGCGTGGCTGTGTTCCAGAATCTCCAGCTTGTTGGGCCAGGCTTTCTCAACCGCATCCCGCAGCCGGTGCAGGGAGCCTACGCCGGGGTTCCCGCCCCAGGAGAAGATCAGTTTTTTGGCACAGCCGGCGCCGATCATCTGGTCGTAGATCAGATCCGGGGTCATACGGATCAGGGTCAGGTCACGCTTTTCCTGACGGATGATCTCGTGGCCTGCCGCGAATGGAATCAGGTGCGTGAAGCCTTCCATACAGACCGTGTCGCCGTTGCTGATGTGGCGGCTCACGGCATCCTGAAGGGAGAGAAATTCAGCCATTGCAGTGTCTCCATTGCAGTGATTGTGAGAGTTCGATATACGAACATATGTTTAATATGCGAACATAATGGCTCGAAGGTTTTGCTGTCGTCAAGTACAAATTTTCACCAGCTGGCAAAATTGCACGGATGTTCGGAGAGCGAACCAACTGATACCATGCGCTCATACGGATTTCCCAAGGCGCTGAAGGAGCCCGAATGGACGAACAGATTCTTAATCCGGGAGACCGGGATTACGTGGGCGCCCTGGCCTCGGGGCTGGAGGTGCTGCAGGCCTTTGATGCCGAGCATCCCCGCATGACCCTGAGCGAAGTGGCGGCGCGGACGGCTATGGACCGGGCCAAGGCACGGCGCTTCCTGTTGACTTTGCATGCCCTGGGGTTTGTTAAGCGCAATGGCCGGCAGTTCGAGCTGACCCCTCGGGTATTGCAGCTGGGTTATGCCTATCAGGCGTCGAACCAGTACCGGGCGGTGATTCAGCAATACCTGGAAGGCATCACCGCTGAGCTTGGGGAATCATCCTCGCTGGCGGTGCTGGACGGTGACGACGTGGTCTACGTGGTGCGTTCCTCGGCGAGGCACCGGTTAATGGCGATTACCCTGTCGGTAGGCACTCGCTTGCCGGCCGCTTATACCTCCATGGGGCGGGTGTTGCTGGCGCAGTTGTCGGAAGCGGAACGGGAGGCCTTTCTGGAGCGGGTTCGACTGGAGCACTTCACCGACGCCTCGATCATCGATAAAGGCCTGCTACGCACGGAAGTCGACAGGGTTCGCGAGCAGGGCTATTCGATTGTTGATCAGGAGCTGGACTCAGGCCTTCGTTCCGTCGCAGTGCCAGTATTTGCCGGTGATGGTGAATTGCTGGGGGCGATCAACATCAGCACCAATGCGGCTCGGGTGGATATGGAGACGTTGATGGGGGTGTATTTGCCGCGGTTGCAGCAGGCGGCCGAGGCGATGCGGCGGACGACGCGATGACCTTGTCGGATTAGGCGCAGCCGTAATCCGACACACTCCTGTCACGGATACCTTCCGGTCAACCGGTTCTGCACCAGTTCGTCCAGGATGGTATTGGCCAGACGCATCACCGCGTTGGGGTTTTCGCCTTTTCGCCGGGACGCAATCACCGGCGTGGTGATGTTGTCGTCTTCCAGGGGCATGTAATCAATCCCTTCCCGATGCAGCCGCCGAACCTGCTCGGGGACCAGGGTGAAGCCCATGTCGGAGGCCACCAGCGACAGCGCTGTCTGCACATCATTCACTTGCTGGATCACATTGACCCGTAACCCTCTGCGGTGAAACAGGCCCAGGGTGATGTCGGCAAAGTTCGGCCCCGACCCGGACGGAAAGGTGACCAAGGGCCAGCCGGCCAGTTCCGTCATGGACGGCGGGTGCCGGGTGAGTGGGTGGCCGGCGGGCAAGGCGGCGATCAGGGGCTCGTCGAACAGCAGTTCCTGGTCCACGTCCGGATCGTCAATCCGCACCCTGCCGAAGCCGATGTCGATTTTGCCACTTTTCAGGGCGTCCACCTGCTCCCGGGTTTTCAGCTCATGGAGGATGATTTCCAGGTTTTTGTTGCGGCGCAGGCGCCGGACCATCAGCGGCAACTGGCCATAGAATACGGACGGCACAAAGCCGATGGAGAAAACGGTTTTGCGATGCTGGGCAATTCGTCGGGTGTCCTCCACCGTGGCCTCGACTTTATGCAGTATCTGGTGCGCCTGTTCCAGGAAGTATTCGCCACCGGACGTCAGCTCCAGACCCCGGGGTTTGCGGAGAAACAGCGCAACGCCCACCTCTTCTTCAAGCTGTTTGATCTGCCGGGTCAGCGGTGGTTGCGCGATGAACAGCTTTTCCGCCGCCCGGGTCAGGTTAAGCTCTTCGGCCACCGCCACGAAGTACCGCAGGTGTCTCAGCTCCATCCATACCTCCAGGGTATCGGTTAGTACTTAATCAATATTGGTTCATATCCGTGAAACTTCGTACTGTTCGAATTACAGGTATTTTAACTTGCGATTCGGAGAGCCCATGTCCGCCACCATTCAGTCCATCGAAGCCATTCTGGTCGATATCCCGACCATCCGGCCGCACAAGCTGTCGATGACAACCATGGGGGTTCAGACCATGGTGATTGTGCGACTGAAGGATTCCAGTGGCCTCGAAGGGTTAGGGGAAGCCACCACCATCGGTGGCCTGGCCTACGGCCCGGAAAGCCCTGAAAGCGTGAAACTTACCATTGACACCTATTTCAGGCCGCAACTGATTGGGCAGCCTTCGGATAACAGCAATACCTTAAGGGTAATGTTAAACCGCTCAACCCGTGGCAACAACCTCGCCAAGTCTGCGATTGAAACCGCGTTGCTGGATCTGCAGGGCAAGCGCCTGAACTGCCCGGTGTCCGATTTGCTTGGCGGTGCGGTGCATTCGCACCTTCCAGTGCTCTGGACCCTGGCCAGTGGTGACACGGCAAAAGACATCGAAGAAGCCCTCAGCCTGATCGAAACCGGGCGCCACTGTGATTTCAAGCTCAAGATCGGCTCCCGGCCCTTGATGGACGACGTCCGCCACGTAGCGGCCATCAAGGCTGCCGTCGGTGAAGCCGCCAGTGTCCGCGTGGATGTGAATCAGGCGTGGGACGAAGCCACCGCGGCCAGGGGCATGGCGGAATTACAGGCCGCCGGCATTGATCTGGTGGAGCAGCCCACACCGATGAAAGATGACGCCGCGCTGGTGCGCCTGTCGCAGAAGTTTTACCTGCCCATCCTGGCCGACGAGTCGGTGGCCGATGCCAGTGACATGTACAGCCTGGCCGCCGCCGGGTTCTCCGGTGCCGTTGCCCTCAAGATCGCCAAGGCTGGCGGCCCCGCCCGGGCCCTGGAACAGGCAGCCGTTGCCCAGGCGGCGGGTATCGGCCTGTACGGCGGCACCCTGCTGGAGGGCACGGTCGGCACAGTGGCCGCGCTGCACGCCTGGTCAACCCTGGAATCCCTGCGCTGGGGCACTGAAATGTTCGGCCCGCTGTTAATGAAAGACGACATCGTGGTCAAGCCGCTGAATTTCCACGACAACGGTGTGGACCTGCCCACGGGCCCGGGCCTGGGTATCGACATTGACGAAGACAAGCTCGCTTTCTATCGCCGGAAGGCCTGAAGGCACCGGCAGCATTCATAAACGGAGAGGCACACATGCTGTTCAAAGTTGAAATGAAGGTGAACATTCCGCACGACATGCCCGCAGAAGTTGCGGCGGACATCAAGGCCCGGGAAAAGGCCTACGCCCAGGATCTGCAGTCGAGGGGCAAGTGGCGCCATCTGTGGCGGGTGGCGGGCAGCTACGCCAACGTCAGCATTTTTGATGTGGAAGACAACGCCGAATTACAGGACCTGATCAGCAACTTGCCGCTGTTCCCTTATATGGACATCACCGTGGCACCGCTGTGCCGTCATCCGTCCTCCATTCATGAGGACGATCGTTAACACCGGAGTCGCCTTCACAGGCGAACGACAGAAATACGTTGTTGCCAACTGATGGGATGTCTTGAGCAACAAAAACAAAAGACCGAGGAGACCGACAATGACCGTTAAGACCATGCAAACCAACGATGTGAAAGAGCTGCTGGAAAAAGTGGCTGGCTTCGACCAGGCAGGCGGTAACGAGCGCATGAAGAAGATTGTTCATCGCGTCATGCACGATATTTTCCAGATCGTGGAAGATTTTGACGTCACGCCTGAAGAGTTCTGGAGCGCTGTTTACTACGTGGGCGAACTGGGCGCGAACGGTGAAGCTGCCCTGCTGGCCCCGGGCCTGGGAATGGACCGCTACCTGGACATCCGCCAGGACGCCGAAGACGAGCAGGCTGGCCTGACCGGCGGCACGCCCCGCACCATTGAAGGCCCGCTGTACGTTGCCGGTGCCCCCATCAGCGAACGTTTCGCCCGCATGGATGACGGCTCCGATAAAGACGCCGAAGTGATCCTGATCAAGGGTCAGATCACCGACGAAAATGGCGCGCCGCTGGCTAACGCGGTTGTTGATATCTGGCACGCCGACAGCAAGGGTGCTTACTCCTACTTCGATCAGTCCCAGAGCGAGTACAACCTGCGCCGTCGCATCAAGACCGATGCCGAGGGCCGTTACGCCGCCCAGAGCATCATGCCCTCCGGTTATGGTTGCCCGCCCGAAGGTTCCACCCAGCAGTTGCTGAACCAGCTGGGCCGCCACGGCCAACGCCCGGCGCATATCCACTACTTCGTTTCAAAGCCGGGTTACAAGCACCTGACCACCCAGGTCAACATCGCGGGTGACGAGTACACCTACAGCGACTTTGCCTTTGCCACCCGGGAAGAGCTGGTGGTGGAAGCCCGCCGCGTCGAGCACTCCGAGACTGCTGCCAAGCATGGGGTGAACGGGCCGATCACCGAAGTTGAGTTCAATGTAGCCCTGGTTGCCACGGACAAGCCGGAACTCCAGCAACGCCATGCCCGTCAACGCGCCCTGGAAACCGACGCGGCGTAAGCGCGAGCCAACAACAAGAGGAGTGGGATGACATGAGCAACAAACTCGAACAACTCGCCGACAAGGTTCGCAATGCCGTTGTCGCGGACCCGGACACCGGCCGCTACCAGTGCGACCGGGGCATTTTCACGGATCGTGAACTGTTTGACCTGGAAATGAAGTACATTTTTGAAGGCAACTGGGTGTACCTGGCTCACGAAAGTCAGATTCCGGAGCCGGGTGACTACTTCACGGTGACCGTGGGTCGCCAGCCGGTGATTATCACCCGCACCAAGGATGGCGAGCTGAAAGCCATCCTTAACACCTGTTCGCACCGAGGTGCCACCCTGTGCCGCAAGAAGCGGGGCAACAAGACGTCGTTCACCTGCCCGTTCCACGGCTGGACGTTCCGTAACGACGGTCAACTGCTGAAGGCGAAAGATCAGAAGAAGGGCGGCTACCCGGAGCAGTTCAACACCGACGGCTCCCACGACCTCAAGGAAATGCCGAAGTTCGGCAACTACCGTGGCTTCCTGTTTGGCAGCCTCAGTGCCGATGTGGCTTCTCTCGAGGAGCATCTGGGGGAGACCACCAAGATCATCGACAACATCGTGGATCAGTCGGAAGACGGCCTGGAAATCCTTCGTGGCAGCTCGACCTACACCTACGAAGGCAACTGGAAACTGACCGCCGAGAACGGCGCGGACGGTTACCACGTCGGCACCGTGCACTGGAACTACCTGTCCACCATGGGCCAGCGGAACTACGACAAGGGCGGCACCGAGGCGGTTGACGCCAAGAGCTGGTCGGCCGAAGGCGGTTTCTATTCCTTCGAGAACGGCCACATGATGTTGTGGACCCGCCTGCTGAACCCGGAAGTGCGCCCGATCTTCAGTCAGTTGGAGCGTCTGGAAAAGACCTACGGCGAGGCCCGTGCCGATTCCATTGTCCGCACCACCAAGAATCTGTGCCTGTACCCGAACGTTTACCTGATGGACCAGTTCTCCACCCAGATCCGTGTGACCCGGCCCATTGACGTGAACAAGACGGAAGTGACCATCTACGCCTTTGGCCCGAAGAACGAGCCGGCGGAGCTGCGTACCAAGCGTATCCGTCAGTACGAGGATTTCTTCAACGTGACCGGCATGGGCACTCCGGATGACCTGGAAGAGTTCCGCGCCTGCCAGAGCGGCTATGAAGCCCGCGACATGCGCTGGAACGACATGAGCCGTGGCGCCGCACACTGGATCGACGGCCCGGACGAGCACGCCAACCAGATCGATATGAAACCGATCATGAGTGGCGCGCGGCCGGACGACGAAGGTCTGTACGTGAACCATCACCAGCACTGGCAGGTGGAAATGGCCCGCGCCATCGAGGCCGAGCGTGCCCGTTTCATTCCCCTCGCTTCAAGTTCAACAGCGTCAGAGGAGGCGTCGGCATGAGCCTGAGCTATCACGACATCGAGCAGTTCATCATTCGCGAAGCCCGTTTCCTGGACGACCGTGAGTGGGACCAGTGGCTGGAATGCTACCACGACGACGTCACCTACTGGATGCCGGCGTGGGATGACGACGATGAGCTGACCGAGGATCCGCAAAGCGAGATCTCGCTCATCTACTACCCCAACAAGGAAGGCCTGGAAGACCGGATTTACCGGATCAAGACCGAGCGTTCCGGGGCCAGCTCCATGCCGGAGCCGCGCACCACGCACTTCACCAGTAACCTGGAGATCCTGTCCCAGGACGAGAACGAAGTGAAGCTGCGGTTTAACTGGCTGACCAAGGCCTATCGCTACAAGAAGACGGCTGAATTCTTCGGCACCTCCTTCTACACCCTGGACATCACCGGCGAACAGCCGCTGATCCGGGAGAAGCGACTGGTTCTGAACAACGATTGCATCAATCAGGTGCTGGACGTTTACCACCTGTAATTGATGGGGAGAGCAACATCATGAGTTACAACATCGCGCTTAACTTTGAAGACGGCGTTACCCGTTTTGTGTCCTGCAACGAAGGCGAAACGGTTCTCGATGCCGCCTACCGTGCGCAGATCAATCTGCCCATGGACTGCTCCGATGGCGTTTGCGGCACCTGCAAGGGCGCCTGCCATCAGGGCCAGTTCGACCTGGGTGAGGAATACATTGACGAAGCGCTGTCTGACGAGGAAGCCGGGCAGGGCATGGTGCTGACCTGCCAGATGGTGCCCTCCAGCGATTGCGTGGTGGAAGTGCCTGTCGCGTCCACTATGTGCAAGACCGGCAATGCCAACGTCACCGGTACCGTGGCCGAGGTCAACCTGATCTCGCCCACGTCCATCGAACTGAAGATCACCGCGGACGATGACATCGCCTTCCTGCCGGGCCAGTACGTGAACATCCAGGTGCCGGGCACCGAGGAGACTCGCGCCTATTCCTTCAGCTCCAAACCCGGCAGCCGCGACCTGAGTTTCCTGATTCGCAACGTGCCGGGTGGTCTGATGAGCTCCTGGTTAGTGGGCAAGGCCCGTACTGGTGACAAGGTGACCCTGACCGGCCCCATGGGCAGCTTCTACCTGCGCCCTATCGAGCGCCCGATACTGATGCTGGCGGGCGGCACCGGCCTGGCGCCGTTCCTGGCAAAACTGGAACACATGAAGGCCAACGGCTGCGACCTGCCGACGCACCTGGTGTACGGCGTCAGCAATGACGACGACCTGGTGTGCCTCGACATCCTGGATCGTTTTACCGAAGAGCTGGACAACTTCAGCTACGTCACGGTGGTCTCGGGTGACGACAGCGGCCATCCGCGCAAGGGTTACGTCACCCAGCACATGGATGAAGCCCCCCTGAACGAAGGCGATGTGGACGTCTACCTGTGTGGGCCCCCACCGATGGTGGATGCGGTACTCGGATTTTTCCGCGAGCAGGGCATCAAACCGAACTCGTTCCACTATGAGAAGTTCGCACCCAGCGCGCCGGCGGCCAGGGAGAAGGTTGCATGAAAGACCGTTTCACCAACAAGGTCATGGTGATCACCGGGGCCGCCCAGGGTATCGGCAAACGCGTTGCCGGGCTGGCGGCCGCCGAAGGCGCCCGGCTGCTGTTGGTTGATATCGCCGACTACGTGCAGGGGGTCGCGGCCGAACTGCGCGACCAGGGCGCCGATGCGGTCGCGGTCCAGGCCAACCTGGAAACCTGGGCCGGCGCCGAAACCATTATGGCGGAAGCGCATAAGCAGTTTGGCCGCATCGACATTCTGATCAACAATGTCGGTGGTACCATCTGGGCGCAGCCATTCGAACACTACACGCCGGAGCAGATTGAGAAGGAAATCCAGCGGTCACTGTTCACCACCCTGTGGTGCTGTCGCGCGGTATTGCCCTACATGCTGGAGCAGAAGGGCGGTGTGATTGTGAACGTTTCCTCCGTGGCAACGCGGGGCTTGATGCGAGTGCCCTATGGTGCGGCCAAGGGTGGGGTGAACGCGATGACCGTGAATATGGCGTACGAATATGCGCCCCACAACATCCGCGTGAATGCCGCCGCGCCCGGTGGTACCGAGGCGCCCCCACGGCTGACGCCCCGTAACGCGAAAGAGCAGAGCGTGCAGGAAAAGGCGTGGTACCAGGCCCTGGTTGAGCAGACAACAGAAAACAGTTTCATGCATCGTTACGGCACCCTGGACGAACAGGCCGAACCGATCCTGTTCCTGGCGTCCGATGCTGCCAGTTACATTACCGGTACGGTCATTCCGGTTGCCGGGGGTGATCTGGGTTAACAATAAGGAAACCTCCATGGCGTCGTTTTTGAAAGACCTTTCCCTGCCGGCCATCGTGGCCGGCTTTCTTGCGGTGCTGGTGTCCTATTCGGGGCCCCTGGCGATTTTCTTCCAGGCCGGTGCCAGCGCTGGAATTTCTCCCGAGATGATGACCTCCTGGGTCTGGGCCATTTCCATGGGCGCGGCGATTTCCGGCATTGTCCTGTCACTCTGGCTGAAGGCGCCGGTGGTGACCGCGTGGTCCGCACCCGGCACGGCGCTACTGGTAACGCTGTTTCCGGAGTTGTCCCTGAATGAAGCCATTGGCGCCTACCTCACCGCCGCAATCATTATCTTTATCATTGGCGTCTCCGGCACCTTCGACACCTTTGTGCGAGCCATTCCCAAGGGCGTTGCCGCTGGCATGATGGCGGGCATCCTGTTCCAGTTTGGCGTGGGTGCGTTTACCGCCATTGAAACCACCCCGGCGCTGGCCATTGGTATGCTGGTGTCCTATGTGGCGTTTCGTCGTCTGTTCCCCAAATACACCCTGGTATTGTTGCTGATTGCGGGCGTAATGCTGGCGGTTTTCCTGGAAGGCGCTTCGTTATCCGGTGTGCGCTGGAGCATCGCGGTTCCGCAGTTCATCAAGCCGGAATGGAACCTGGCATCGACCCTCAGCCTCGCCATTCCCCTGGTGCTGGTGAGTCTGACAGGGCAGTTCCTGCCGGGCATGGCGATCATTCAGGGTGCGGGCTATCCGGTGAGGGCGAAGCCGATTATTGGGGTGACCAGTCTGGTGTCACTGCCCATGGCGTTTTTCGGCGGTATCACCACGGTGGTGGCGGCGATCACGGCGGCCATCTGCACCGGCAAGGACGCCCATGAAGACCCTTCCCGCCGCTATGTCGCGGGCGTCTTCAATGGGGTTTTCTACCTCGTGGGCGGGCTGTTTGCCGGCACCATTGTCAGCCTGTTTACCTCACTGCCAGCGGCGTTTGTGGCCGTACTGGCGGGCCTGGCCCTGCTTGGTGCCATTGGCGGAAACCTGTCGGCGGCCCTGGAAGACGCCAGCCACCGGGAGGCCTCGCTGATCACGTTCATTGTCACCGCCTCCGGCATGTCGCTGTTTGGCCTGTCGTCGGCGTTCTGGGGTGTGGTAATTGGTTACGGATGTTACCTGGTGCTCAATGGCAAGGCGGGCGGAAAATCATAACGGCATCGGTTAGGCTGTGCTTTTACCTGTCCGAAGGTTATGCCATATGACTGAATCGCCCGATCTGCCATTCCGCTTCCGCTTCCGCGTCCGCTACGGCGAGTGCGATGCCCAGAGCGTCGTGTTCAACGCCCGCTATGCGGATTACGTGGATATTTCCATCAACGAGTACATTCGCACCCTGTTCGGCAGTTACCAGCGCCTGCTGGACCAGGATCTGGATTTCCAGGTGGTGAGCCTGACGGTGAATTACCGGTCGCCGGCGCGGTTTGATGATGTGCTGGAGGCACGTATCCGGCCCGGACGGATTGGTAACACCTCTTTTGCGTTCCACCTGGAGTTCGTCCGTTACGGGGATGAGGCTCTGGTGGCGGACGCCGATCTTGTCTATGTGATGATCCGGGCGTCGGAAATGGCCAAGGTCGCCGTGCCCGGCCATATTCGTGAGATGCTGGAAGCAGGTGCCCCCGGCGTACTGCTAAGCCACGCCGGAGAGCAGGGGGCTGGTCAGCCTTCCTGAAGCGCCTGAATAACCGCTTTCGCGGTGCCTTCGGATGACGGCGGGTTCTGGCCGGTGATCAGTTTACCGTCGACCACAATGTGCGGGGTGAAATCCTCGCCCCGGGTGTAGTGGCCGGCCTTCTCCTTGAGCATGTCTTCCAGCAGGAAAGGCACCACACCGGTCAGCCCCACGGTGTCCTCTTCGCTGTTGCTGAAGCCGGTGACATTGCGGCCGCCGACCAGGTTCTGTCCCGGCTTGATCTCGACATCCCGGAACACGGCAGGTGCGTGGCAGACGGCACCAATCACCTTGTCCTGCTCGTACGCGGCCTTGATCAGGGCCACGGATTTCGGATCGTTGGCCAGATCCCAGAGCGGGCCGTGACCGCCGGGATAGAACACGGCGTCGTATTCATTCATATCCACATCCGCCAGTTTTTTGGTGCTGGCGAGGGACTCTTTTGCATGGGCGTCTTTCGCGAAGCGCCGGGTGGTTTCTGTCTGTGCGTCTTCGGATTCGCTGTTTGGATCAATCGGCGGCTGGCCCCCTTTCGGTGAGGCAATCGTGATGCCCGCTCCGGCGTCCCGGAATACGTAAAACGGGGCAGTGAACTCTTCCAGCCAGAATCCGGTCTTGTGGCCGGTATCGCCCATCTGGTCGTGGGATGTCAGAACCATCAGAATCTTCATGGAATCGGTCCTTCTTTGTTGGCGAATGATCGGTGGGTGTTCCTGCGTCTGTGTAAAACCTTGTGCCGGCACGGCAGGAATTCAACCAGCGAATACGACGATCCGGGCTGCACGGACTTTAAAGTGGCTATACTCTGTACAATCGGCTTTGGTGAAGAGAACCCGGCAGCCTCGATTCAAGGAAGGATGAGCAGAATGCGACAACTGATCACCGCGTTACTGTTGGTGTTGGCACTCCCTGCGTTGACACTCCCTGCGTTGGCACAACAGGGCACCGAAACGGTCAAGGGCCTGAAAATCACGGTGGGCGCCAATCATGCGCCGCCCTACCGCATCATCGATGGCGACGAAAGTACCGGCCTCTATGTGGATATTTTTGAGGAGATTGCCGCTCGCCTGGGCTGGGAAGTGCATTACCGGGAAGCCCCCTTCCGCCGGGTGCTTCGAATGGTGCAGCAGGGGGATGTCGATGTTGTCCTGGGGCCGGTGAAAACCCCGGAACGGGCCCGGTTCATGGAGTTCGTGGCGCCGGCCTTTCCTCCGGAGCGACGTCTGTTTTTCTACATCGACGAGTCGCACCGGATCGATAATTATTCGGATCTGTATGGCCGGGCCATTGGTGTGCTGGAAGGCGCGACCTATTTCAGGCAGTTTGACAGTGACAACCGGATCATCAAGGAAGCTGCTCCCCGTTACGAAAACCTGATGCTGATGATGCAGAAGGGTCGGGTGGATGTGGTGATTGCTCCGGAACTGGTGGGCAAATACACCGTCAGGCACCTGGGCCTGGACGTTTCCGTGTCGCCCTTCTTTGTGCCTGGTGAGCGTTCGTACATTGCCGTGGCCAAGGACTCTCCGGTGTTGGAGTACGCCGACGATATCCGCGCCGCCCTAAAGCTCATGCAAATGGAAGGGACGCATGAAGACCTCGTGCTCAAGTATCTGGCGCAACCGAAACCCTGATTTCATGCCGATGCGTTTGCTGTGACCATTTTCCGATAGTCGTTCGCATCCTATCTGGTTAGACTGGCACTCCAACATTCTGAAATCCGTTTTGTGGAGGCCTTTTCCCCATGGCAATCTGGACCCGAACCCCGAACCTTGACCAACTGATGGAATCCAGCCGCAATACTGCGGTGTCCCATATGGGCATTGAATACCTGGAGGTCGGCGATGATTATGTGACAGGTCGTATGCCGGTGGATGAGCGCACGGTTCAACCGTTCGGTATTCTCCATGGCGGCGCCTCGGTGGTGCTGGCGGAAACCCTGGGCAGCATGGCCGCCAACTGTTGCCTGAAAGACCCGGAGACCGTCGCCGTGGGGCTGGACATCAACGCCAACCACATTCGCCCGGTAACCGGCGGCTGGGTGACCGGGACCGCTCGGGCCATTCACATCGGCAGTGCCACCCAGGTCTGGGAAATCCGCCTGGAAAACGAGCAGGGCAAGACCACCTGTATCTCCCGGCTGACCATGGCGGTGACCAAGCGCCCCTGATTGACGCCGGCAGGGGTTGGCGCTTTTGCTCTACCGCGATAGGGCTAGCGCCCCTGTAGCATAAAGGTCTCATACTCCAGCCGGTCGAACTTGCGTGACAGCAGGGCCAGCCCGGTCAGTGCCGACACCAGTGTGGCGCCGGCGTAGCCATAGCCGTAGAACGAAGCTCCCAGTTCAATGGTCACCAGAGTGAACAGGATATTGGTGGCGAAGAACAGTGCGCAAAGGATCACGTTGATGCCCCGGGCGTCCAGATAGAACAGCACGTTCTGGATGGCCAGCAGGATCAACTGGATGCTCACCGCCACCAGATCAATGTAGAACAGCGGCAGGTACAAGGTTGAGATGCCAATGGCTGACAACAGTTCATCGGCCCAGAGGAACAGCACAATGACAGTCAGGCCCTGGACCTTGCAGATCTCGTAGATGCCATTGCGGGCCACCCGCACCATATCGTCCCGAAAGCCGTTGATGCGGCCCAGAGTGTCCCCTTCCCGCACGGCGTTGTAAAAGCGCTCGTAAGCCTCGGAAAAGTCGGTTTCCATGCGCACCAGAAACACCGCCATGCCCGGAATGATGGCCAGGTACGCCAGGAAGATGGGCAGGTCGTAGATGATCGACGCGCGCAGGGCGCCAATGATCGGTTGCGAGGTGTCCGGATGAAACCAGAAAATGAACTTGTCTGCCCACACCGCCGCATTGAACAGCAGGCCGGTGAAGATCAGGGTCGGAAAAATCTGGCTGCGCCGGGTAAAATCGAACCGGACCAGGCCATCGCCCGGGTACTGCCGGATAATGGTGTAGAAGAAACTGAAAAACAGCAGGCTGTGGCCCAGCAGCAGGCCCGCCAGCAGCCCCTCCAGGCCGAACCGCGCCAACAGAAGCGAAGCGGTTATGGCTGTGGCATAGCCCAGGGCAAAGATGATCACAATGCGGCGGTAGGACTTCATGCTCGACAGAAAGATCGTGACCGGCCACAGATTGCACAGCACCACGAAGTTGGCCAGCATCAGCAGCTTGTAGACCGTGCTGGTGCCGGGAAACAGCCAGAGCACCGATGGTAGCCCGACCGCCAGCGCCAGCAGGCAGGACACCCAGATAACGCCCATCAGGTTGGGCAGGACCCGGGCGTTCTGGCGGTCGTAGAGCCGGTCCGCCACCCAGCGGGTGAACACATGCTGGAACAGGCCGGACAGGGTCAGGGAAATGGCCATCAGGTAGGTCACCGAGACCAGGAACTGCACCACCGCCGAGCCGGCCACCGCCAGGTTGATACTGACAATGCCGATCAGCATGACCCCCAGTACCGACAGCACCCAGGGGCCGGAGCTGATGACCCCCGCCAGGCCGTAGGCGCCCAGCAGGCTGGTGAAGCTGTCGCGTTTGAGAATCCGCCGCAATTCGAACCCGATACCGGCCATCAGCGAGTCTCCCCGGTGGACGCCAGGGCCTGCTGGTATATGCCCCGATAGGCATCAAACATGCTGTCCAGGGTGTAATAGCGCCGCACCCGCTCAAGGCCGGCTTTCTGGGCCCGATACCACAGGTCTTCATCCAGCAGCAGGCGAATGGCTTCCCGGGCGGTGGCTTCGGGATCGGCGATGGGCACCACCGAGCCGCTGCGCCCCAGTTGCTGGTCGTCATCGGACATACCCTCCAGCAGCTCCCGGCAGGCACCGACATCGGTGGCCAGGCAGGGCAGGCCGGCGGCATGGGCTTCCAGGATCACCAGCGGCAGGGCCTCGGAAATGGAGGTCAGAACCATCAGGCCCAGTTGCGGCAGGATGTCGTTCACGTTCCGGAACCCGAGAAAGCGCACCTGGTTTTCCAGCCCGAGGCTCTGAACCAGCTCCTGGCATTCCGACACGTACACCGGGTCTTCATCCTCCGGCCCGACGATCCAGCCTTCCGCGTCCGGAACCACCTCACACACCGAGCGCATGGCCCGGATAAAGGTTTTGAGATCCTTGATGGGGACCACCCGGCCCACCAGACCCATGACCTTCGGAAGGGCCTCCGGCCGGGTGGTCCCCATCAAGGATATCAAAACCTTTATC
>CBIHLH010000005.1:0-53440 GCA_966210405.1 uncultured Marinobacter sp.
GTTCAGGCGCACCACCGGTTCAGTGTTGGACATCCGCAGGTTGAAGCGCCAGTCGTCGAATTCGATGCTGACGCCGTCGACGTGGCTGACGTTTTTGGCGCCGACGCTGTATTTGGCTTCGATGGCGGCGATCACTTTGGGGGGATCGTTGATGGTGCGGTTGATTTCGCCGCTGGCCGGGTAGGCGTCGATTCGGGCGTCGATCAGCGAGGACAGGGTCTGTCCGGACTGGCACAGGCGTTCGGCCACCAGTAGCCAAGGGATCATGCCGCTGTCGCAGTAGGCGAAGTCGCGAAAGTAGTGATGGGCGCTCATTTCGCCGCCGTAGACGGCGTCTTCGTCGCGCATGCGCTGTTTGATGAAGGCGTGGCCGGTTTTGCTTTCGATGGCCTGGCCGCCAGCGGTCTTGACCAGGTCGAGGGTGTTCCAGGTCAGTCTCGGGTCGTGAATGACCTTGCCGCCGCCGGTTTTGCGGAGGAACTGGTCGGCCAGTAATCCGACGATGTAGTAGCCTTCGATGAAGCGGCCGTTTTCGTCGAAAAAGAAGCAACGGTCGTAATCGCCGTCCCAGGCGATGCCCATGGCGGCACCGTGTTCGATGACCGCGTTGGCGGTCACGGCCTGGTTTTCCCTGAGGATCGGGTTGGGAACGCCGTTGGGGAAGTGGCCATCGGGCTGGTGATGCACTCTGACAAATTCAAACGGCAGATGCCGTTCGAGTTCGTCAATCACCAGGCCGGCGCCGCCGTTGCCGGCGTTCACCACCAGGGTCATGGGCCAGAGTGACCCGGCCTCGACGTAGCCCAGCAGGTGATCAATGTAGGCACTCATCACTTCCAGGGGTTCGTACTGGCCCTGCTCCGGAGCATCGCCGAAGGGCTCCAGCACGCGGTCGCGGATGTCGTTCAGGCCGTTGTCGGAGCTGATCGGCCGGGATTCCGGGCCGACCATTTTCATGCCGTTGTGATCCCGGGGGTTGTGGCTGGCAGTCACCATGATGCCGCCGTCCATGCGGTAATGGCTGGTGGCGAAGTACACCTGTTCGGTGCCACACAGGCCAATGTCGAACACGTCCGCCCCCGCAGCCATCAGGCCGGAGCTCAGTGCTTCGGTGATGTCCGGGCTGGAAAGGCGGATGTCGTAGCCAACAATAACGCGTTTTGCACCGGTGATGGCCACGTAGGCGCGGCCGATTTTTTCTGCCAGGTCCGGGTTGAGCTGGTCCGGCACGCGGCCGCGCAGGTCATAGGCTTTGAAACACGACAAATCCATTGTCAGGGGTTACTCCGCAGCGGCTGACTGAAGCTGAATGTAGTTCTGAATGCCCATTTTACCGACCATCTCGATCTGGGTTTCCAGCCAGTCGATGTGCTCTTCCTCGCTGTCGAGGATACCGCGGAACAGTTCGCGGCTGGTGTAATCCTTCACCTGTTCGCAATACACAACCGCGTCCTTGAGGTCCTGATGCGCAATCATTTCCAGCTTCAGGTCACAGGCCAGCATTTCTTCCACGTTTTCACCAATCAGCAGCTTGTTCAGATCCTGCAGATTGGGCAGCCCTTCCAGAAACAGAATGCGTTCGATCAATTGATCCGCATGTTTCATCTCATCAATTGATTCTTCGTATTCCTTGGCGGCCAGCTTGGTAATGCCCCAGTCCTTGTACATGCGGGAGTGGAGGAAATACTGGTTGATGGCGGTGAGCTCGTTGGCCAGCACCTTATTGAGGAACTGGATGACTTTCTTGTCGCCTTTCATGACGAATCTCCTTGGGTGAATGAGCTATCCCGCTAAGGATAGCCCGTCACACAGGGAGAAAAAATCACATTTGGGAATCAGATGCAGCTGGCCAGGCGCAGACGTCCGCCTTCAGGCGGGCTGGGCGAGCATGTTGGCCAGCGCCAGATAGTCCGGAGACCGGCTTTCGCGGAGGATTTCACGGGCCGTGCAGGCGCAGCGGCCACATTGTGTGCCCACACCCAGTTGCTTGCCCAACTGACGCATGGAGTTAACGCCGTTATCGGCGGCTTCGCGGATTTCGCGGTCAGTGACCCCGTGGCACAGGCACACGTACATAGTCTGTCTCACTAACGATACTAAAGTTAGTGATAATTATTGTTATTCCCATCCAGAATTGCAACCCCATTGCGTTAATTTTGTGCAACGGATTGTGTCAGGCTTCTCCGGCGCGGGTCAGGTTCCTTGCCCCGGCCCCGGTAACCAGCACGTTGTCTTCAATCCGGATACCACCGCAACTTTGTAGCTCGCGGATCAGCGACGGGTTCAGGTGCCCGGCCAGCGGCCCGGACAGCAAGGGGTCGAGCAGTGAGGGGATGAAATAGAGACCGGGCTCGATGGTGACCACCATGCCCTCCTCCAGGGTGCGAGTCAGCCGCAGGAACGGCGCATCCGTGGGGGGCGGCACCGGCTTTCCGGCCACATCGTGTACTTGCACCCCGAGGAAATGCCCGATGCCGTGGGGGAAAAAGACCCGGGTGATGCCTTCTGAAACCATGGCGTCATCGTCCAGGCCGGTAACCAGCCCGGCCGCCCCCAGCAAGGCGGCAATACCCTGATGTGCCTTGCGGTGGATGTCCACGTAGGCCACTCCCGGCGCCACCATGTCACAGAGCCGCCGTTGCAGTTGGTCCAGCCCCTGGATCAGGGCAGCAAATCGCGCTTCCTGCGGGCCGGCGCTGGTGCGGGTAATATCGGAGCAGTAGCCACGGAAACGTACGCCGGCATCGATCAGCAGGCTGCGGAACTGTGCCGGTGCATCAGTACTGTAATACTGGTAATGCAGGGTACCGGCGTGTTCGTTAACACCGATGATGCTGTGGTAAGGCGCATCCGCCTCACGCTGACCCGTGGCCTGCTGGTACGCCAGGCTCACGTCGAACTCGCTGGCCCCGGCCAGAAACGCTTCCCGGGCCGCCCGGTGGCCGGACAGGGCAAGCGCATTGGCACGGGCCAGGCACGCAACTTCATAACCGGTTTTGTGCACCCGGGTCTCGTCGAGCGCCGCCAGCAGGGCCACCGGATTGTGGTCGCCGGCAACGCCAGTCAGGCACGCCGGATCGCCGATCACCGCCAGCCTGCCCACCCGGGAAAGGGAAGGTGCGCCGGGCTGTTCAAGGGTGTGAATGTCCACGGCATCCTGCCAGGGCTCCCACGGCAATACCGGCGTGGCGTGCCAGAAATCCACGGGCTGATGGAGCCACAGCACCGGTCGCTGCCCGGGCCGGATCAGCAACCAGCAGTGCTCCCAGCCGGTCAGTCCGGTCCAGTGCAGGAACGGCCCGTAACCCTGGAAGTGCCAGGACTGATCATCGCCGTATCGCCGGGGCGCAGCGCCGGAACTGACCAGCAGGCTGTCATAGCCGTGGGCGTCAAGCGCCTGCTGATAGCGTTGCTGCAGGGTATGCAGATGATCGGTCTGGAGGGACAGCAACTCGGTGTCAGACATGTTGGTTTTCCAGGGTTTTCCAGAGAATGAGAAGGTCGTCGGAGCGGGGTTGGCGCAGACGGATCAGGCGGATTTCCAGTGGCACGTCCCAGCCCTCGTCACCGGCCCGGGCCAGGCTGCCGAATTGCTCGCTTTTCGCCGTCATGCGCCGGGGCAGCCAGCCCATGCCGAAGCCCTGTTTCACCAGGGCCTTGATACTGGCGGACTGGGTGTTTTCGTTCAACGGCAACAGGTAGGCCGGCTCAGCGCACCGAGCCAGATGGGCTTCAATGGCCGACTGCAGAAAACCCCGGGCGTGGTAGGCAATCAGCGGTACCGGCTGTTCACCGGTGCCCGGCAGGGGAAACCTGGGCTGCCCGCGGTCATCCGCAACGCTCACGGGCACCAGGGTTTCCCGGGCCAGGGTCAGCCATTCATAGCGCTCATCATTGAGCCGCTCGCCCCAGGGCAAATCACCGTGCCAGTAACACAACACCAGATCGCACTCGCCGCTGTCCAGGGCATCCAGAAACTGCTCGCCCATCCAGTTGGTGGCCTTCAGGTTCAGTTGCAGGCGCTCCGCCACACCGGCCTGCCTGGCCCACCCCTGATAATAATGGGAGAACAGCCCCTGGGTAGAGCCAACGCTGATCCGGGCCGAGGCCTCGGCTTCCATGGCATCGATACGATCCCGGGTATCCCGGACATCCCGGGTCACCCGCTCGCACAAGGCCACAAACGCCTCCCCCGCCGGTGTCAGCGACAGCGGCAGTGTCTGGCGGTTGATCAGAGTCGCGCCCATGGCCTCTTCCAGCAGCTTGATACGGCGGCTGAAAGTCGGCTGGCTGACGTGCTGCAACTCGGCAGCGCGGGAGAAGTGGCGCGTTCGGGCCAGCGCCATAAAGTCTTCGAGCCAGCGTATTTCCATGGTGTCGTCCAGGGTGAACGGTTAACTGCAGGCATCATAGCCCATGGCAGCCAAACCGTTACAACCTCCCCTCCTGAACCGCGTGGCAGGCCACCTGGGTGCCGCTGTCGGTGGCAATCAGCTGTGGAATTTCCTGCTTGCAGCGCTCATTGGCATAAGGGCACCGGCCATGGAACACACAGCCGGAGGGCAGATTCACCGGTGTCGGCACCTCGCCTTGCAGGCGGATGTGGTTGGGCCGGTCGTCCTCCAGCTTGGGAATGGCCGACAGCAGCGCCTGGGTGTAGGGATGCCTCGGGGCGCTGAACAGGGTTGCGGTGTCCGCCAGCTCGCACACACGCCCCAGATACATCACGGCTACCCGGGTACCAAAATGTTCCACCACGGCCAGATCGTGAGTGATGAACAGGTACGTCAGGTCACAGGTCTCCTGGGCCTCCATCAGCAGATTCAGCACCTGGGCCTGAATCGACACGTCGAGGGCGGAAATCGGTTCGTCGGCAACGATGAACTCGGGATCCACCGCCAGTGCCCGGGCAATGGCAATACGCTGGCGCTGCCCTCCGGAGAATTCATGACCGAACCGGCTGCCCCAGTCCGGGTCGATGCCCACCGAGTGCATCACCTCCTGAACCTTGTCACGGATCTGCACCTGCGATGCCTCCGGCTGGTGGAACCGGACGGGCTCTTCCAGGGTTTGCTGGATGGTCATGCGTGGATTCAGCGATGCGTACGGGTTCTGGAAGATCATCTGCATCTTGCGGCGGTAGGGAAGCACCTCCCTGCCACTCAGATGATCGATGCGCTGCCCATCGTAATGAATCTCTCCGGCCGTGGGAGACAACAGACCCATGACCGTACGGGCGACCGTGGACTTGCCACAACCAGACTCGCCGACGACGCACAGGGCCTCGCCCTTGTACACCTTCAGGTCCACGCCGTTAATGGCATGAACAGCCTCCTGCTTGCGCTGGAAGCGGCCACCCTTGAACGAAATCTGCTCGAGCAGGCTTCCGGAAAGATCGAATGACTTTTCCAGCCCGCGAATATCAACCAGGGGGGAAGATGGGGCCGTCACGATTCCGACTCCTGCATGCGTTTCTCCTGCTCAATGAGGTTGCTGACTTCATAACAGGCCACATCCACGTTCCCGGAACGGACATAGTCCGGCATGGTGCGCTTGCACTGGTCCATGGCAAAGCTGCAGCGGGGGTGGAACGGGCAGCCCGTCGGCACGTGTTTCAGGGAAGGCATGGAGCCGGGAATCTGGAACAGCTTCTCACCCGGCTCGCCCATCTGGGGCAGCGCGTTGATCAACCCCTGGGTGTAGGGGTGCTGGGCATCGTTAATGATTTCCCGGGTTGGCCCCTGTTCAATGATGCGGCCGGAATACATCACCAGCATGCGCCGGGTGACCTGCGACACCACGCCCAGATCATGGGTGATCAGCATCAGCGCCACGTTCTCCTGCTCACACAGATCCAGCAGCAGGGCCATGATTTCCGCCTGTATGGTCACATCCAGCGCGGTGGTGGGCTCGTCGGCAATGATGATTTCCGGATCCAGCAACAGCGCGATGGCGATAATCACCCGTTGGCGCATCCCCCCGGACAATTCGTGAGGGTACTGGTCCAGACGCGTTTCCGGAGACGGGATCTGTACCTTTTGCAATTTGGCAAGGGCGATGCCCCGGGCGGCCCTGGTGCTGATCCGTCGATGGGCCTTGATGGCCTCAACCATCTGGGTGCCGATGGTGAGTACCGGGTTCAGGGTCATCATCGGATCCTGGAAGATCATGGCGATGCGGTTGCCCCGGATTTTCCGGAGTTCGCGCTCGCTCATGGCCGCCAGGTCCCGGCCCTCGAACAGAATCTGGCCCCCGGCGATGTAGCCGGGCCGGGCGATCAGGTTGAGGATGGAGAACGCCGCCACCGACTTGCCGGCACCGGACTCCCCCACCAGGCCCAAACGCTCGCCCTTGTCCAGGGTAAAGCTGATGCCGCGCAGGGCGGTCAGGTCGCCGCCGCGGACCGCGAAGCGGACATCAAGATCTCTGACTTCCAACAGTGCCATGGCGTTACCCCTTGTACAGCCGTGGGTTCATGACATCCCGCAACCAGTCACCCAACAGATTGATGACCAGCACCAGCACCACCAGCACCAGGCCGGGAATCAGCGTGATCCACCAGGAGCCACTCTGGATGTAGTCAAAGCCGGACTTGATCAGCGAGCCCAGGGAGGGCTGGGTTTCCGGCATGCCCAGGCCGAGGAACGACAGGGCCGCCTCGGAGATAATCGCGTTGGCGATCTGGACCGTGGCGATCACGAAGATCGGCGACAGGGTGTTCGGCAGAATGTGCCGGAACATGATGCGGCCGGTGCGAAAGCCCATGACCTTGGCGGCATCCACGTATTCCTTCTTTTTCTCCGCCAGCACAGACGCCCGTACCGTGCGGGCGATCTGCGGCCATTCCGCCACGCCGATGATGAAAATCAGCATGTAGATGGCAATCTCGCCAAACATCAGGTTGCCAAAACTGGCCTTGAACACCGCCCCGACAATGATGGCCACCATCAGCGTGGAAAACGACAGCTGCACATCGGCGATGCGCATCAGCACCGAATCCACCCGCCCCCCCAGGTAGCCTGCCAGCAGACCAAAGAGGATGCCCAGGGCGGCCTGCAGCAGTACCGCACCGAACCCGATCAGCAGGGACACCCGGGTGCCGTACAGTATGGTGGACAACAAATCCCGGCCCTGGGCGTCGGTGCCCAGCGGGAAGGCCGGATCGGCCCCGGCCATGCCCACCGGCGGCAGCTCGGAATTCATAATGTTGATCTGGGACAGATCGTAGGGATTGGCCGGCGCCAGCAGCGGCGCAAAGATGGCCGCCAGCACCAGCAGCGCCAACACGACAAAGCTGACAATCGCCACCTTGTCCCGCTTGAAGCTGTACCAGAGAAAGGACTCGCGAAAGCGATCCCAGCGTGACATCGTCGCCGTCGTCATGCTTTCTTTCCTGTCAGTTTGACCGTGGGGTTCACCAGACCATAAATCAGGTCCACCACGGTGTTGGTAATCACGAAGATCAGGCCCACCACCATCAGGTAGGCCACGATCAGGGGAATGTCACTGCGAGTGATGGCTTCCAGAAACATCAGGCCCACGCCCGGCCACTGAAACACCGTCTCGGTGAGAATGGTGTAGGCCACCATGATGCCGATCTGCACCCCGCCCACGGTAATCACCGGCAACATGGTGTTCTTGAGGGCATGCAGGAAGTTGATGCGGGCGGCACTCAGGCCCTTGGCCCGGGCGTAGCGGATGTAGTCACTTTGCAGCACTTCCATCATCTCCGCCCGGATCAGCCGGATAAACAGCGGCAACATGATGGACGCCAATGACACCGACGGCAGCACCAGGTGCCAGATGCCGGACTCGGTGAAAAACCCCGAATACCAGGTGCCGAACAGATGCGTGAGCTGATCGCCGCGGCCAAAGGACGGCAGGCCACCTTCGGTACTGAGCACGCCGTTCAGCCAGGAACCCCAAGCGGTATCGGCGGGAAACCAGTCAACCGTCACACCGATGGAGTACAACTGAATCAGCACGATGGCGGTGAGAAACACCGGGACGGAAATCCCGACGGTACTCACCCCCATGAAGAATTTCGACAGCCAGGCCTGGGGCCGGATGGCGGCATACACGCCAATGGGCACGGAAAACGCGATGATGATCAGGCTGGCGCCAATCACCAGTTCCAGAGTGGCTGGCAAGTGTTCAAGGATGACATCCAGGGTCGGCTTGCCATAGAAATAGGATGTGCCCAGATCACCCTGCAGGGCATTGCCGGCGAACCGCAGATACTGGACCGCCAGCGGATCGTTCAGCCCCATCTCCTCACGAAGGGCGTCCCGCTCCTCCTGGGAGACGGACATGCCGACCATTTGCTGAAGCGGGTCTCCCAGCCCATCCTGGATAGCGAAGGCGATCACACTGATCACGAACATGACCAGAAACGCCTGGGATATCCGCTGAACCAAAAACGCTAGCATTGAGTTATACCCGTTGAAGCCTCTCTCCCCGGGCGGGAGAGAGGTGTGGAGAGAGAGGGTGACGAATCCCGGTTACTTGATGACCAGATCACCCAGGTACGGGAAATTCATCACATTCAGGATCGGTTCGATCTTCACGTTCTCCTTGCTCGCCCAGGCCAGGTCCTGCCAGTGCAGGGGAACGAAGGCGGCGTCTTCGTACAGGCGCTGCTCCACTTCCTGCAGCATGGCTGCCCGCTTGTCGAGATCGGTTTCCACATTGGCCTTGTTCACCAGGGCGTCCAGTTCCGGGTTGCAGTAGTTGCCCGCGTTGTACTGGCCGGCACCGGTTTCGGCGTTCGGGCAGAAGGTCAGGAACTCGAAGAAGTTGGCGGAGTCTTCGGTATCGGCGTGCCAGCCAATCATCATCATATCGGCGGCGCGGGCATCGTACTCCGGCCAGTATTGCGCCTTGGGCACGGTTTTCAGATCCACCTTGATGTTGATCCGGGCCAGCATGGCGGCCACCGCCTGGGCGATCTTGTCGTCATTCACGTAGCGGTTGTTCGGCGCCATCATGGTGATGGTGAAGCCCTCTTCATAGCCGGCTTCTTTCATCAACTGCTTGGCCTTGGCCACGTCGAAGCGAGGCGTCAGGGACTCATTATGGCCCTGGTAACCCGCCGGCGACATCTGCGCCGCCGGGGTGGCGAAGCCTTTCATGATCTTGGCGGCAATGCCTTCCTGGTTGATGGCATAGGCAATGGCCTGACGAACCTTCGGGTTCTTGAACGCGTCCACACGCTCCTGGTTCAGGTGAAACAGGATGATACGGGTACCACTCATGGTCACCAGGTTGGCGTTCGGATCGCGCCTGAGCCGCTCCAGGTCGGTGGGCGGCACCGGCGCGATGAAATCAACACCACCGGACAGCAGGGCCGACACACGCGTGTTGTTTTCCTTGATCGGGGTCAGTGTGATCTTGCCAACATTGCCCGGGGACTCGGTATCCCAGTATTCGTCGAAGCGCTCAAACTCCACCCGCACGCCCTGCTGGCGATCGGTGATGGTGTAGGGTCCGGTACCCGACATATGCTCTGAGGCAAAGGAGTTGCCATGCTTGACGATGGCGCTCTTGTTTTCACCGCTTTCGGTCTTACCGGTATAGAACTCGCTGTCCATCGGGAAGAGGTAGGTGGCGGTGTTCAGCAGCAGCGGGTACGGCTCTTTGGTGACCAGTTCGAAGGTATAGTCGTCAATCACCTTCAGCTTGCTGAACGGCTGGAAAATCGCCTTGTAGTCCGGGCTCTGCCTGAGCCGGTCGAAGGTGAACTTCACGTCCTTGGTGGTGAGCTCGTTGCCGGAATGGAATTTTACCCCTTCCCGGAGCTCGAACCGCATGGTGTTTTCATCCACACGTTCCCAGCTTTTCGCCAGGCGTGGTTCGAATTCCAGGTCCTTGG
This sequence comes from uncultured Marinobacter sp., assembly GCA_966210405.1. Lineage (GTDB taxonomy): Bacteria > Pseudomonadota > Gammaproteobacteria > Pseudomonadales > Oleiphilaceae > Marinobacter. The sequence goes on from CBIHLH010000005.1 coordinate 9,872, forward strand.
TCCAGCGCACCAGCGGGTCGAAGGCCATGTGGCTGAGCTGCAACATGCCGCCGGAAAGCTGCTCATGAATATCGAGGGTCACCGGGTCGGCGTCGTACGCCATCTTCAGTTCCCTGGTTGCCTCGGCGGCCATCGCCAGTGGGGCTGCCGCCAGGACTGCGGAACCAACAAAAGCTGTCAGTAATTTTTTCATCGCATTTTCCGTCACTGTTTTAGGAATTTTCACGGAACATCGGCGCAGAAAGGCACCGAAGGCCTGCGCAACAACCTAGTCGCGGAAAACCCTTACGGCAATCGAAATTGCAACATGCAGTTATTCGCCAGGTGAATGACCTGATCTGGCGCAGCCCTACAGGCGAAAAACCAGTGGCAGGATGAGTGCGGTGAACACCCCGGTGAGTCCCATACCCAGCGACGCAAAGGCACCGGCGGTATGGCTTATTTCAAACGCCCGCGCGGTGCCGATGGCATGGCCGTTCAGACCCAGGGCAAACCCCAGGATTCGCTCATCCCTTACCGGCAAAAGCCTTGCGAGCAGATCAACGAAGAGGGTTGCGACCATACCGGTAATCAGCAGGCCACCCATCATCAGGGGCACGGACCCCCCCAGTTGCTCCGTGATGCCGATGGCAATCGGCGCCGTGACAGACTTGGGGGCCAGCGACGCCAGCACTTCCGGCGTGGCGCCGAGGGCCCAGCCGATCACCACGGCATAAACCGCCGCCAGGGTCGCGGCAATCGGCAGCGTTACCAGAATCGGGCACCACATGGCACGAATGTGGTGCATCTGCTGGTACAGGGGGATGCCGAGGGCAACGGTGGCGGGACCCAGCAGAACCGTGAGCCAGCGCGCGCCCTGCTGGTAATCCGGGTAGTCCAGCGCCAGCAGGGCGATGATGCCGGACAGCAAGAGCGCGGACAGCAACACAGGCGGCAGCCACAAGGGCCTGCCAAGGCGCGAGAACAGCCAGTTGCCCGCGAAGAAGGCACCCAGCGTTAAACCAATGGCGAGGATCGGTGTCGACCCTAGCATCTCCGGCAACACCCGGAACCGGTCAAACCACTCAGTCACGATGGCCCGCTCCCCTGGACGCCACCAGCTTCATCAACGCCAGGGTGGTGAGAACGCTGAGGAAGGTACCGACAAGCAACGCCGCCGCAACCGCCAGCCACTGCCCGGAAAACCGGTCTGCAGTAAAGAACACACCCACCACCCCGGGCATGATCAACAGCACCAGGACCGAGATTAATGCCTGACTGGCCGAAGCCAGTTCATCGCTGACACGTCCCTTCATCATCAGTGTGAAGGTGACGATCACCATGCCAAGAACGCCACCGCTCACCGGCAAGGCAAGGAGCAGCCGCAGGGACTCGCCAACGAGAAAAAACAGAACCAGTACCAGAAATCCATGCAACATCGACATGCGTTCGCACTCAACCGGGCAAGAATTGCTTTACACTAGCGCAAACCGACACTTCGATACCAATGCAGGAAGGCCATGGCGCTCAAGGCAACGATCTTCAAGGCGACCCTCAGCATCGCCGACATGGACCGGCACTATTACGCGGACCACCACCTCACCCTTGCCCGGCATCCGTCGGAAACCGACGAGCGCATGATGATCCGCCTGCTGGCGTTTGCACTGAACGCCAGCGATCGTCTCGAGTTCACCCGGGGACTGAGTACCGACGATGAACCGGAGCTGTGGCAGAAAAGTCTCAGTGACGAAATCGAGCTCTGGATCGAACTGGGCCTGCCCGAGGAGAGTCGTCTGCGCAAGGCCTGCAATCGCGCACGCGAGGTTGTTCTCTACACTTACGGCGGGCGCGCCGTTCCCCTTTGGTGGAACAAACACCAGAGCAAGCTGGCCCGCTTCGACAACCTGACCGTGATCGACCTGCCCAAGGACGCCACCGACGCCCTCGCAGGCCTGGCCGACCGCGGCATGAACCTGCAGCTGACCATTCAGGATGGCGAAGTGAACATCGGCAACAGCCACACTCTGATCAGCGTGACGCCCAACCGCCTTCATCCGGGTTCGTAGACACCAGACACCACAATCCGCATTTCCAGGCCTACCCCAATTCCGCAGTTTACGTTAAGGTAAGCACCTGGCCATCCTGGCCGGGTCACACCAGATCCCGTCAGGTTGTCTACAATGAAATCAGCGACACCCTCACAAGGGGTGTTTTGTTCCTCAAGCCACTACCCCAGGAAGAGGATTATGACAACAACAAAACCCAAGGTTGTTTACTCCCCGGTCTTTACCGACGGTGCGGAATTCCGTATTCCCACCTACAAGCTACTGAAGCAGGACGGCTCCCTGTACAAGGGCGCCAAGGCACCGGCGCTGGACAAAGACAAGGCCCTGCGCATCTACCGGGCCATGGTCACCACCCGGGTTCTCGATGAACGCATGCTCGCCGCCCAACGCCAGGGGCGCCTGAGCTTCTACATGCAGTGCACCGGCGAGGAAGCGGCCGTGATCGGCAGCGCCGCCGCCCTGGACGATGCTGACATGATCATGGCCCAATACCGGGAGCAGGGCGCCCTGGCCTATCGCGGCTTCAGCATTGATGAGTTCATGAACCAGTTGTTCGGCAACGAACTGGACTATGGCAAAGGCCGGCAGATGCCGGTGCATTACGGTTCCAAAAAGCTCAACTACATGACCATCTCGTCCCCCCTGGCGACACAGATCCCCCAGGCCACCGGCTACGCCTACGGCCAGAAGCTGGCGGGCGATGGCCACTGCACCATTACCTACTTCGGCGAAGGTGCCGCCTCGGAAGGCGATTTCCACGCCGCCCTGAACATGGCCGCCGTGCATCGCGTACCGGTGATTTTCCTGTGCCGGAACAACGGTTACGCCATTTCGACCCCGGCCACTGAACAGTTCGCCGCCGATGGCGTGGCACCCCGGGCCTACGGTTACAAAATGGACGTCATTCGCGTGGACGGCAATGACATCCTGGCCATGCACGAAGCCACCAAAGCGGCACGGAGCCTGGCGGTAAAGCACAACCGCCCGGTACTGATTGAGGCCATGACCTATCGCCTCGCCGCGCATTCCTCCTCCGACGACCCCTCCGGCTACCGCAGCAAGGATGAGGAAGCCGTGTGGCGCGAAAAGGACCCGATCCTGCGCATGCGGCTCTGGCTCGAGCGCAAGAAGTGGTGGAGTGAAAACGACGAAAAACAGCTGCAGGAAACCATGCGCCGTGAGGTTCTGGAAACCATGAAGCGGGCCCAGAAGCGGCCACCACCTGCACTGGATACGCTGGTTTCCGATGTGTACGACCAGGTGCCGCCTGCCCTGGCCGAGCAGTTTGAAAAGCTCAAGGCGCACATACGCCGACACCCAGACGACTATCCGAAGAGCGCCCAGCACGCCAACGGAGGGGCCTGACATGACACAGATGAATATGCTACAGGCCATCAACAACGCCCTCGACACCGCCATGGCCGCCGACGAACGGGTACTGTGTTTCGGTGAGGATGTGGGTGTATTTGGCGGGGTTTTCCGGGCCACCAGCCACCTGCAACAGAAGTACGGCAAGTCACGCTGCTTCAACACACCGCTGGTCGAGCAGGGCATCATCGGTTTCGCCAATGGCCTGGCGGCGCAAGGCTCCGTGCCGGTGGCGGAGATCCAGTTTGCCGACTACATCTTCCCGGCCTTCGACCAGATTGTTAATGAGTCCGCCAAATACCGGTACCGCTCGGGCAACCTGTTCAATGTCGGCGGGCTGACCATTCGCGCCCCCTACGGCGGCGGCATTGCCGGCGGCTTGTACCACTCACAATCGCCGGAAGCCTATTTTGCCCACACACCGGGCCTCAAGATCGTGGTGCCGCGTAACCCGCACCAGGCCAAGGGCCTGCTGCTGGGCGCCATCCACGACCCCAACCCGACCCTGTTCTTTGAGCCCAAGCGGCTGTATCGCGCCTCCGTCGGCGATGTGCCGGAGGAAGACTACCGGCTGCCGCTGGGCGAAGCCGAAGTACTCAAGGAAGGCACGGACATCACCGTACTGGGCTGGGGCGCGCAAATGGAAGTCATTGAAAAGGCCGTCGACATGGCGGAGAAGGACGGCATTTCCTGTGAAGTCATCGACCTGAGAACCATCCTGCCCTGGGATGTGGACACCGTGGCCAACTCGGTACTCAAGACCGGGCGCCTGGTGGTAACCCATGAAGCGCCACTGACCGGCGGCTTCGCCGGCGAAATTGCGGCGACCATACAGGAGCGTTGCTTCCTGTACCTGGAATCCCCCATCGCAAGGGTCACCGGGATGGACACTCCCTTCCCGCTGGTGCTGGAAAAAGAGCACCTGCCCAATCACCTGAAGGTTTATGAAGCCATCAGGTCGAGCGTGGAATTCTAGGTTGATATCAGGACAGGAGAGCAATCATGAGTGATTTTATACTGCCCGATATCGGCGAAGGTATCGTGGAATGCGAACTGGTCAAATGGCTGGTCGCCGAAGGTGACGTCATCGAAGAAGACCAACCGGTGGCCGAGGTGATGACCGACAAGGCCCTGGTGGAAATTCCGGCGCCCTATAAAGGTCGGGTGACCCGCCTGTACCACAAAGAAGGTGATATCGCGAAGGTTCACGCGCCGCTGTTTGAGCTGGTGGATGAAAGCGAAGACGCGGGACAGGGCACTCCACGGGAGCCCCAGGCGCCCGAGCCCGAGGAGCAGCCCGTGGCGAAGACACAACCCAGCGATAACACCGGCGACGATGCGACCGAAGACTTTATCCTGCCGGACATCGGCGAAGGCATCGTTGAGTGCGAAGTGGTGGAATGGCGCGTGGCCGAGGGTGATGAGATCGAGGAAGACCAGCCCGTGGTGGATGTGATGACCGACAAGGCCATGGTGGAAATCACCGCCCCCAAGGCCGGCCGCGTCACCAAGCTCTACCATCAGCAGCAGGCCATGGCCCGGGTGCACTCCCCGTTGTTCGCGTTTGTGCCCCGGGATCGTGACGAGCCTGCGGAGGCCAAAGCCAAATCAAGGCCGACGACAGAAGCCACAACGAGACCGGAACCTGAAACGGCAAAACCGGCCACCAACGGGAAACGGTCGCGCATTCCCGCCAGCCCCGCTGTGCGCCGCCTGGTACGGGAACACAACCTGAACCTGGCGAACCTCTCCGGTTCCGGCAAGGATGGCCGGGTACTGAAGGCTGACGTGCTGGCCCACCTCGACAGGCCCGCCGGACAGCAAAGCAGGACCGAATCCCAACCGGCCACGACTGATCCTGACCGCAGGAAATCGGAGCGCGCGCGGGAGGTGCGTATCGAGCCCATCAGGGGCATGAAGGCGGCCATGGCGCGCAGCATGGTCACCTCGGCGACCACCATCCCCCACTTCATCTACAGCGAGGACATCGACGTCACCGACCTGCTGAAACTGCGGGAGCAACTCAAGCCAGAAGCGGAAACCCGTGGCTCGCGGCTGACCCTGATGCCCTTCTTCATGAAGGCCATGGCCCTGGCGGTGCAGGAATTCCCGGTGCTCAACAGCCGCCTTAACGACGACGTCACCGAGATTCACTACCTGCCGCAGTGCAACATCGGCATGGCCGTGGACAGCAAGGCGGGACTGATCGTCCCCAACATCAAGGGTGTTGAGAGCCTCACTCTGCTGGGCATTGCCGATGAGGTGGCGCGCCTGACCGAGTCTGCCCGATCGGGCCGGGTCAGCCAGGAAGACCTCAAGGGCGGCACCATCACCATCTCCAATATTGGCGCTCTGGGTGGCACCTACGCGGCCCCCATCATCAACCCGCCGGAGGTCGCGATTGTCGCCCTGGGCCGGACCCAGAAGCTGCCCCGCTTCGACGCCAACGGCCAGGTGGTGGAACGGGCGATCATGACCGTGAGCTGGGCGGGCGACCATCGCATCATCGATGGCGGCACCATTGCCCGCTTCTGCAACCGCTGGAAAGGCTACCTGGAATCGCCGCAATCGATGCTTCTGCATCTGGGCTGACGGGGCATCATGGCGCAGAAGACGCAGCTGCAGCAGTTTTACATACCGGAAGAGCAGTCGATCTATCTGCTCAGCCATGACGATGCCAAGAAGCTCAAGGACTGGGTGGCGCTCTGTGCCGCCCAGCTCCGGCAACTGGGCTACCAGGACATTGAACTGATCGGCAAGGGCGCCTACGGCTTCGTGTTCGCAGGCCGCCTGCCACGCGAGGGGTTTAGCGGCCCCGAGCATGTCTTCAAGTTCACCCGCATCAACCTACCCCAGCACCTGCAGGACCGGCTGGAAGATGAAGCCTTCATCCTCGAGCAGGTTCGGCACCCCCGGGTACCCCGCCTGATCTCCTACCAGCGCGCCCACAACCAGCCCATCCTGGTGATGGAACGGGCCGCTGGCCTCAACCTTGAGGAGGTCTCCCTGCGGGAGGGTCGTCTCAAACCGCGGCTGATCATACGGATTGCCGACCAGATCGCGGACATTCTGCGTAACCTGCGCCGTGAGAGCGGCCCCGCTGGCCGCCCCATCGTGCACGGCGACCTCAAGCCGTCGAACCTGGTGTTCGATGCCAATACCGAAAACATTGCGCTGATCGACTGGGGCTCGTCCGTGTTCGCACAACTGGACGCCAACCAGCAGTTCATCACCGCCAACGTTATGGAGCTGATGTCCGACAACCTGCAGCAGACCAACGCCCGGCTGGGAGACGTCTACTTCATCGGCGAAGAGCAGCTTAATGGCGGCCTATCGTCCCCCCGCTTCGACGAACAGGGCGCGGCCGGTACGCTCTATGCCCTGGCGTCCGGCCAATCGTGCCGGTTCGGGCACCAGGCGATCCCCGCTGCCTCCCTGGGACTGCCCATGGAGTTCGCCCGTATGCTCGACGGCCTGCTCGCCCCGGATCCGGAAACCCGACGCCAGGCTGGCGATTACTACCTGAAAGAAATGCCGAGGATGGCGCGCACCGTGATGATCGACCTTCCGGAGCCACCGATCACACCGCTGGTGCCGGTCTGGACGCGCCCTTCGGACCATGAGATCGACACGGTGGTGTACAGTTCCCGGAAATCCTTCCTGCGCCAGGAAGGTGCCCCGGAAACCCTCAACGATGTGAATGATGTACAACTGGACCGTTACTACAAGAACTTCATGCAAGGCATGGGGGAAACGGAAAAAGCCTTCCTGGCCGCCGTTAGCCGGCTGGGCCGATACCCGGTGGAGGGTGGCCTCGCCGTACGCTGGGAGACTGACGGCGTCTACATTGACACCTCCCTGAACCTGCACGACCCCAAGCTGAAAACCGCCTTCATCCGGGCCGTTAACAACATGGTCCACCTGGCCCAGGCCATCTACCGCAAGGGTATTTTCAAGAGTTGCCTGTTCAACGCCCGCAATACCCTGCACATCGACCGCGCCGAACCGGACCAGCCGTTTGTCGTAGAGACCGGCATGCAGCTACGCTATGAAGTCAGCGCGGCCCCGGAGGTGGAGGATGAGTCCCGGGTGCACTCCTACTTCGAAGACGGCCCCGACCCGGAGGAATTCCTGGGACTGCCACACACCATCATCACCGCCCTGGAGTCCCTGAACGACATCCACCACACCGGCATGATCATCTTCGAAGCCCTGCCCCGGCATCTCAAGATCCACAGCCACTACCGGCTGCTGGATCCGGACCGGGAAGGCGAATTCGCCCGCCTGCTCGACGAAATTCTCTCCGCCGTCGATCAGATCACCGGGCTCGGCGTTTCCGGCTTCATGAAAATGCCCTACAAGGACACCCGTTTCTTCCCTCACATCGAGCGCCTGCCCGAACGCTATTACCCCAGGAACCCAAGGGCGGAGGCTGATTCCGCCTGAAATCGCCACTCATACAATCCGGATGGCCGGAGGGCTGGACAGAACAACGGATCACACGTAAGATTGCGCACTCGAAATTGACGCCAAGGCGTTGATGACGACACCCGCCCGTAGCTCAGCTGGATAGAGCGCTGCCCTCCGGAGGCAGAGGTCAGAGGTTCGAATCCTCTCGGGCGGGCCATTATTTATAGAATTCAGCAAGTTATATCTCCAGCTCTTACCCACCTCGTTCCTACAATAACTCGCGCAGCCGCGACCTATCCTTATTTGTTGGGAAGTCTTTCGGTCGGCTCGGTTCCGGATATGGCCGCGAACCAGAACAACGACACGCCAAAAAAACAGGATAGCCCGATCAACCAGGCGATTTCTGTGGTCAGGCTCTGGATCGGCGCGCCCATCTGGTTCAGGGCCAGAAAGCCCTGGATGCCTGGCTTGGCGGGAATAAGCATGGTTAGCGTGTCCAACCAGGTTGGCAGATTGGACGCGGGCCAGGCGAAGCCTGCAGTGAAGACAATCGGCAATGATGACAGCAATACCAGTACGGTGATCAATTCGGCCCGTGGCAGCAGATAGCCCAGCCAGAGAGCGAAAAGCGTGGTGTTGGTCAGGAACAGCAGGGTGAAGCCTATCAGCGGCAGCTGCGGTGCAATATGCGGCACATGGTAAAGCTGGAAGAAGAACCCGAAGTAAAGCAGTGCCAGCGCCAGATAGGCCAACACAAAGGTGACTAACCTCAAAGGGATGGCCATTGCCAGAGGTGCGGCTGCAACACCGGCCAGGCGCCGTGCCCGGTCCTTGATGGTGACGGTACCGGCGGCAATCAGCAGGGTTTGATGCAGTATCAGGACAAAAACCGCCGGTACGATGTAGTTGATGTAACCCCCGGTTGGGTTGAACACGCCTTGCGGGGCGATTTTAAAGGGCATGATTTCCCCCGGGATATTGACTGGGCTACTCCCTTTTCTGAGGCTGCTGATTACCTGGGTTTCCAAAGACAGAGTGGTGGTGGCCTTCAGCAGTCCTTCGATGATATTGCCGTAAATCAGGAAATAACTGGCGTCCCCTGCGAACATGACATTGACGGACTGCCCCAGATAAACGTCGCGTTCAAAGCGCGATGGAATAACCAGCAGTCCGTGCACCACGTCGTTTTCCAGCAGGGCGACGGCTTCGCGCATGCTCTGAGGCCGCGCAGCGACTCGCAGCTGGGGCGTTGCGTCGGCCATCCGAATCAGTTTCCGGGCCAAGGCGGTGCGGTCTTGGTCGAGCACAGCCAGGGTTTGTTCGCCGGGCATATTCTTCTGGTAGGGCAGCGGGTAGAGCAGGGCGTAGAAAAGGATCCCGCCGATCATAACCAGCATCACGGACCGGTCGGTAACCATGTGCAGCAGCTCCGCTTTCCACGCGGACCAGACCGATGAAGGGTTCATCGTGAGGCCACCTGTTCCGAAAGCTTTGGATCCAGCTGTTCCGGCAGCAGTGCCAGCGCAAACGGCAGTACCAGCAGGAACAGCAGCAGGGCCGATAGCGAACTGAAGATAGCGAACAGCGAGGCGCCGTGATCTGCGATATCCACCTGCAACTTCATGTAATGGGTGGAGGGCATCAACCCGCCCCAAGCCCAGGCTATGGCGTTCATGTCGCCCCGGGGAAAAGTGATGCCCATGAATGCGAACGCGGGCGCCAGATAGGCGGCGCTGACACTCATGGCTTTCACTCTGTCTTTCACAAGGGCAACAATCCGTACCGACATGGATTGCACGCTGAGAACGGTCAGCGCAAGGCCGATAAACAACCACAGAACGTTGCCTGACGGTCGCCAGCCCAGGTAGTGGTAAAACAGCCAGAGCATGAGCAGGCCCTGAAACCACAGCAGCAGGCTAATGGGAGCCAGCGCCGATGCGATGTATTTGCCGCGCGCCAGTGATGCATCCGGAAGGCGCTGGTTCTCCAAAAGCCGACTCAGTGCCAGCACGGTGGCGATCACAATCAGGATTTGCCAGAGGGCGGGGGATATCGAGGTGACCAGAAAGCGCGCGTAGCTCATGTTCGGGTTGTACAGGGATGTGACCTGCGGGCGAATGGGTACGGCAGAGGCGGCGGCCTCCAGAATGTTCTGGCCGTGGCTGACTCTCAGACCGACACCGGTGCGAGCGGCCAGGTCCATGGACGCGCTGATCAACGATGAATTGATGAACTTGCCGGATAGCAGGTACTGGTTGTTGTAAAACGCGGTGACCGTGGGGCTGATCGACAGCCGCAGATCCCGGCCAAAGTTATTCGGAATGATGATGAGCGCGAGAATTTCGGTTTGCTGAAGGGCGTTTACACCTGCTGATGCCGAGGGATAAGAGCGTTGCAGACTCAGCCCGGGGCTGGCGTCCAGTTGCCGTTCCAGGGTGTGGGATTCGTGGCTGTGGTCCAGGTTGACCACGCCGACCGGGAGAGATTGCGGGGTTCCCATACGGAAGATGCTGATCAGTAATACAAACAGAACGGGTGGCAGCCAGACTACCACCGCCAGCAGCCAGGGTTGTCGGTACAAGGACCGCCAGGCTGCCCTGTTCAAGGGGCCATTTCCAGGAGCACGCTCATGCCGGCCCGAAGCCCGGGAACCGGGTTGACCGGCTGCATTTCAACTTCGAAGGTTTTCATGTCGAAGCCCTTACCGGGGGTGGTTGCGCGCCAGGTGGCGTAGTCCCCCAGAACCGCGATGTGGCTGACGCGAAAGGGTGCGGTCTGGCCCAGGGCTGGAATCTCAAGATCGAACTCCGTGCCTTCGCCGACCCTGTGCAGAAAATCCTCTCGGACATTGAACAGGGCCCAGGCGTCCTCCAGGTCGGTGATGATTACCACCGGGAAGCCTTGGGGAGCCAGTTCCCCTTCATTCAACAGCACGTTGCTGACAACACCGCCTTTGTGGGCCACGACAATGGTATCGTCGAGCAGTTCCGCGACCTCGCTTCTCAGGCTGGAGGTGGCGGCCTCACCGGCCCTGGAGGCAGTACGAGATTCCTGGCGCGGGCCCGCTTCGGCCAGTTTGAGGATTTCAGACGCGGTGACACGGGTCTTCTCCGCCAGTTTCCAAAGGGTGAACGTATCGTCTGCCCGCTGCCGGGCCACCAGGCCTTCGTCCGCCAGTGCGCGGATGCGCCCGTAGGTGGTTTTCGCCAACGCCTCGGCGGCCAGTGCTTTCTCATACTCGCTGCGGGCGGCGGCGATTCGTTCTTCCCGGGTGCCGCCCTCTACGGCCTGGGCAAGCGATTGGCTGATGGTTTCCAGGGCTTCCATCTGCGTGAGTTTTGCTTCCAGTTCCGGGCTGTCGATCCGGAAAACCTGGGCGCCGGCTTCCACGTGATCTCCCCGGCGCACGGTGATATCGGCCACCCGCCCTGGAATCTTGGACGCCACCATGTGCTGCCTGGCTTCAATCTGGCCCTGGAGTATGAAAGGCGCCGGGCTGTAGGCACGCCAGAAAACGATGGCAATACCAGCAATGATGATGATCGCGATCAGCGGGACGGCAACTCGTTTTACGTTCACTGAATGTCATCTCCATTGAGCATGTAGGAAAACAGCGCTTCGTACTCGCCGCTCAGGGTCAGCAATTGGGTAAACGCCAGCACAAAACGCAGGGCGGCGGCGTCACGTCGGGTTTGTGTGCCTGCCAGGAAGGTTTGTGCATCAATCACATCCAGTGATCGCCCGAGGCCTTCGGCAAAAGCCCGTTGCTGCAGCCGCAGGGTTCGCTCGGCCAATGCCACTGTGGAGGCCAGGTCCCGGTGTTCCGCCAGGGATTGCTGGGCGTCCCGGTAATGTTTGTCCAGCAGCAGGTTGAGTTGTCGCTGAGCGGCGTTTTTGAGTGACTCGACTTCGCGAACGGTGTTGTCGGCGGCGCCGATTTTTCCATTGCGACCACTACGGTCCATCAAAGCCACTCGCACACCCACGCCTACCAGCCAATCCGGGGACAGGTCGCTGGCCAGGGAATCGTTTTCGTACACGTTGTAGTTGCCAAACAGGAATACGTCGGGCTGGTATAACCCACGGCTTGCATCGGCGATGTTCAGAGCCTGTTGGTATTTGGTAGTCAGGACCTGCAGGCGCGGGTGGTCTACCAGGCCGGATCTCAGCCTGTTTTTGGGGGGTAATGCGGGCAGGGTGAAGAGTGGCGTGGCGGGCACCAGGAAGGATTGGGTCTGATAAGGGTCCGCGTCCCCGTAATTAACGTGAGTCAGCGATGCCAGGGCATTGTGGGCCGAATCTCGCTGGGCTTTTACGGCCCGGGTGGTCACCCTTGCTCTATCAAAGGCGGCCTCGGCGGCGAGCCGTTCCACACCGGATATCTGAGCCTGTTCCTCCAACGCCTTGGCAACCTGCAGGTGTTTTGCAAGGGCGTTCTGGGCTTGCTGCTGGGTGGTCAGTGCCCGCTCTGACATCACCAACCCGAAATAAGTAGCGACCAGCTCGGCAAACCGCAGCCGTCTGACCTCTTCCATCAAAAAGGACGCTTCGGTCTGTTCCAGTTCGAGCAGGTTTTGTTTTGCGGTGATCTTCCCGCCGGTATAGATCGGCCAGACGGTGTTGATGGAGCTTCGGGTGATGTTGCGGCTGGTAACGGGAGTACTGAATGCGCCGGGCCCGCCAACCAGATCCACCAGCAACTGCCCGGGAACCGTGTCTGCCGCGCTGTTCAGGGGGTTGAGCGCCAGGGCGTCGAGTTCGATGCTGGAATCGATCCGCGTATAGGATCCGACCAGATCCACCTGAGGCAGGTACAGGTTATTTGCCGTCGATGCCAGGGATTCGGCCCGGGCCTTGGCCGAACGGCTGGCGGCAAGCAGGTCATCGTTTTCAAGAACCGCCCGCCATGCATGCTCCAAGGTGATGGAAGACGGTGTTTCCGCGCTTTGGGTTGCGCCACAAAAGATAAGGGCCACAGCAAGCGCGGTCCATTTGATCAGATGCTTCAAGCTGAACCCTTTTGTCGTGTATGCGCCAGGCGCGAATTACTCCGTCTCGCGGCCAGCGGATCCGATGTAAAGATAGACCGACTGGCGATTGCTGTCATCTACCCGGTGCAAGGAGACAATTGGGCTGTTACCGCCGCTGTTTCGGAAGCGGACAACTTCGCCCGCCGGTTTGCCATCTCGTTCACGGATCGCGGTCTCAGTAGACCAGGCGGTGCCGAGGCATCGAGTCATTTTTTCTTCTGCCTGCGCGAAGCGTATCTGGGAAACTTCTCGGTTGGGAGTGCCCACAGTGCAGGTGTAGGCAGATTCCTTATCACCCCAAGCCCAAATTTCACAGTGGCCCCTGACCAGCTCTTCTTTGGCGCGATAAATGGTCACCAATCGGTAACTGGAGCCACTGCCCCGATAGGACTCGAACCCGCTGGAATAGTCTGCAACCACCGACTGCAGGGTTTGGCAGGGGTCATCGGTTACGCTGGTGAGGTTGCCAAGATTGCTGCAACCGGCAAGCACGAGGCTTGACGCAAGGGCAATGATGGGCAGGCGGGTTCTTTTCATGGCTAATTCCTTGTCCGGGCAGGAGGGAGGCTTGGCATTATTGGAGCCTAACGGCGGCATGGATGCAATCGGCAGCCTACACCTTCGGCGCTTTTTGTCTATACTCTGACGCGCATCAAAAGGAGATTTCTGATGGCCCCGTTGTCCTTCTATTACAAGGCTTCCTCGTTATCGAACGATCACTCCCATGGAGGCTGCCAGTGCGGTTCGCCGCTTTTGTCCCGATTTCACGAGCGGATGATGGCCGATATCAACCGCCGCGAGTTCATTGGCGGTATGGCGGGCGTGATGGCCATGTTTGTCGGGCTGCATGCCCCCAGCGTTTTGAGTGAGAAGCCCAAAGGTGGCAGCCGTCCGCTACTGCTGAAAAACCTGAAGTTGTTTGACGGCACCGGTGGCCCGTTGCGTCATGGCACTGCTGTCCGCGTTAAAAACGGACGCATTGAAGCCATCGTGTCGAGCGGGATAGACCCCGGTGACGCCGAGGTGATCGATTGCGAAGGCCGCGTTGTTATGCCGGGCCTGATCGACGCTCATTGGCACACAACGCTGGCCGCTATCAGCCAGGTGGAAGCGATGACCTCGGATGCGGGCTATGTGCACTTGGTTGCGGCCCGGGAGGCCGAGCGCACCCTGATGCGTGGTGTTACTTCAGTCAGGGATGTCGGCGGGCCGGCTTTCGCACTGAAGAAGGCGATTGATAAAGGGATTGTGTCCGGCCCCCGAATTTTCCCGGCGGGCGCGATGATTTCCCAAACCTCGGGGCACGGCGATTTCCGTATGCGCCGTGAAGTGCCCCGCGGGTCTGCATCGCCGCTCAGCGAACAGGAGCGGCAAGGCGTGGCGGCGATCGCCGATGGTGAAGCCGAGGTGCTACGGCGAACCCGCGAGCAATTGATGTTAGGGGCCTCGCAAATCAAATTGATGGCCGGTGGAGGTGTGGCGTCGGTTTACGATCCGCTGGACAGCACCCAGTTTACCGAGCGGGAGCTGCGTGCGGCTGTGGATGCGGCGGGTGATTGGGGCACTTATGTCGCTGTACATGTTTACACGCCTCGTGGCATTCAGCGCGCATTGCGAGTTGGGGTGAAATCCATTGAACACGGCCAGTTGGCGGACGAGGAAAGCGTGCGAATGATGGCGGGAGAGGGTGCCTGGTGGAGTCTTCAGCCATTCCTGCAGGACGAAGATTCGAATGTGTACCCGGATGCTGAGCGCCGAGAGTCGCAGCGGAAGGTTGCAGAAGGGACGGTTCGAGCCTATGAGATGGCCCAACGTTTTGATGTGAAAACGGCCTGGGGCACGGATATTCTGTTCAGCCCCCAGAACACTCATAACCAGTTACGCCACCTGGCCAAGCTGACGCGTTTTTACGATCCACTCACGGCATTGGCGATGGCCACCGGGCACAATGGAGAACTGTTGGCTCTGTCTGGCCCAAGAGCCCCCTATTCCGGCACGCTGGGCCGCATAGAACCGGGTGCCCTGGCAGATCTGCTGGTGGTGGATGGCGACCCGGAGAAGACCCTGGATTTTTTGAATGATCCAGACAACAACTTGCGCCTTATTATGAAAGGCGGACACGTGCATAAAAACAGCCTTCCTGGTTACTCACGCTAATCAGCCACGCTTTTGCGAAAGCGGCCGGAATCAGGGTCTTCGGGATGTCTAGCGCAAGGTATGGCCGCTGTTCCATAGCGCCCCTGCGCTGCCCGAGATACTCGGTTAGCTTGCCGCCGAAGTATCATCTTTTACTGCAGTTTAGCGGAAGTACGCCAACCGTACAGTCTGAGTGGGTGTGGTCGGCCTGGGCAGTTTCGCGCTCATGATCTTTAATTTTTGGGGGCATTCCGGGCATCGTCGCCTCCCGCCTCATTCTTCAGGGTTTCCCAGGATGTCAGCAACGGTGCCGGCGCCACCGGCGGCAGGCCGGGCTCACCCACGTCGTCCACTTCCACCTCAAAAACAATGGCGGTGTAAGACACGAAACTGTGGTGGAATGCCAGCCCAAGGCCGCGACCTTCCGGCATGTCCCGGCCCCAGCCAGCCTCTTTTGTGGCTCGTTCGATCACGCGGCGCGGGCGGGTATTGCCTATGATCGTTTGTAAGTTCATAGAAAGCCCTTTGATAATTCCTTTTGGTTGAGCCCTGCCATATTGTCTGAATAAGAGTATGGTCTATTCATTCATCACCAACATGCAGGAAACAGCCCCATGGCACTTTGCCCGTTTCATTTAGCCATTCCAGTATACGACTTGCCAGCGGCACGGCATTTCTATGGCGAGACGTTCGGCCTGGCTGAGGGTCGCTCCAGTGAGCACTGGGTCGATTTCAACTTCTACGGTCATCAACTGGTGATCCACGAGCACCCGAAGACTGCCTCGCAGGACAGCGCGCATACCAACACGGTCGACGGTCATGACGTGCCGGTGCCGCATTTCGGCATCATACTGGAATGGGCGCAGTGGGAAGCGCTGGCCGAGAGGCTACGTGCTCGTAATACACCATTCGTGATTGAGCCTTATATCCGTTTCAAGGGGGAGCCGGGCGAGCAGGCGACGATGTTTTTGTTCGATCCTTGTGGCAATGCACTGGAGTTCAAGGCATTTGCCGACATGGGCCAACTCTTCGCCAGGTAACGATTCAGCGCCGGGGCCAGGCTCGCTCCCTGACGGTTGCTCAAACCATCCGACTGAAAATACCGTCCTTGCGGAGCAAGTGGCGCAAAGCCGCCGCGATATGGCCGACGATCAGCACACCCAGGGTTATGGCAAGCCACCCGTGTATATAAAACAGACGGGCAGCCAGGTCTTCGTCCTGCGGCACAAACGGCATGGCAGGAAGATGGAAATCACCCAGTATGGCCAGGGCCGGATACGCCGTCACACCGGCCCAGCCAAACAACGGCGTTACCACCAGCAATAGATACATCAGGTGATGCACGCTCTTGGCGGCAATCTGCAATGCGCGTGGCATGTTATCCGGGTAGGGCGGGCCCTTTAATCGAATTTTCACAACAATCCGCAGGATCATCAGTAACAACACGCTGAAGCCAATGGCTTTGTGCACACTGTACAGTGTGTTCGTCAGCGCCCCCCAGATGTCTGCTTCGGCCCGTGAAGCCATCCAGAGCCCGACGGGTATCAACGTCAGAACCATCACCGCCATGACCCAATGCAGTACCCGCCAGCCAGCGGGGTATTTCTGAATCTTCAGCATACGCTGCCCTCCACGTCATTCCCTATCGTTTGGGTGATAACGTTTACTCTAGGCAATCTTCTGCCCACGCGCCCAGGCAGCCCGAAAGGTTTCCGTCGCCACCCCGGCCAAAAAGCCGAAGAATGGGTCTGCCCAGACGGTCACCAGTGCGGTTATTGCGATGACAGGCCAGCAAGACGGTTTGGCTGCCCAGAGGCGCTTGGACAAAGCAAGCTCGACCGCCGCCACCAACAGCAAGGCCCCAAGCCCCGCCATTGGAATGGCCGCTATGAATGACAGACCGCCGGGTACCAGAGCGATCAAGAGCAAGCCTGTGCCCAGTAACACCGGCGCCAGGCCGGTGCGCGCCCCAAAACGATAGTGCGCGGCCAGACCACCCGCCCCATGACACATAGGCAGTGCGCCGAGCGGCACCATACAGAGGTTGGCCAGCCCGGTACTCACCGAAAGCCGGGCTGGCGAAACGCGACGGGATTGCTCACCGAAATAATCCTCTGTCACCAGCGCGGTAAGAAAGATGGCATTGGTTAACGTGAGGGCCAGCTGAGGCAGCACCAACGTGGACAGCCCCTGCTGCCAGTCGCTTATGCCTGGCAGCCCAGGCAACGAGAAGGTAACCGGACCAGGAATATCAAGTGTTGGTCCTGGCGCCCCGATCAGCGCGCCGATTGCGACAGACACACTAAGCCCTATCAACGCCGCCGGTAAGTTCGGAAAAATCTTCAGGATTATGATCAGCACCGACAACGTAACCAACCCCACCGGCAACGACGTGGCCATCAAATCCAGGCTCATGCCGGCCAGCAACAACCCCAACCCGAGTTGAAGGCCGCTTAAAACCGATCCTGGTACGAGACGGGCCGCCCGGTTAATCCAGCCGGTTGCGCCCAATAACAACAATATCGCCCCGATCATTACGCCACTTGCCACCAGGCTCTGCGAGCTCACCTGGGTAGTCAGCAGCAACGCAGTCACCGCTTTCATGGGCTGTACCGGTATCGGCAAACGATAATACAGTCCCGTTGCAATGTAGAACGCAGCAAACCCCAGCAGTACCGGTACCGGGGCCAATCCCGCCAACCCAATCGCCCCAAGGCTCAGTGGCAGTAAGGTGCCTAAATCGCCCAGCGCTCCGCTGGCATCCTTCACGAGATGTTGTTGTATTGAAGGCATGCAGGATCCTCAGTGATTCACCTATATAGTAGCGCCGCTTACGCGTTATAGACCACCTGCCCCAACTCGCTGATATCGTAGCCGCCCAGCGCCTCGGCGCGCTGGATAAAACGCTCGCTACCGGCAAATGCCAGCAGGCGCTGCAGGGCCGGTTCAAAGTAGTGACGCCGTCGCATGGCCAGGTCAAAATGCTCCTGTTGCAGCGGTATAAAAGCCAGCCCCTGTCGCCGCGCAGCGGCCTCGATTCCCACGCCGATATCCGCCTCGCCCTGGCGAATGGCCAGGGCGAGATCGTCCTCGCTGAGCGACGGGTGATCGGCCCAGGTAAGGCGCTCGGCATCAATGCCGTGGCGGGCGAGCAAGCTCTGCAGCAAGTGGCTGACACCGGCATCGGGCTGACGGTACGCGAGGCGTATGCCAGAGCGAGTGATGTCCTCCAGCCGTGCCAGGCGATGAGGGTTATCGGCGGCTAAAAGAAGCCCCTGCCAGCGTTTCGCCCAGCGAATCAGCACCAGATCGCGCATCCCGCCCAGCCCCAGTGTGGACGGGTCGTTATAGCACTGGCTTTCAGCGTGCCAGATATGCATCCCCGCGAGCATCGCGCGCCCATCGAGCAGTCGTTGTACGCCATCACCGCTGCCCTGGCAGAGCAGGGCCAGCTCGGTGCCGCTCTCCTTGCTGGCCCACTCCAGCAGCGGATCCTGGCTACCCGCCAGCACTGTCGGAGTCGGGGCACTGGCGGAGTCGTCTCCCTCCAGGTGGTTCATCAACCACAGATCGACACTCTGGCGCGGAAACAGAAGCTTTCCCGTCACCCGCACGCAGGGAATCACGCCCTGACTGACCAGATCGTAAACTTTGCGCTCTTTCAGGCGCAGATACTCAGCGATTTCGGCCGTTGTGAGATAGGCGGGAAGGGGCATCGGTCTCTCCTGGCATCCGGGACAAGCATCAGACTGTTTTTGGCTGCATAAATTCCAGTACGCTGTGCAAAGCGTAGTAGGAAGCGCCACGATGCTCAATATCAAGGAGACGCAGCCGTGGAAAGTAATGCGTTTTATATGGCGTTATCGCTACTGTTAAGCCTGGACGCCACCCTCTTTCAGATCGTGGCCCTGTCGCTGCAGGTTTCGCTCCTGGCGGTACTGATCGCGGCGGTGCTGGGGTTTCCTCTCGGCGCGGCGGTGGCGCTATGGCACTTCCCTGGTCGAGGCGGGATGATTGTCGCGCTCAATGCCCTGATGGGACTGCCTCCGGTCGTAGCCGGGCTCACCGTGTATTTGTTGCTCTCCCGCGCCGGGCCGCTAGGTGAATGGGGGCTTCTGTTTACCCCCAGTGCCATGGTGATTGCGCAGGTGGTGCTGGTGCTGCCGATTCTGGCCGCGCTTGCACGCCAGAAGGTCGAGGAGCTTCTGGTCGAGTACCGCGAACAGTTTGTTTCACTGGGCATGTCGCGCTCACGCATGATGCCCACCCTTCTGTGGGACGCCCGCTTTGCGCTTTTGACCGTACTGCTCGCCGGGTTCGGCCGCGCCAGCGCCGAAGTGGGCGCCGTGATGATGGTGGGCGGAAACATTGACGGTGTCACGCGGGTAATGACCACGGCCATTGTGCTGGAAACCAGCAAGGGCGACCTGCCCCTGGCACTGGGGCTGGGAATCCTGCTGCTGGCGCTGGTGATGCTGATTAATGCTGGCGCCTATCTGTTGGGTGAAGTGGCCAAGAGGCGGATCGGATGACCTCATTGAACGTACCGCTTACCGGTACCCCTGCGCTTGTTCCGCCACCGTCACTGCGCTTCGATGACGTCGCTTTCAGCCACCAGGGCAAGCCGCTGTTCGGGCCCTGCTCATTCTCCCTGGCGGGGGACGGCCCCACCCTTGTGATGGGGCCGAACGGGGCGGGCAAGAGTCTTTTGTTGCGACTGGCTCATGGCCTGCTTCCGCCCGATGAGGGGCGGGTATCGTGGTCGAGCGAGGGGCGCCCACGCCAGGCGATGGTGTTCCAGAGCCCGATACTTTTGCGTCGCTCGGCGTTGGCCAATCTCACTCACGCGCTGGCCGTGAATAACATCCCGGGCAAGACCCGTAAACAACTCGCGGTTGACGCACTTGCGCGTTTCGGCCTGAGTGCCTGCGCCAACACGCCGGCGCGCGTGCTTTCCGGCGGCGAACAGCAGCGCCTTGCACTGGCACGCGCGTGGGTGCTTTCCCCCGCGGTGCTGTTCCTGGATGAACCTACCTCCGCGCTCGACCCGGCAGCGGTTAAAGCCGTGGAAGCCGCAGTGCGGGAGTTTCACCAGAGAGGAACGCGCATCGTGATGACCACCCATGACCTGCACCAGGCCAAACGCCTCGCCGGGGACGTGTTGTTTCTTTCCGGCGGGAAAGTACGCGAGCATACCCCCGCCGACTCCTTCTTTAACGCGCCCGTCTCGCGAGAGGCGCAGGCGTTTATTGCCGGAGAGCTGAACGAGTAAAGCGTTGCTTTCAAAGCACAACAGGAGAATAACAAGATGAAAACAACCTTGGCGCTCGTGCTCGCAGGCGTGACCACCATGGGCCTCGTGGCCAGCGCTTACGCCGGTGACTACATCACCCTGGCCTCGACAACCTCAACCGAGAACTCAGGACTGTTCGACGCCATCCTGCCGCCGTTTGAAGAAGCCACCGGTATCGAGGTGCGAGTGGTGGCGGTGGGCACCGGGCAAGCGTTCGAACTCGCCCGCCGCGGCGACGTCGACAGCCTCCTGGTACACGACACTGCCGGCGAGCAACGCTTTGTCGAGAATGGCTACGCCAGCGAGCGCGCCGATGTGATGTACAACGACTTTGTGTTGATTGGTCCGGTCGAGGATCCGGCGAATATCCGTGAAGCTCAAAGTGCCGCCGAGGCATTCGCGGCTATCGCGGAAGCCGAGGCACCGTTTACGTCACGCGGCGATGACAGCGGCACCCATCGCGCCGAGTTGCGCCTGTGGGAGAACGCCGGCGTGGAACCGGATGGGGGCTGGTACCGCGAACTCGGCAGCGGCATGGGGCCAACGCTTAACACCGCCGCCGCCATGGATGCCTACGTAATGTCAGACCGCGCCACCTGGGTGGCCTTTGAAAACCGGCAGAACCTGACGCTGCTGTTTGAAGGCGACGACGTACTGTTCAACCAGTACGGAAGCTTGCTACTCTCCGAGGAAAAGCATCCGTACCTCAAGCACGATCTGGCTAAGCGGTGGCACAAGTGGCTTCTCTCCGAGCAGGGTCAGCAAGCGATTGCCGACTTCAGGGTGGACGGACAACAGCTGTTTTTCCCGAATGCCAGATAGGCCGATCTCCGCCGCTTTTCGTAAAGAGTCCAGCTAACGGTGTTCCTGAAAAGGCTACAAGAAAAATGACGATGACACCTCTTTTGCCGAATCCTGCCGACCCCCGGCTGTCCCGCACGGTTGAGGGGGTTGATGAAACCGGCCAATCGAAGTCGATCAGCGTGATCGAAGAGCGCCCTCTGACCATCTACCTGAACAGCCAGGAGATCGTCACCGCCATGACCATCGGCGATCACCCGGAGTATCTGGCCCTCGGCTTCCTCCTGAATCAGGGTATGCTCAGGGAAACCGATCAGGTCACGAAGATTGATTACGACGAAGAGCTGGAAGTCGCGGTGGTCCGCACGGCAAATGCGACGGATGTCGAGCACAAGCTGGAAAAGAAAACCCGCACCTCAGGCTGCGCCGTCGGGACGGTATTCGGTGACATGATGGCAGGGCTTGAAGGGCTGTCCTTGCCGGATACACCGGTGCATACCAGCACCTTTTATGACCTTTCCTACCAGATTAACCACACCCCCAGCCTGTACATGGAAACCGGCGCCATTCATGGCACCGCGCTGTGTCAGGGGCTTCAGGTCCTGGCCTACATGGAGGATGTCGGGCGCCACAACGCGGTCGACAAAATCGCGGGCTGGATGCACCTGCACGACATCCCGGCGGCGGACAAAATTCTCTATACCACCGGCCGCCTGACCTCTGAAATGGTGATCAAGACCTCACTGATGGGCATCCCGACCCTGATCAGCCGGTCAGGGTTTACCGCCTGGGGCGTCGATATTGCAAGGCAGGTCGGGTTGACGCTGATCGGACGGATGCGCGGTAGGAAATTTACCTGCCTCAGCGGCCAGCACCGCCTGGTGTTCGATCAGGACCTGTCGCAGGTTCCCGATGACGACAAAAAGATGCGACGCAAAGGCGCTGAGCATGATTGACTGGAGCGGACCATGATCGACAGGAACAGAGCATGACGGAGTGCGCAGTGATTCTTGCCGGTGGCCAGGCGAGCCGGATGGGCGGTGGTGACAAGGGACGACTGATGCTGGGCGACCAGTCATTGATCCAGCGCGTGATTGATCGAATCACGCCGCAGGTAGACGCCGTGGTGCTGAACGCCAACGGCGACCTGAGCCGTTTTGATGATCTGGGCTTGCCCGCGGTAGCCGATTCGATCACCGATTTTCCGGGCCCGCTGGCGGGTGTGCTCGCAGGCATGGACTGGGCGGCTGAGCAAGGGCATGAGTGGCTGATCAGCGTCGCCGCGGATACCCCGTCTTTCCCCCGGGATCTCGCGCAGCGCCTGGCCGGCTACGATACCCCGGTGGTGTTGGCCGCCACGCCGGATCCCGAGCGCGGCCGAGTGCCCCAGCCGACCTTTGGCCGCTGGCAGGTTGCCTTGCGGCACGATCTGCGGGCCGCCCTGAATGACGGCGTCCGCAAGATTCGCCAATGGACCCAGGCCCAGGGGGAAACGCTGGTGGTTTTTGAGGAGGACGACTTTTTCAACATCAACACGCCGGAAGATCTGGCCTGGGCGGAGCAGCACCTGAAGTGAACGTTATTGGCATCGTGGGCTGGAAAAACTGCGGGAAAACCACCCTGGCCAGCGCACTGATTCGTGAGCTGTCCGGCAGGGGCTTAACGGTTAATTCGATCAAACATGCCCATCACGGGGTGGACGTTGACCAACCCGGAACCGATAGCTACAAACACCGTGAGGCCGGAGCGCGTGAGGTTATCCTGGCGGGCGGACAGCGTTTCGCCATCATGCACGAGTTGCGTGGCGCCGACGAGCCGACGCTGGACGACTTGCTCGCCCGGCTGGGCCCCTGCGACTGGGTTGTGGTCGAGGGATTCAAAAGCCATTTGCACCCCAAGATTGAAGTGCACAGGCGGGAGTGTTCGCATACGCCCCGATACCGGGAAGACGCCAGCATTATTGCAGTGGCGGCGGATTATCCCGCGGATTTTTCGGGCCCCGTTTTTGATGTGAACGATGTATCCGCCATCGCTGACTTTATTCTGAACGCAAGAGCGCCATGACCAAGAGAAGCACAAACAGCAGAGCCATGAAACCGCTTCGTAACGACTGTTTTGCCCTGCCTCCGGGGGTGAACTGGACGCCGGTGGACGAAGCCCTTGCGCGGCTGCGTTCACGGTTGCATCCGGTGGTGGGCGTGGATCGCTCCGTTCCGCTGTCACAGGTGAATGGCCGGATACTGGCGAACGATGTTTATGCGCCTCGCGCCCACCCCCCCAGCAGCAATTCCGCAGTGGATGGCTATGCGTTTGCGGGTCCCTTAACCGACGTGCCCTGCACCCTGCCCTTGATGGATGGCCGCAGCGCCGCCGGGGCGCCGTACATGGAGCGTGTGCCCGAGGGCCATGCTATCCGGATTCTGACCGGCGCGGTGATTCCGGCCGGCGCGGATACGGTGGTTCTGGAGGAGGACTGCGAGGTTATCGATGGCCAGTTGCATTTGCACGGCACGCTAAAAGCGGGGGCCAATTTGCGTCAGGCCGGTGAAGACATCGAGATAGCGGATCACATCCTCTGTGCGGGTACCCGGCTGACGCCTACCCAGATTTCAGTGCTCGCCAGTGTGGGGGTCGAGTCGGTCGACGTCTATCAGCGCCTGCGCGTCGGCGTGCTGTCCACGGGGGATGAGGTGAAACCCGTCGGCTCAGCGGTCACCGACTGGCAGATTTACGATGCCAACCGCCCAATGCTCAGTGCCCTGGTGACACAGCTCGGCTATGAACTGGTAGACCTTGGCCATGTGCTGGACCGGGCCGAGGATGTCAAAGCCGCGTTAGAGCGCGGCGCTGAACAGTGCGACCTGGTCCTGACCAGCGGCGGTATTTCAGCCGGGGACGAGGATCACGTGTCCAAAATCCTGAAAGCCCATGGTGACATCAGCAACTGGCGTATTGCGATCAAACCGGGCCGCCCGCTGGCGCTGGCCATGTTCCAGGGCACGCCCATAGTCGGCCTGCCCGGCAATCCGGTGGCCGCCTGGGTCTGCGCACTGCGCTTTGGCGCGCCGGCGATGGCGCTTCTGGCCGGAGGAGAGTGGTTCGAGCCCCAGGCCTATGTCCTGCCCGCCAGCTTTACCAAGAACAAGAAGCCGGGGCGCAGCGAGATGTTGCGGGCCCGGGTTCGTGATGGAAAAGTTGAGGTCTTCGGCTCTGAAGGATCGGGCCGGGTAACCGGTCTGGCCTGGTCCGAGGGGTTGGTGGAGCTGGATGAGGGCGCACAGCAGATAGAGCCGGGAACCCCGGTGCGGTTTATTCCCTACGGCAGCTTCGGGCTGTAATGCCTTTCGACCATAATCAATCGACGCTGCCGTGCACGGCAAAGGCCTCCAGCGAGGCATCCTGCGGGGCCTGGGTGCGGTAGGTTTCCTCAACACCCAGTTCGGTCAGGGTGCGGCTGACCATCAGCAGGGTGTTTTCCTCGAAGTCCTCGCACATACTGCGCATCTGGTCGATTTCTTCGCAGGCGACGGGGTAGGCGGCGTCCACATCCGGTGCGCCATAATGCTCGACAAACGTTTGCGCCAGGGTCTGGCGCAGTTGCTCCAGTTCAGCTTCGGTGATGTTGCAAACGCCAACGAAGCTGGCACGGCCACCGGACTCTATGCTGTACCAGCCATTGGTGAAGGCCTGGCGGGCCTTACCCTTCAGGTCCGCTTCGGTCCAGTTGGAGAACTCAAAGCCGCCCGAGATGGCCCACTCACCGCTGGGGGCGGGTACGTTAAATACATTTTCATCGGACACATCCAGTCGCAGGGTTCGGGCCAGTTTCATACATGCTCCGCAAATTCGATCAAACTCACTGTCTCGGTCATAACACCCTGACGCAACAGCATTCGGCCTTTCTCATCCAACCCCACAAAGGTACCTGATTTGGGCTGGTCGATCATTTTCCCCAGGGTATCGCAGCGTGGTCGCCACTCGTTGTGAACACGTTCGAAGCCACTGTCCATGAAATAGGTCAGCCAGAGAAGGGTGTGTTTGGACCAGCTTTCCAATAGCGCCATGGGGGTAATATCAATGCAGCCTTCCTCGTGCAGGCAGGTTTGGTTGGGATTTTCTCCTGGCTCCCCACCCAGATGAGTAAAAGGCACTTCTATACCGATCACCAGCCAGCTGGGGCAGGCGCTGGGGTCTGACACATCCACTGCGAATCGAACGCTGCCACACAAGGCGCCGTTGACTTTGATACGATCCGGCCATTGAAAGTGCACCGGCACTTCCGGAGGGGCTAACGCCCCCAGGCTCTCGGCGAGCCCGATCTGGGCCACATAAACGGCCTGAATCGCCTCCTCCAGAGGCGTCTCGGGCGCAAGCACCAAAGCGGCGCGCAGAGTATCGGGTGCCCCTGAGTAGAACACAGTGCCTGAGTCAACACCGGCAATGGCCCGGCTGACAGCCTTATTAAAGGGATCCGTCTGGCCGGGCACCACTTCGCCGGTCAGCAACGGCGGGAAACGGGGTGACTCGATCATTGGACCGCCCGGGCATACATGTCAGAGGCAATAATTTGATCGGCAAGGTGCTGGAATGCCCGGGCCTGGGGGCTGTCAGGTTTCGATACCACAATCGGAACGCCACCGTCCGAACCGATCCGGATATCCAGATCCAACGGAATCTCACCCAGGAAGGGTGCACCCAATTTTTCCGCTTCAGCACGGGCACCACCATGACCGAACGGATGGTGCTCCTTGCCGCAGCCATCGCAGATAAACGACGCCATATTCTCAATCAGGCCAAACAGTGGCACGTCCATTCGCTTGAACATATCAATGCCCTTGCGCGCATCCATCAGGGCAATGTCCTGCGGCGTAGAAACCACGACGGCCCCCGCCACAAAGAACTTCTGGCTCAGAGTCATCTGAACATCGCCTGTGCCGGGAGGCAGATCCACCAGCAAGACGTCGAGCCGACCCCAGTCCACCTGATTCATCATCTGCTGCAGCGCTCCCATCAACATGGGCCCGCGCCAGACAATGGCTTCGTCGCCCGGGGTCATGAGCCCCAGAGACATCAGGGTCACGCCGTGATTGCGCAGCGGCAGGATAGTATGACCGTCCGGGCTTGACGGACGCCCTGACACGCCCATCATGCGAGGCTGGCTGGGGCCGTACACGTCGGCGTCAAGCAGCCCCACCTTAAGCCCTTTGGAAGCCAATGCCACCGCCAGATTGGAAGACACGGTGGACTTACCAACGCCGCCCTTGCCCGAGGCAATGGCGATGATACGGTCGACGCCCTTCGGATTCTTGTCCTGTGGCCGGGGCGCATCGGTGCCAATCAGGTTACTTTTTCCCACTTCGGTATACTGGACCATGGAAATTCCCGCCTGCTTAACTGTCCCGGTAATCATCACTGGTACGAACCCTGGGCCTTACGCCGCCTGCCATGGGCGCAGTCTCGCCATGGAACTGCGCTTTCACCCGGCAATTGTCACACATCTTGATGAGCTGGACATTATCCGATTTGGTATACATCCAATGCTGGTTTTCCAGCTTTTCAACAATCCGGTTGATGGTACTGGCGACACCAAACGGCGTGCCACACTTGATACATTCAAACGGATCCTCCCCATGAAGGGTCCGGGCGCCAAGCGCCGCCTTCGACAGATCCAACTGAGGCTTCAGGGTAATGGCCGTCTCCGGGCAGGTACTTTGGCAGATACCGCATTGAACGCAGGCGTTTTCCGTGAACTGAACCTCTGGCCGGTCCGGGTGGTCGCCCAGGGCACCGGTGGGGCACAGTGACACACAGGCCAGGCAGAGCGTGCACTTGTCGGAATCGATTTCGATAGCACCATACGGAGCGCCCTTGGGCAGCGGAATCGGCGCATCGACCCTGCCCGCCATGGCAGTGACCGTCACTCGTGTGATGTCGCGCCGACCGCCGACCAGCAACACCGGCTCACTCACCCGACCCGCGTTATCGCCCGCAGTACAGAGTTCAATGGCCGATATCACCCGAATCCGGCTCGGCGAGTTATGGGTGCCTTTCAGCATGGCCTGAGCCAACTCCACTTCTGCGGCCACCGCCCGGCGGTCCAGTTCGTTATCCGCCAGAATCAGAACCTCCGCGTAACCGGCACCCAGGGCCGCCATGATCTCCGCATGACCAATCCGATCCACATGCTCCAGCCCTAGCGGGACGAGATCATCGGCCAGGCCATCGTCATACCGCGCCAGATAGGCAATCGCCTCGGCTCCGGCCCCCAGGGTGTGGAACACCAGGCGGGGTGATTCACGAGTATGCTCGCGATATACCCTGGCCATAACATCCATCACTTTCACCAGCGCCTCGAACGGGGTTTCATTCATGGTGACCGCCGAGGTCGGGCAGACGGCAGCACATGAACCACAGCCGGCACAGATGTCCGAATCAATCTGGATATGATCGCCTGCGGAGAAAATCGCCTCCGTCGGGCACACATCCAGGCACCGGGTACAACCAGTCTTGCTGGCCCGGGAGTGCGCGCACAGGGATTCTTCCAACCTGAAATACACGGTCTTTTCAAACTCACCGACCATTTCCCGGGCGGTCAGGGCGATCCGCTCCAGTTCCCCGGACTTGTCCGGGGCTGCCCAGAAATACCCGTTGCGTTTCTCATGGCTGGGGAACGCGGGGGCGCCGCCACGCAGGTCAATGAATACATCACATTCACTACGGACCGTAGCCTGCGACGACGTGTATCCCGGCTCCCCACGCCCAGCGGGATTCAGGGTTTGCAGCCCGGCGAATTCGAGCCTGAAATTGCCGAGCGCGCCATAGGCCCCGGTCAGTTGCCCCTTGGCCACGTCGTAAGCCGCCGAGGGCAGCTGGATCGGGCCGGCATCGCTGACTACACAGGTCACCCCCAGTTCGTCCTGGACCAGCTCGGCCATACGAATGGCCTGCTCAGTCGGGCCGACAATGCAGCATATGCCGCTGGACCGGATGGTCTTCGCAGGTGCCATGGGCGGCGGTAGCTGGGCAGCGGCAACGAGAGCCGCCTGCTTGGCGTGCAGCCGCTTCGGGTTGGCCTCGGCGGAACTCCAGCCAGCGCGATCACGGATATCCATGGTACTGAGTGGCGCGGAATGCCGGGTCTCGGCGTAAACATCCTCGGCCAAACGCTCAAACAACGCTGCCTGCTGCCCGCAGGCGACAAGCACATCGCTACGGGCGCCCAGGTGCTCGGCTGCGGTCTTCATATCCTTGCCACACAACTGATCTGCCGCAACCACCTGATCGGCACCCGCTGCCGCCCTCAGAGCCTCTGAATCAAAAGTCTGAGTTCTGTCACAGGTGCATAACAATAAGGTCTTTTTAGCGCTCATTGGGGACTTTACTCTGTTCGTTGTTGTTATAAAAAACACCCTCTCACCTTGAGCATGCCATAACCATCGACTTTCGGACAATTGGATAATTATCTTGCCCCCTGCTAGCTTAAAGCTATAACAATAAGAGATTCGCCATGAGTAACCGAACCAAACACTGGAGACGAGAACTAAGGGTTGGTGCCGTGGTGCGACGGTCGCCGGGCGTTACCCGCTGGGCAAAGGAAATCTGGAAACCCGTTGCGGTAATACCCGGAGCACCGGATGCTGACTGGAAACAGCTGGTTCGGGACGGCGAGGTAGTCGACTACCATGCAGGCACAGTGACCATGGAACTGTTCCGGGCCGATGTTGAAGGCTACCTGGTGTCCCTGAACATGAAAGAGCCTTCCGTCTGGATCATCCTCGACAGAGACATAACCGGTCAGTCTCCAGCCGGCTGGGTCGTCACCACAATTACCGCCAGCGCGCACGATGCTCTGGACGCGCTGGACAGTGGCGAAAGCATTGTCGAGGCGGTACCGATACCCGAGTCCCTTGCGGCCTGGATCAAAGAATTTGTCGACATGCATTACGTGGAAGAGCCATTCAAGAAGCGCCGCCGCGACGAGATACGGGTTGATGGTGTGGAGGATGCCAAGGGCGATCCACGCATTCGTCAGGATAGCGACGTTTTCCGGGCCCCCTCCACCATCAGGAAACCGGGGGTGCACTGATGACTGAGTCACGCTGGCAGCGTTGGTCCCGCAAAAAGGCGGAGGCCGGCAAAATGACAGAGCCGCCCTCTTCACCCTCACCGGACACCGCCGAATTGCCTTCGGAAGGGTCGCCAGAAGAGTCACCGGAAGAGCGGGAGCTGGCGATCAACGAGACCCTGCCTGAACGCGACGTGCTGGAAAAGTACGGCCTGCCCGACCCCGAATCCATTGACATCGGCACCGATGTTACCGGCTTCATGCGAAAAGAAATTCCCGAACTTCTCCGCCGCAAGGCTCTTCGAAGGCTTTGGCGATCCAATCCGGTGTTGGCGGTTCTGGACGGACTGAATGATTACGATGAGGACTTCACCGCCGCCGCGACCGCGGGTCAGACGGTGAAAACCGTGTACAAGGTGGGACAGGGACTGATTGAGAAAGTCCATGGAGTAAATGAGCCCACGCAAGCACAGGTTGGGCAGCCAGAAGACCGGGCCGGAATCCCGGAACCGGTTTCTTCCGAAATTACCAGCGCTCCGGAACCGCAACAAGGGCCCGGGCAAGAGGATACTTCCAGGCGCTCCGAGACACCGGACGACCCTTCTGCCGACACTGAAAACAACGCGAGGGAAGACGAACCAGAACCAGAACCAGAACCAGAACCAGAACCACGCTTCCGGCCTCGAATGCGCTTTGGCTATTAGCGCAATAGCATTTTAGCTATTGACTAAATAGTAGCCAGTTGCTCGACAATTCTTGAGTGTGTACTAAAGTATTTTAAAGGTTCTTGTGAGAGAGACCGAACATAATAACGGATAAAAGGAATACGACTTGGCCCACACTGCGGAAATCCAGTGCCCGCGCTCGATCTCTGAGGAGGATCGGGCGCGGGCCCAGTTCTATCAATTATTGGGCACACTGCTCAGCGCCCCCCCGTCCAGTGAACTTCTGAGAGGGCTGGCGTCGTTGCAGGGCGATGAGACCCTGCTGGGTGTCGCGTCCAGAAACCTGGCCGCGCTCGCCGAACGGACCAACCCCCAGGATGCCGAGAGGGAATATAACACTCTGTTCATCGGCGTCAGTCGTGGCGAGCTCCTTCCATACGCAAGTTACTACCTGACCGGATTTCTGAACGAAAAGCCGCTGGCCGAACTGCGAACCGACCTTATGGCCCGGGGCATCAAGCCCCGCAGCAACGTACGCGAGCCCGAGGACCACCTGAGCACGTTGTGCGAAATCATGGCCGGGATTATAACCGGCGAGTTTCCCTGCGACCGTAACCTCATATCGCAGAAAGCCTTTTTTGATGCGCACCTCGCCAAGTGGGCGGCGCTGTTTTTTACGGATCTGGAGAAGGCGCAAAGCGCTGTTTTCTACACGCCTGTGGGCTCGCTCGGTCGGGTTTTCATGGCCATAGAAACCGACGCCTTTGCGATTCAGTAACCGGGATCAGGGATCCCCTTAAACCAGGTGGAGGTGTCCAATGGACAACCGGAAAATCGAAACAAGCCGTCGCCGCTTCTTGCGACTGGCCGCAGCCGCAGCACCCGCTGCCGTTGCCTTGGCAGTAGTACCGAATGCCGCGGCCGAGGTCGTCAAAACAGACGCACCGAAAAGCCGAGGTCTTCGTGACACTGAACACACACGCAAGTATTTTGAATCGGCTCGATTCTGAGGGTAATTGGGCCGCCCAAGGTTGCGAAAGGCCCCTGAGCGGCTGAGTTCCTGAAAAACGAGAATAAAAAAGAGAGAGGTAAGTGACATGTTACGGAAGAAGACCAACGGGGTAGCGAAAGGCCCCCGTACGGGATCTTTACTTTCATCCCTCGCTGCCAAGACCATGGATCGCCGTGGATTTCTCGCGACATCCGGTGTCACAATCGGTGGCCTCGCTGCATTATCACTGACATCCACCAGGGTTGAAGCGTCAACGCCTGCAACCGGTGGTGGCGAGGTGGTTCGCAAAAAATCGGTATGCACCCACTGTTCAGTGGGGTGCACGGTAGAGGCTGAAGTCCAGAACGGCGTTTGGACCGGCCAGGAACCCGGGTGGGACAGCCCCCTCAATCTGGGTGCCCACTGTGCTAAAGGCGCGGCAGTGCGCGAGCACGCCCACAACGAACGCCGCCTGAAATATCCCATGAAAATGGTCAATGGTCAGTGGCAAAAAATTACCTGGGACCAGGCCATCAATGAGATCGGCGACAAGATGTTGCAGATTCGCGAAGAGAGCGGCCCTGACTCGGTCTACTGGCTGGGTAGCGCCAAGTTCTCCAACGAGGGCTCCTACCTGTTCCGTAAATTTGCAGCCTACTGGGGCACCAATAACACCGACCATCAGGCCCGCATCTGTCACTCGACAACGGTATCCGGCGTAGCCAACACCTGGGGCTTCGGCGCGATGACCAACTCGTACAATGACATGCACAACTCCAGGGCCATCCTGATTATCGGGGGCAACCCGGCGGAAGCACATCCGGTGTCGTTGCTGCACGTGTTGAAGGCCAAGGAAGAAAACAACGCGCCCCTCATAGTCTGTGACCCCCGGTTCACCCGTACCGCGGCCCACGCGGATGAATATGTCCGCTTCCGTCCCGGAACAGACGTTGCGCTGATCTGGGGGATTTTGTGGCATATTTTTGAGAATAACTGGGAAAACCAGGAGTTTATACGCACCCGCGTATACGGAATGGATGAGATCCGCAAGGAGGTCAAGCGCTGGCATCCGGAGGAGGTGGAGCGAGTCACCGGCACGCCCGGAGCCCAGCTTGAGAGAGTGGCCCGAACCATGGCCAACAACCGTCCCGGGGCACTTGTCTGGTGCATGGGTGGCACCCAACACCACAACGGCAACAACAATACCCGCGCTTACTGCATACTTCAGTTAGCGCTTGGCAATGTCGGGGTGCCCGGCGGTGGCACCAATATCTTCCGTGGCCATGACAACGTTCAGGGCGCCACGGACCTTGGTGTGCTGGCTGACACGCTGCCCGGCTACTATGGCCTGAGTGCCGGTGCCTGGGCTCACTGGGCGCGAGTCTGGGAAGAGGACCTGGACTGGTTGAAAGGCCGCTTTGCGGTCTGGGACAAGGACGGCAAATCCCGCGCCATGATGAACGAGAAGGGTATTCCGGTTTCCCGCTGGATTGACGGCGTACTGGAAGCCAAGGAAAACCTGGAGCAGCCGGACAATACCCGGGCCATGGTGCTGTGGGGCCACGCGCCCAACTCCCAGACCCGGATGACGGAAATGAAGGAGGCCATGGAAAAGCTCGACCTGCTGGTTGTGGTCGATCCGTTCCCTACCGTTTCCGCCGTGCTGCATGATCGCAAAGAGGGCGCTTACCTCCTCCCCGCGACCACACAGTTCGAAACCTCCGGCTCAGTGACTGCGTCCAACCGTTCCCTGCAATGGCGAGAAAAAGTCTTCGAGCCCCTGTTCGAATCCAAGGTTGATCACGAGATCATGAAACTGTTTGCGGACAAGTTCGGTTTCACCGATCGCATGTTCCGCAATATCGCGATTGAGGGTGACGAACCGGTGGTGGAGGATATTACCCGGGAGTTCAATCATGGCATGTGGGTCGTTGGCTACACCGGCCAGTCACCGGAACGGCTCAAGAAACACATGAAGTACCAGCATCACTTCGACAAGACCTCCCTGCGCGCCGTTGGAGGCCCCTGCGACGGTGATGTCTATGGTCTGCCATGGCCGTGCTGGGGAACCCCGGAAATGAATCACCCGGGCACACCCAATCTCTACGATATGTCGGTTCCGGTGTCCAAGGGCGGCCTCACTTTCCGCGCCCGCTTCGGTGTTGAGCGTAACGGCGAGAACTTGCTGGCCGAAGGCGTTTACTCCAAGGATTCCGAACTCAAGGACGGCTACCCCGAGTTCACCATGCAGATGCTGATGGATCTGGGCTGGGACAAAGACCTGACGGCGGAAGAGCGGGCGGTTATCGATGCCGTCGCCGGACCGGAGACCAACTGGAAAACCGATATATCCGGTGGTATTCAGCGGGTTGCCATCAAGCACGAGTGTGCGCCTTTCGGGAACGCCAAGGCACGGACAATCGTCTGGAACTTCCCCGATCCGGTACCCTTGCACCGCGAGCCGCTGTATACCAACCGCCGGGATCTGGTGGCGGACTATCCGACCTACGAGGACAAAACCTTCTGGCGGGTGCCAACCCTGTACGAGACTATCCAGCAACAGGACTTCAGCAAGGACTTCCCCATCATTCTGACCTCCGGCCGCCTGGTCGAGTATGAAGGTGGTGGTGATGAAACGCGCTCCAACCCCTGGCTGGCAGAACTTCAGCAGGAGATGTTCATCGAGGTGAATCCGCGCGATGCCAACAACCTGAACATCCGGGACGGCCACGATGTCTGGGTAGCCGGCCCTGAAGGCGGACGCATCAAGGTCAAGGCCATGGTGACGGAACGCGTGGGCGAAGGCGTGGCTTTCATGCCATTCCACTTTGGCGGGCACTACCAGGGTAAGTCTCTCAGGGACAAATACCCGAAAGGCTCGGACCCCTACGTTCTTGGTGAATCGACAAACGTTGTTCAAACCTATGGGTATGATTCGGTCACGCAGATGCAAGAGACCAAAGCGACCCTGTGCGCGATCATGCCGGCATGACAAGAGGTGTAGACCATGGCTATTGAAGGCAAAGCACGAGCAAAATTCCTTTGCGACGCCGAACGCTGCATCGAATGTAATGCCTGCGTAACGGCCTGTAAAAACGAGCACGAGGTTCCCTGGGGCATCAATCGCCGCCGCGTGGTGACCATCGAAGATGGCAAGCCTGGCGAGCGTTCGATCTCGGTAGCCTGCATGCACTGTTCAGACGCGCCCTGTATGGCCGTCTGTCCGGTGGACTGCTTCTACCAGACCGAAGACGGCATCGTGTTGCACTCCAAAGACCTGTGTATCGGTTGTGGCTATTGCTTCTACGCATGCCCGTTCGGTGCGCCGCAGTTCCCGCAAGCGGGCAACTTTGGCAGCCGGGGCAAGATGGACAAGTGCACCTTCTGTGCAGGCGGCCCGGAAGAAGACAATTCCACAGTCGAATTCCAGAAGTATGGACGCAACCGTATTGCCGAGGGCAAACTGCCTCTCTGCGCGGAAATGTGCTCGACCAAAGCCCTGCTGGCCGGTGACGGCAACGAGGTGGCGGACATCTATCGCCAGCGCGTGGTGAACCGGGGATTCGGTTCCGGCGCCTGGGGTTGGGGCACGGCCTACGAGAAGAAGGGCGGCTAAGCCAGACCGATCGTTCCGGGGCCTTCGGGCCCCGGAATCGATTGAGGCGACGAATTCTTTTTGTTCATTCCGCTGGAGTGCTCTGATGAATTATAAATTATTGGGTGCTGCCATCCTTGCAATGGCGACCCTGTTAGTTACTCCTGCCTGGGCGCAAGAAACCCCTGCGGTTGATCGAACAGCAACCGGAGGCGCCCAGACCCTTGAGGATATACTTCGCCGCCAGGAGCGATTGGAACTCAATGACAGCTTCCGCTCCGAGAACCTTGGAGACGTTTCGAACGCAGCCCCGATTACGGCTCCACTGGGGGTCGAGGGCGGCGTTTCGGACTCGGATGTCTGGCGCGCCATCCGCTACAACAAGATAGAACCCACCACGCAAGTACGGGGACCGGCTGCCGGGGTTCTGATCCAGGACGGCGGCATACTCTGGTACAAACTTCGCGAAGGACCGGTAATTACCTACGGCGGTAGTGCCATCCTCGGCATTATTGCGCTACTGGCGGTGTTCTATTTCGTTCGGGGTAGAATCAAAATTGATGGCGGACCTGCCGGCACAACGATCCAGCGCTTCAAGGCTATCGAACGCTTTGGCCATTGGCTGCTGGCCGGTTCATTTATTGCCTTGGGTCTCACCGGTCTGATCACTCTGATGGGGCGAAGCTTCCTGATTCCGGTCCTTGGGCCAGAGGTTTTTGCAACGCTGGCGGCCGGTTCAAAGTGGCTCCACAACAACGTTGCCTGGGCCTTTATGCTGGGTCTGATCATGACGTTCGTCATGTGGGTTGCCCACAATATTCCCAACAAACTGGACTGGCAGTGGCTCAAGGCAGGCGGCGGCATTCTTGGCAAAGGCCATCCATCCGCCAAGAAATTCAACGCTGGCCAGAAGATCGTTTTCTGGACAGTGATGATAATGGGCTTTTCCGTATCGTTATCCGGGCTGTCGCTGCTGTTCCCGTTCCAACTGCCGATGTTTGCGGACACTTTTGCGGTGATCAACAGCATTCTTGGAACAAGTCTTCCGACCAGGCTTGCGCCCCACGAGGAGATGCAGCTTGCCAACATCTGGCACTCCATTGTCGCCTTCGTGATGATGGTGGCCATTATTGCGCACATCTACATAGGTTCGGTCGGCATGGAAGGTGCTTTCGATGCCATGGGTAACGGCCAGGTTGATGTGGAATGGGCGCGCCAGCACCACGATCTGTGGGTGGCCGAAGTCGAATCCAAACAGGGTAAGGGAGGGTCTTCATGAAGGTTATGATGTCTGCATTTGTTGCAGCCCTGGTGATTGCCTTTGCTGCCCCGGTCGTTCTGAATCAGTTCGCATGGTCCTCAGCCGAACAAACCAGTACCGAGAGTGTCCGGCTTGACTGATCAGTCCGAAGCCCATCAGACAGGGATACACCAGATCGATGCCGTCGGCCTGGTGTGCCCTCTTCCCATCTTGCGCTTCAAAAAGCGTACCCAGGGTTTACCAAGTGGAACACAGGTGGAATTGCTCACCGACGACCCCAGTGGCCGCAAGGACTTACAGGCTCTTTGCGAAATCACTGGTCACCGGATTGAATGGATCCGGGAAGAGGATGTGGGCGTCGTTCGTTATCGTATCCGTCTGGCCTAGGCAACGAACCGGGTACGTAGCAGGGGGCTAACGCTTGCCCGAGGGCCCAACCAGATCTGCCAGCTTCCCGCGAACCGACTCAACATTATCCTCGCCGCTCTGTTTGATCTCATCGAGCTTTTTCCGACCGTCTGAGATTTTATCCTGTACCGAACGCAGGGCGTCGGAGGCGCTTTGTTGGATATCGGCGCTGGCTTTCTGATTTTCGGCTTCAGACTCTTTGGCCTCGGCTTCAGCCTCCAGAGCATCGGCTTCTTTCTCCCACGTATCCAACTGGGCTTCGGCTTTCCGGATCAGTTCGTCTTTCAGTGACATGATCAACCTCGCTTTCAAGTCCGTTGAATTTCAGGGATTCATCCTCCATAAACGTGCGCCCCACATCAAGTAAGGTTGCTTACGAAAACGTTATACGGCCGCGCCAACGGCAGCGTAAGCTACAATCTCGACCAGCATCTCTTCCCGCGCAAACCCTGAGACAATAACCGCTGCCCGGTTGGGATAAGGCGCTTCGACGTATTCCGCGTAGACCAGATTCACCGTTCCGAGATGGTCCCGGTCGGTCACATAAATAAGGGCCTGAGTGAGGCTGGCCATGCCACCCCCGGCACAGTCCAGCGTGTGCCTGAGGTTTTCCATGGCTTGCCGCGTCTGGGCCTCAATACCACCAGCAACCACCTGGCCACTGGCATCGATCGGAATCTGGGCGGTAAAAAGAATGCCGTTGGCGCTAACCGCCCATTCCAGGGGCGCTTTTGAGCGTGGCAGCTCCGTTGCAATCGGCGTAATGGTGGTGTTGGAAGTCATCGATAGCTCTCTGTTCAGTCGTTGTCGCTGGTACCTGCACCAGCACCGCTCCGGGACGCATCGGTCGCCTCAACCAGTAGTCGGTCGGCCAGGGATTTGAGGTTATGCCAAAGCTCATCGTCCACCTCCATACCTTCAACCAGCGCCCGGTTCCGTTGCTTTTCCAGGTCTTCCTCGGTCTGGCGCATCAGGTTGGTCAGCGCATACTCTGAGCGCAGGCTTGGCAGCAAGTCGACATGGTTCGCCATAATCAGGGTGATACCGTCGTTTTTCTCAGTGTCCTCAGGAACCTCCTCCAGGCTGTAGAAGCAGATTTCGGGAACCGGGTGGCCGGCCCTGAACCCGACCACAAGCTCCGCCAACGGGTTGTGCGCGTTGCGCCAGAAGGCGGTCACGTTCATACCCCGGCGGGCGAGCCTGGACAGGTAACCAATGATCAGGATGCGATTATGGCAATGACGAACCTTGGTGATGGATAGCCCCCTGGCCCGGGCCCGGGCGTAGCCCAGCTCCACAGCGAGGCTGGCATTCCCCAGAATGCTGTGGTTATGCGCATCCAGCACACTGAAGTCGGCATCCTGGTAGATCAGCGTCGGCGATTCATCCTGATCCTCGGTCAAAAGAAACCGCAGGCCTTTTTTCAGTGCGTCAACGCCGCCAAGGCCATGGGCTTCCATCCAGGCCACCATTTCGGCGGCATCAATGGCGTCACCCTCGGCGAAACCAATACCGATAAAGGCTTTGCGGCCGATGCCCTGCAATTCGTTGAATGAGACTTTCATTGCGCATCCAGATCGGGTTGTACGGGAAAACTCCAGTCGTCCAGCTCCGCCAGGCGTGCCTTGTCGGTGCCATGATCACTGAACAGTTCGCAAAACAGGGGGGCGCCCTGGAACAGGGTTACCCTGACCCAACGATCAGATTTGGGATCAAACCGGCTGGCGCCGAAAAACGACAGCTTGGTCCGCAGCAAGTGTATGGGCTTCATGTCCCTGTGCCAGAGGTTCGCCTGAATTTCACCGTAGGGAGTATTCGCCATGGTCTGGATACGACGCACACATTCCTTCTGGCGCGGATGCGCCATCAGGAACTCCACCACGGAGCCACGGGGACAGCGGTCCAGAAAGGCATCCAGTAGCTGATGCGTCCGGTAAATCCGGGGCCCGATAGCCAGAGGCATCTCTTTCTCGACCCCGGGTTCAGTCGAGCGTACGCCCAGCCTTGGCTCCTCTTTTTCCGCCGAGCGGTACCAGAACCAGTATTGGTGGTCGGGGTCTTTGGGATCATAATCCAGCGCCCAGGCGAAGCGGGTCTCGATGTGCTGCTTCAGGGTCACGGCGCGCATTTCCGGCTGAAGCTCGAGTATTTCCTCACAGCCAAGCTGGTTTTCCACCGTGTCGATCAGGTCTGGATAAAGTTCAATCAACAGCGTATTAATCAATTCCTGTGCCTCCAGCGAGCATTGCTCGTCGGCCCAGGCCAGCAAATCGTTCCAGAGGCCGGGCGTGGCCGGGGTCCTTTGCAGCCATTCGATCACCGACTCAATGGAGACAACAGTGCCCTCATTGCGGTGGGTCTGTTCAGCATCTTCTGTCACAGTCTCCGCAAAGTGCCAGTGCGCCCGGCTCAATAACGACAGAAGTTCGCGACGGCTGGCCTCGCTGGGCAGTTGCTCACGGGCGTAAGCCAGTGCCCGCTCACGACAACAAACCCATTGCTGGATCAGTTGGGGGTGGTTGATCAGAAAGGGCGCCATACCAAGACCCGTGGAGTTACCAATGCCAAGGTAACGCTGCAACGACGGGTGCAGGGCAACGGCACGTTCCGGCGAACGGCATTGGGCGAGATGCTCCACCTGCTGGACCGAAAAGTGACGCAACAGGTAAACCGCAAACATCTGTGCCGAAAAAGGCCGGTTGAAATCCGGGTTGTTTTGCAGACGAGCGTAATCAGCAATGCCAAATTTGCCATTACCATAGACTGCGGTAGTGCGGTAAAGATAGCCAACCCGGGTTAACCAGGCTGGGTCTGGTTGCCGACCTGCCGCCAGGGCATCAACAAAATGGCTGAAATTTCTCAGGCTTTTGTTGGCACGGGACAGCACCAGCAACCGAGGATGCTGCCGGCCGGCTTCCTGCAGCGGTACGTTCGCCGCCATCTGTTCCAGCAGGCTGTCTTCCACTTCCCCTTCCAACAGGGCGAAGGTCACGTCCCAGGCTTCGGCAATCACCCGGTCAGACCGACGCTCCGGGGCCAGTTGTTGGGAAAACACCACCCCATGGTAGGTATGATGAGGTGTTTTCAGACGGTAAATGACAATACCGTGGCCCTCGGCATCAAGCTCAAAACGCACGTTTGTTACTGTCCAGTCCTCCCGGGCCATCTGGCGAACGAGGCTGCGGGAGAAGCTTAGCCGGCTGGCATGAAGGCTTCCGAGCCGAACCAGATTCATGACCTGGTCAGAGGGACGTAACGTCAACTCGGACTTTATATCTGACCGGACTGCCACGATTCAGACTCCCGAGTGCCCGGACGAACCGGTGGTTGCACCAACGAGGGCGACTTCGCCCCTGGCAGCAACGATACCCTGCTCCCGTGCCATAGCGTAGGCTGATTTGGGGCCGATGTAGAGCGATGGCAGAAGAATCAGCGAAACCGGTATCGCAGTGATCACAATGAACTGCTGCAAGGCGCTGATCTGACCTGCTCCCATGTAGAGTAACACCGCCGCCATCAGTGCCATAGCCACACCCCAGAAGGCACGGACAACGGGCTCCGGCTCATCGTGACCGGCACTGACGACGGCAATGGCGTAACTCATGGAATCACCAGTGGTAGCCACAAAAATGGTGGTCAGCAACAGGATCGCAAGTGCCATCATGGATCCGCCTGGCAAGGCTTCGGCAATGGTGAGTGTTGCCACGTCAAACTGGAACTTATTGAGGGCTTCGGCCAGGTCAATCACCCCGGTGAGCTGATAGAAAATGCCGGACCCACCGAGCAAGGTAAACCAGATCGTCGTAGCCACCGGCGCCATCACCCATACCGCAAGAATCATTTGCCGGATGGTACGCCCCCTTGAAATACGGGCGACGAAAATGGCCATCAACGGTCCATAACCGAGGAACCAGGCAAAGAAGAATACCGTCCACCACTGCATCCACCAGCCCTCGGCCGTCACGCTGGTCACTGTTGCCATGGCAAAGAAAGAGCTGATGTATTCACCGAACCCCTGGGTGTAGGCATTGGTCAGGAACAGTGTGGGGCCGAAAACAAAGATGACGGCGGCGATCGCCAGGGCAAGAAACACATTGAAGCGACTGAGCATCTGAATACCACGGTGAATGCCCGTCATGGCGGAGGTCACGTAAACGGCGGCAAGTACCACCAGAATGACTAACTGGGTGCCATAGCCCTCGGGGAAACCAAACAGTTCGTGCAACCCAAAACTGACTTGGGTCGCAAGAAACCCGATCGGGCCGACCGTTCCGGCAACAACAGCGATCACACAGGCGGAATCGACACAGGCGCCGAACCACCCATGCATCACACGGTCACCAAACACCGGGTACAACAGGGTTCTTGGCTGCAGCGGCTGCCCCTTCACATAATGAGCGTGAGCCAGAACGATGGCAGACAGCGTTCCCAGGATCGCCCAGGCCAGAAACCCCCAGTGCATGAACGATTGCGCCAGGGCCGGCGCCACCGCCTCTGCCGTGCCCGCTGCGGTATCAAACACCGGCGGCGTAACCACGAAATGATACACCGGCTCGCCGGCCGCAAAGAAAACGCCCCCGCCGGCAAGGAGGGTACACATGATGATGGCCAGCCACTTGAACGTACTCAGCTCCGGCGATTCCATATTGCCAACCTTGGCGCTGCCCGCAGGCGAAACCGCCACCCCCAAACCGATAAGGAAGGTGAGCAGCAACAGAAGCTGAAAATAGGAACCGAGGTACTTGGCCGTCCAGGCAAAGCCCTCGCTGATCAGACCGGCCGTCCACTCGATGTCATACAGTGATAAACCAAGAAAAAGCAGGATGAAACCGACGCTCAGGACCAGAACAATCGGGTCGCCGAAGCGCCTGATGCCCGTTTCGGGGATCGCGGTGGAGCTGGCTGCATTTGTCATGACGATTACCTGTTTTTGTTGTTGGAACAGTGAGTACTCAGAACACGGTGCCTGAGGCTGGCCGCGTGCCCTCGGTCAATTGCCTGAGCCAGTTCCGGCCCATGATCTTCTCGATGTCTTCGTGGTTAAAACCTTTCTGACGCAACCCCTCAACAATGGCGGGAAAGTGTCGGTTATCGCTGAACCAGGTCAGCGGTGACGGCCAGCCTGCATTTCCCTGACTGCCCTCGCCGTAGTCCATGGCCCTGGTCCAGCGGCCATTGCGCATCCAGGTCAGCACCGATTCCGGCTGGGCCTGGCATAAATCCGTGCCCATCCCGATGTGATCAATCCCCATCAGCTCGGCGGTATCAGCCACCATGCCGCAGAAATCATCCAGCGTGCAGTCCGGGCCGTTCTTCAGATGAAACGGATACACCGAGAAGCCGAGGAGGCCACCACTTTGCGCAATGGCACGTAACACCGTGTCAGACTTATTACGCTTGGCCGGATGAAAGCTCGCAGGATTGGCGTGTGAAATAATCACCGGCCGTTCTGACAACTCGATGGCCTCCAGCGTAGAGCGCTCAGCGCTGTGGGACATATCAACCAACATCCCCACCCGGTTCATTTCCCGGATCGCCTGCCGGCCAAACCGGGTAATGCCGCTGTCTTCCGTTTCGTAGCAGCCACAGGCCAAAAGGCTCTGGTTATTGTAGGTGAGCTGCATGATCAGCAGCCCCAGCCGGCGCATAATGGCTACCAGGTCGATATCATCCTCGATCGGTGAGCAGTTCTGGGCACCGAAGAAAACACCCACTCGATGGCTTTCCCGCGCCAGCTCAATATCCGAGGCTTCCCGCACCGGCATGATCAGGTCTGCATGTTCCTCAAAGCGGCGCTGCCACTCCCCAAAACGCAGCAGGGTTTCTCGGCAGTTTTCGTGATACACCAGGGTCGCATGTACGGCATCAACACCCCCCTCCCGCATTTGCTCGAAGATAGCCCTCGACCAGTTGGAATACTGTAGGCCGTCGATGGTCAGAACAGACTGTGACATGGTGGGATTCCTCAAGCCTTGGTGTAGCAGGTTTTAACCACGGTGTAGAACTCCCGGGCGTATTGTCCCTGCTCACGAGGGCCGAAACTGGAATCCTTACGACCACCAAACGGCACGTGGTAGTCGGTGCCGGCCGTGGCCAGGTTGACCATCACGCAGCCAGTTTCGGCTCGGGCCTTGAAGTCACTGGCACGCTGCAGGGAACGGGTCATCAGGCCGGCCGTCAGGCCGTAGTTGGTATCGTTCAGGGTAGTCAGGGCACTTTCGTAATCCGGAACCCGGATAACACAAGCCACCGGCCCGAACACTTCGTCACGGTTGATGGCCATGTCGTTGGTGGTGTCCGTAAACAGCACCGGTTGCATGTAGTGGCCTTCCCGCCCGACATCCACGTCATCACCGCCGAAGGCCAAGGTTGCGCCTTCCTGCAGCGCCACATCCACCCAGCGACGATTAGCCGCCAGTTGGCTTTCACTGGCAATCGGCCCAATCACGGTGCTTCCATCCAGCGCCGGGCCAACGGTTGCCGCTGCGAGTTTTGAGGTCAGCTTCGCCACGAACTCATCGTGTACCGCATCGGCAACAATCAGTCGGGAGGAGGCGGTGCATTTCTGCCCGGAGCCGGAATAGGCCCCGGCGAACGCAGCCTCCACCGCCAGGTCAACGTCCGCATCCTCCAAAACGATCAGGGCGTTCTTGGAGCCCATCTCAAGCTGACATTTCACAAGGTTGGTGGCCGTGGCAGCAGCCACGCGACGCCCAACCTC
This sequence comes from uncultured Marinobacter sp., assembly GCA_966210405.1. Lineage (GTDB taxonomy): Bacteria > Pseudomonadota > Gammaproteobacteria > Pseudomonadales > Oleiphilaceae > Marinobacter. Next base: position 52,661 of record CBIHLH010000005.1, read on the forward strand.
CAGGGAGCCGGTAAAGGTGATTGCGTGGATATCGGGGCTGGTAATTAACGCTTCACCGGCCTCGCGACCACTGCCTGTGACCAGGTTAAAGGCACCGTCAGGCAGTCCCTGACGGCTGATGATCTCGGTCAGCGCCCAGGCGCTTGCCGGCACCAGATTCGCGGGTTTGAATACCACCGCGTTGCCGAAGGCTAGGGCCGGGGCAATCTTCCAGACCGCGGTCGCCATGGGGAAATTCCAGGGGCTGATCACACCCACGACACCCAGCGGGTCTCGGCGGGTTTCTATTTCAACGCCGGGCCGTACAGAAGCAACCCGGTCATCAATCTGCCGCAGCACTTCGGCCGCGTAATAGTGGAAGAACTGGCCTGAGCGATAGACCTCACCCTTGCCTTCCGCCAGCGGTTTACCCTCTTCCCGGGACAGCAGCTCACCCAGTTCATCCTTGCGGGCAATGAGCTCGTCACCAATGGCCATCAATACGCTGTAACGGGCCTCAAGGCCAGTGGCGGCCCATGCTTTCTGGCCCTCCAGGGCAGCCCTGACAGACTGCTTGACCTGGCCGGCGCTTGCCTGGTCGTAATAACCGATAATGTCGTTAAGGTCCGACGGATTCTGGTTCGGCAGGGCGACGTTTTCCCCCGCGATCCACTCTCCACCGATGTAAAGCGCGTGCGACTGTGCCATGGGTTCCTCCTTCGTGATTAACCTCTAGCCTAGCCCCCCACTTTTAATAAAGATAATCAAAAATATCGCAAATTTGATAAGTATTTCTTATAC